>DAOUCM010000226.1:0-23494 GCA_034431895.1 Anaerolineales bacterium
TCTTGAGCGCCCAGGGAGAAGCCGTGCTGATCGAGGGAGAGACCAGCATAAAAATGCCCATCAGTCTGATTGCTGGAGATATAGATGGGAACAATGTCATTGATCAATTCGACGCCATGAGCATTGCGATGAACTACAATACCAACCTTCTCGAAGCGGCAGATTTGAATGCGGATGGTGTCATTGACGTAGGGGATTTGGAGATCCTGTCTTTCCATTATCGAACGGCGGGCGCATTGAACTGGCAATGACGGCCATTGACAGGGCTGTTCAAGGAGTGAAGTTGCCGTAATGAAATACATTTGACGGCATCTTACCTAATTGGGAGAGAGGCTGGGGGCGAGAAAGGCAGTCATGGGGGAAAATGTTTAGAATAATCTGCCCTCTGCGTTTATAATTGTCCTCAAAAAGCGCAGACCCAAACTCCCATGAATCAACTCATAGAATGTATCCCCAACTTTTCTGAAGGGCGTCGGTCAGAAGTGATAGATCGGATCGTCGCCGCCATCACCGCGGTCCAAGGCGCGCGTCTGCTCGACCGTTCCTCTGACCTCGATCATAACCGCACCGTTCTCACCTTTGCCGGCCCACCCGCAGCAGTAGAGGAAGCCGCTTTTCGCGCCATCCAGACCGCTGCCGAATGGATTGATATGGAGCAGCACAGGGGCGCTCATCCACGCATCGGCGCTACCGACGTTTGCCCCTTCGTGCCTTTGAGCGGTGTCACAATGGAAGAGTGCGTGGCCCTGGCAAGAAGGGTAGGCCAGCGCGTTGGCAGCGAATTGGGCATTCCGGTCTACTTGTATGAGGCGGCGGCCACCCGCCCTGAACGAGTCAACCTCGAAAACATCCGCAAAGGTCAATATGAGGGCCTGAAGGCTGAAATTGAGACCCATCCCGAACGCCAGCCTGACTTCGGTCCCAGTAAATTACCCAAGGCTGGCGCCACTGTCATTGGCGCGCGTAATCCCTTGATAGCCTTCAACGTTTACTTGACCACCGACGATGTAGAGATTGCCAAAAAGATTGCCCGCGCCATCCGTCACGCGACCGGAGGCTATCGTTACCTCAAGGCGCTGGGTCTGCTCGTAGAAGGCCGCGCTCAGGTTTCTATGAACTTGACTAATTATCACGAGACGCCCCTGCATCGTGTCATCGAGACCATCCGGCGCGAAGCAGCGCGTTACGGCGCAGCCATCCATCACAGCGAACTCGTCGGCCTGGTGCCGCAAGATGCGTTGATAGATGCGGCAGTATGGTACACCCAACTGGACGGCTTCGACCAAGGCCAGATTCTCGAATCGAGACTCTATTCCCTTTCACCCTTCGCAGAGGGCCAGGAAACCTCTCGAAGTGGGGAGACAGAGGCTTCGTCCTCGGCCGATCGTTGTCCTTCGTTCATCGAGGAACTGGCCGCTCCCACACCTGCGCCCGGCGGCGGTTCGGCCGGCGCCTACGCGGGTGCGATGGGTGCGGCGCTGGTATCCATGGTGGCTGGGCTGACCATTGGCAAAAAGAAATACGCGGCAGTCGAAGCCGAATTTCAGGCCGTGCGCGTCCGCGCCGAGAGCCTGCGCAAAGACCTGACCCAGGCTGTAGAAGATGACGCCGCCGCGTTCGAAGCCCTGATGGGCGCCATCAGACTACCCAAAGACACTGAAGAGCAGCGTATTGCCCGCGATGCGGCTGTCACCAACGCCACCTTAAACGCCGCCCACATTCCCCTGCATGTAGCCGAATATGCTGTCGAAGTGATGCGCCTGGCCCTGACGTGCGCCCACAAGGGCAACGCCAACGCCCTGAGCGACTCGCTGTCCGGTTTTGCCATGGCGCGCGCCGCGTTGACTGCCGCTGCCAGCAACGTCCGCATCAACCTGAATGCCCTGGAAGACAAGTCTCTGGGCGAGAAGATGCTGTCCAAACTGGTCGAACTGGAAGAGCAGGCCGATACGCTGGAAAACGAAATCCGCTCTGTTGCGCCTTAGGCGTCGAGCGCCGACAAAAATAGGTTGCCTCGGCGTCCCGCCCACCCCAAGGCGCTTTCTCACAGGAGGCCCCATGACCGACGATCCGACCCCTGATCCTGTCAAACGGTTACGCATCATTCTGACGGACCAAGAGAACGAAGCGCCTCAATCGCCTCCGCCTCAAGCCAGGCCGGCAAGCCGAAGTCCAAGCCCTCCCCCAAGTAGCCAGGCGACAGACGAATTGCTTTCCTCCTTGCCTTTGGCCTCCTCGTCTTCTCCAGCGCCAGCGCAAGCGGCCACCAGGGTCGCCGGCGCTTCTTCGGCAACCAGAAAATTGAAAATCGGCCCCGCCTTTTGGACCGTGACCGGCATCCTTTCTTTGATTACGAATGCCGTATTGATTGCCATCCTGCTCATTATGGTACAAATGTTGGGCAAAATAGGACTGACCGCCGGCGACGCTACTGCCGGCATCGTGGGCGGGCTGTACGACAATTTCGATAAGATGAAAAACGCCCACATCGTCACCACCATTCCGGTCGTCTTGACAGACGTGCCGGTGAATTTCGTCCTCGGCTATTCTACCGATACAGAGGTCGTCCTCACCACCGATGTCCCCATCCAGGCCAACGTCAACATCAATGCCGGCATCATCAACATCAATGGCCCTGCCAATATCGTGTTGCAACAAGGCACCCGTTTGCCAGTCCACCTCGACCTGCAAATCCCGGTGCAGACCACTGTAGACATCAACCAACAATTGCTTGTAGACATTCCCATCGCCTCCACAGAACTCAGCACCCACTTCCAGGGTCTGCAAGACACCATCAAACCCATCTACTGCCTGCTCGAACCCAATGCGCTCGACCTGAACAACAACCTGGTTTGCAGGTAAGGATGACACCCTTCACCCCATCAGGAGCTCCATGAGCGACTCTTTTACCCAAACGACCCTTTCCAATGGTTTGCAAATTTTCCTCAAAGAAATCCATACCGCTCCGTTGATTTCTTCCTGGCTGTGGTATCGCGTTGGCTCACGAGACGAACCCACCGGCCACACCGGCATCTCTCATTGGGTGGAACACATGCAATTCAAAGGCACACCCCAGTTCCCGGCCAGCGTGCTAGACAAAGCCATTTCGCGCGAGGGCGGTGTGTGGAATGCCTTTACCTACATTGATTGGACCACGTACTTCGAAACCATGCCGGCCGACAAAATCGAACTTGCCCTGCGCCTCGAAGCCGACCGCATGGTCAACAGTGCCTTCGACCCCGAAGAAGTAGCCTCCGAACGCACGGTCGTCATCTCGGAGCGTGAGGGCAACGAGAATGAACCGCTCTTCCTGCTGGGTGAAGCGGTACAAAGCGCGGCCTTTCGCGTTCACCCCTATCATCACGAGGTCATTGGCGACCTGGCCGATTTGCGCAGCATGACGCGCGACGACCTCTACCAGCACTATAAGACTTACTACGCCCCCAACAACGCCGTCATGGCCGTAGCCGGCGATTTCGACACGAAATCTATGTTGGCGCGCATCGAGGCTTATTTTGGGGACATCCCGGCCGCCCCGCCCCCCAGCCGATTGGCCCGACCCGAGCCAGATCCACGCGGCGAGATTCGACTGGCCGTTGAGGGGCCGGGCGAAACCACCTACGCCCAAATCTGCTACCGTTTCCCGGCCGCTTCGCACCCCGATTTCTTCCCCTTGAGCGTGCTAGACAGCCTGCTGGCCGGCCCCAGCAACCTCAATATGTTCGGCGGAGGCATTTCCAACAAGACCTCCCGCCTGTACCGCGCCTTGGTCGAAACGGAATTGGCCGTCAGCGCGCACGGTTCGGCCCAGGCTACCATTGATCCGTTCCTCTACTCCATTACCCTCACCATTCACCCCCGCCACAAGCCGGAAGAGGCCCTTGCTGCGCTCGACGCTGAAATCGAACGCATCCAAAACGAAAAAGTAAGCGAAGAAGAAGTAGCCCGTGCCATCAAACAGGCGCGCGCGCTCTTTGCCTATGGCAGCGAAAGCATCACCAATCAGGGCTTTTGGCTCGGATACGCCAACATGTTTGCCGACTATCAATGGTTCTTGACCTATCTCGACAAACTGACAGCCGTCACGCCCGCCGATGTTCAGCGCGTAGCGCAGCAATATTTCCAGCCCAAGGCGCGTGTAGTGGGTATCTATCGTCCAACCGGAGGAAGGTAAAAAAATGTCCACCCACACCGCTGCTCCCTCTGCTCGAAATTCGCTGCCAGGCGCCGACGATATTTACCGCCGCGTCTTGGCGAATGGCATCGTTGTTCTGGCGCGCGCCAATTTCAACAGTCCCTCGGTGGTGATCAATGGCTACTTGCCGGCTGGCGGTTTGTTCGACCCAGATGAAAAACTTGGCCTGGCCGACTTCACCTCTGCGGCTTTGATGCGCGGCACGCACAAGCGCACCTTTCAACAGGTGTACGATGCCCTCGAATCGGTTGGCGCCAGTTATGGCTATAACGCTGGCACGCACAACACCTCTTTTAGCGGGCGTTCCCTGGCAGAAGACCTGCCGCTCCTGCTCGAAATCATGACCGAGACCCTGATTCAGCCGGCCTTTCCCGCCGATCAGGTGGAGAAACTACGCGCCCAACTGTTGACCGGCCTGGCCATCCGCGCCCAGGATACCGCCGAGATGGCCTCCATCAAATTTGACGAAATCCTGTTCGAGGGGCATCCTTACAGCCGTGTGGAAGAAGGCTGGCCCGAAACCATCCAGGCCATCACGCGCGACGACCTGGTCGAATTCCACCGCCGCTATTACGGCCCCAAAGGGATGGTCATTGCTATCGTGGGCGCGGTGGAGCCGCAAAAAGCCGTCAGCCAGGTAGAAAGCGTCTTGGGCGGCTGGCAGAACCAGGTCCAGCCCGACGCGCCGTTGGTGCCTGAGCCTCGCCGGCTGGCAGAGACTGTCCGCCGTCATCACCTCATCGCCGAAAAGTCCCAGTCCGACATCGTCATTGGGACGAACGGCCCCAAGCGCCGCGACGCTGAGTACCTGTCTGCCGCGCTGGGGAACAATATCCTCGGCCAGTTTGGGCTGATGGGACGGATTGGCGACGTGGTGCGCGAGCAGGCCGGGCTGGCCTATTACGCCTATTCTAGTTTGAGCGCAGGGGTTGGTCCTGGATCGTGGTACGTAAGCGCCGGCGTCAACCCCTCCAATGTGGACCGCGCTGCAGAGTTGATCGTGCAGGAGTTGAAGCGCTTCGTGGACGAGGGCGTTACGGCCGAGGAACTGTCCGACAGCCAGGAAAATTTCATCGGCCTCTTGCCGCTCTCGTTGGAGTCGAATTCTGGCGTAGCCAGCGCGCTGCTCAACATCGAACGCTACGACCTGGGGCTGGATTATTATCGCCAATATCCTGATTTGGTGCGTGCGGTGACAGTGGACGAGGTGCGCGAGACGGCGCGCAAGTTCATTGACCCGGCGCGGCTGGCTGTCTCTACGGCAGGGCCGGGAGAGTGATGAACCTCCACACCGGCATAGACCTGCTCGAAATCCAGCGCATTCGCGACGTGCTTACGCGGCATGGAGAGCGTTTCCTCGAGCGGGTCTATACGCCGGCCGAGATAGCCCTGGCTGGCGGGCGCACCGAGTCGCTGGCTGGACGCTTTGCCGCGAAAGAGGCCGTCTCGAAGGCTTTAGGCTGCGGGATGGGGGAGGTAGGGTGGAAAGAAATCGAGATTTTGGCCGATGAAAAGAAAGCGCCAAAATTATATTTGCACGGTGCTGCTGCGCAAAAGGCGCAGGAATTAGGCCTGACGAATTGGTCGGTGAGTATCAGCCACAGCCGGCGTTATGCGATTGCGATGGCTGTAGCCCTGGGCGGCTAATTCTTTTCCTCCACCCCAATCCACAGATGCCCCGGTAGCACTGGGCGGTAGGGGCGTACCATCACTTCGGCTACGCCCGGGGCTGATTTTGCAGGCGAATCGTTTTCCATCATGCTAGGATGGATGAGGCACACATTGGGTTGACGGCCATACTTCTGGCGGTAATACTCTGCCGCCCGCGCAATCTTGGCGGTCAGCGCCGTCTTGGGGTCATTGTCGAACCATAGCATACCGCTATTCATCGTTCACCTCTTTCCAACCGATTTCTGGAATCCAAAATTTCAGCCAGCCATCGCCTTCGCGCAGGGCAAATTGCAGCCCGGCCTGCAAGGTGCGCAAGGTGAACGCTGGAGCGCCCGCCAACTGTTCGGCCAGACGGCTGTCTTTGACTTGCCCAAAGATGCGCGTGCGGAACGCTTCTTGCCAGGCCTCGACTTGCCCGACCCTCTCGGCGTTGAGGGTGACGATCGGCCATGCCTTTCGCGCCGGTCCGCGCAACAACAGCCAGCGCAGGGTCTGGCGGGCCTCGAACGTTACTTGCTCCATGCTTTCCAGGTCATCTAATAGCAACAGGATAGACTGCTCGCCGCCTTTGTTGGCGTGTGCCCAGCCGGAGAGTGAATGCAAGAAATCTACGGCCGCGTCATGGGAGAAGGGAAAGACGCCTACGCAATGCTTCAGGCCGGCCAAATCGTCCCATTCGTCGGGATAATTCGTGATGACGCCAAACTGCACCTCGCTGGGAGTGTGCATCTCGGCTGCGGCGCAGGCAATCAGTTGCAACAAGGCGGTCTTTCCCGCGCCAGGGTCGGCCACCACAAGAAGCGGACCCACATGGGGGTCATGCAAGTTGAGCAGCACAGGCAGGCCATCTGACGCCAAACCCAGCAACAGGGCCTCGCGCGGCAAAGGACCGAGCTCTGCCAGCGAATTGGCCAGCGAGGGCGCGCTTGCCAGTGGAAGGGTCTGCGCCACCTTACGCTCAGGCTGGAGTTCGGTCAATGCTTCGAGGGCCAAAGAGAAATTGCGCAAAGGGTTGGGCATGGAAGGCATCCTGTAATCTTGTGGGTATTAGAACGTCTGTTCTAATTTTACGACTAAAAATCTTCCTTGTCAAGTCCTATTTGAAAGTTGTCGAAAGAGAGTCGAAAGTCTCCAAACTTTCGTGCAAAATCTGATGGAGGTTAACAAAATAATTCGGTAACCTTCCTTGCGGCTCCCGCAAGTCGTATCCCCAGGCTCTGTATCCCCAGGCTCTGTATCACCAGGCTCTGCCTGGTCGAACCGACCAAAGGTCGGTGGCACACAGGATGCACACAGCATATCCCCAGGCTCTGTATCCCCAGGCTCTGCCTGGCCGCACCGGCCAAAGGTCGGTGGCACGCAGGATGCACACAGCGTATCCCCAGGCTCTGTATCACCAGGCTCTGTATCACCAGGCTCTGCCTGGTCGAACCGACCAAAGGTCGGTGGCACACAGGATGCACACAGCGTATCCCCAGGCTCTGTATCCCCAGGCTCTGCCTGGCCACACCGACCAAAGGTCGGTGGCACGTAGGATGCACACGGCGTATCCCCAGGCTCTGTATCCCCAGGCTCTGCCTGGCCACACCGACCAAAGGTCGGTGGCACGCAGGATGCACACAGCGTATCCCCAGGCTCTGTATCACCAGGCTCTGCCTGGCCGCACCGGCCAAAGGCCGGTGGCACGACGGCTGATAGTGGCTAAACTTCATGAGATTTTGCACTCCGGGCGAAAATCCATTAGAATACATGCAGTTGTGCTTCGTCTTGGTCGCGAATGAAACGCCTGGGCCGGCAGGACGAAGCCCGGCAAGCGGCCCTATTTGGTTTGGCAGGAGGCCATGCTGTGAACCTCGATATGCGGGTTGTTGCTTCTCTGGAAGATTTGCGCTCTGCGCGCTCCTCGTTGGAGCAGCCGGTTGGATTTGTGCCTACGATGGGCTACTTGCACGAGGGCCATTTGTCGCTGGTGCGCCGCGCTGCGCAGGAATGTGCCAGTGTGGTTGTCAGCATCTTTGTCAACCCAACTCAATTTGGGCCAACAGAGGACCTCTCTCGTTATCCGCGCGACCTGGAGCGCGACCTGCGCTTGCTAGCGCCGTTGGGCGTGGACCTGGTGTGGACGCCCACAGCCGAGATCATGTATCCTGGCGGCTACCAGACCTGGGTCCAGGTAGAGGCGTTGACGGAACCGCTCGAAGGGGCGCAGCGGCCCGGTCATTTCCGCGGCGTGACCACTATTGTCGCCAAGTTGTTCAATAGCGTTCAGCCTGCCAGGGCCTATTTTGGGCAAAAGGATGCCCAGCAGGCGGCTGTCATCCGCCGCATGACGCTGGATTTGAACTTTCCCATCGAGATTGTCGTCTGCCCTACTGTGCGTGAGCCAGATGGACTGGCCATGTCTAGCCGCAATGCTTACTTGAGCCAGGAGGAACGCCAGGCGGCAACGGTTCTATTCCGCGCCTTGAGCGCTGCTCAGACGGCCTATGCAGGCGGGGAACGTCAGGCTAACCGTCTGCGCCAGGCGATGTTAGATGTGCTGAGCGGGGAACCGCGCGCCCAAGTGCAATATGTCTCTTGCGCCGATGTCGAGACCCTGCAAGAACTCGAAATCGTCAGCGGCAAGGCTTTGCTCTCGATGGCTGTCTTTATCGGTAAGACGCGCTTGATTGATAATATCGTGGTGGGGTAGGATATCTTGTAGCGCGGCATTCAAGCCGCCTTAGGTTGCGGGGGACATCCCGCGTTACGATTTTTCGTTGGAATTCCCCAAGTGTAGATAACGAAAAGCCAGCCCTCCGGCTGCCAGAGGCATCCAAAAGGTGAGCGCACGATAGGTTAGGGTGATGATGACGGCAGCGTGCCAGGCCACACGCAGGGACTTCAGTCCAAGCGCCATAGCCCCTTCCATGACGCCAATGCCAGAGGGGGTGGGTGAGACAATGACAAACAAGTAGCCAATTGCAAATCCCCCAATGATCGTACCCACCGAATAGGGAACGCCAAAAGACAAAAAAGCCATCCAGAGGATACAAATCAGCAAGCCTTTGTTCACGAACGCCAGGAAGAGCGGCAAAAGTAAGCCACGCGGTCTGGCAGGCAGTGCCATCAGGCCTTCGGCCATCTCGCGCGCAAATTCGTGCGCCCGTTCTTCGCGCAGGTAATCGCGGTGCAGGAAGGGGCGCAAAGTCAAGTTGACCAAGCGCGCCATGCGCGCCAGAAAACGTCCCATGGCCTCTACGGAACGTGTCCCTAAGTACAACGTTGTTGCCAATAGTGAGGCGATTCCCAGAAAAATGAGCGCAGCCGTGACTTCGCCAGCGCTCAGATCGTTGCGGCGAATCAGCACGACCATCCCAAGCGCCAGCACAGCCAGGAAAGCCGCCTGGTCGAACAGCAGGAACAGGGCTGCCGCCAGCGTCACCTTTCCTGAAGCCTGTCCTTTCTTCCGCGCGGCGTTGACAAATATGGCCATGCCGCCCACGCCAGCAATGGGCATGACGATATTGACGAAGTTGGCCGCCGCCGCAAGCAACGTCAAGTCCAACAGAGAGGCCTCCATCCCAAGCAATTTGTAGATGGAACGGTAGGTGAGGCCAACCACCCCAAACCAGCCCACCTGGAGCGCCATTGCCAAGAACAGATACCGCAGGTCGCCATGCCGTAGCGTTTTCAGCGTTTGTTCCAATTGCCCCATACTCAACATGACCATCACTACCCCCAGGAACAAGATGAATACAACGATGAATTTTTGCATGACCAGCATTATAACAGGAGAAAAAGAACGCCTCCTGCTATGCAGGAGGCGAATGAACAAGCCGCCGCTTAGTCCCGGCGACGGCCCAGCCCACCCACCAGGCTGGCGTAATACAACAATTGTAAGAGGGCCGTCACAAGCGAGGCCACATAGGTCAGCGCAGCCGCGTTCAAGACGTTGTTCACACCGCGCCGCTCTTCCTCCGTTTGGATGATACCGGTCTCTGCCAGCAAGCGTTTGGCGCGCGCCGAGGCGTTGAATTCCACCGGCAGAGTAGCCAGCGCAAACAACGCGCCCGCCGAGAAGACCAGCACGCCCAGCCATGCGATATTGACCCAATTCAGGAACAAGCCAATCATGATGAGCAGCCAGCCCAGCCAGGAACCGATATTGACAGCCGGCACCAGCGCAGAACGAAAACGCAGGGGTAAGTACTCTTCTGCATCTTGCATGGCGTGACCCAGTTCATGCGCGGCTACCGCCACCGCCGCCACCGAGGGACTATCGGCTACGCCCTGCGAAAGCCGCAGTGTTCTAGAGCGCGGGTCGTAATGATCCGAAAGTTGGCCGCCTATCCGCTCGATGGTCACCCCGTATAGTCCGCCTCTGGAGATCAGGCGTTGGGCTGCCTCTGCTCCCGTTATACGGCTGCGGGATGGCACGCGGCTCCATTTGCTGTATGCCGCCTTCACATACCAGGAAGTCAACAGCATCAACAAGAAGGCTGGCGCCATGAAAAGCAAGTAAGTGGGATTGTAATAAAACATATTTCACCTCACGAGTACGAATGTATAGCGCAGACGTTTCGTCTACCCAAACTCAAGAGATTCTACGGAATGCCGGCCGCAATGGTTTCGAGCAGCACTTGGATGGCTTTGTCTAACTGCGGGTCCTTTCCGGCCAAACGGTCGGCCTCGCTCAACTCGACCTCCACATCGGGCGTCAGGCCTTGCTGATGAATGGTGCGTTCTTTGGGCGTCAGCCACTTGGCAATGGTGACGCGCACCGCGCCCTGGTCATTCGAAAGCGGCACCCAGTTCTGTACCGAGCCTTTTCCATATGAAGTCACGCCGACCAATTTGCCGCGCCCGTAGTCCTGAATGGCGCCGGCAACGATCTCCGAGGCCGAGGCGGTGCCTTCGTTTATCAGCACGACCAACGGAATATCGGTAGCCAGCCCGCCTGGCTGCGCATCATAGCTAATACGCTGTCCATTTCCATATTGCTCGTACAGGATGACCCCTTTGCTTATGAATTCTGAGGCCACCTCTACCGAAGTTTGCAGGTAGCCGCCGCCGTTGTTGCGCAAATCCAGTATCAAGCCTTTGGGGTTTTGCGCCATCACCTCTTTCAACGCGGCGCGCAACTCTGGCGTGGTCTTGTCGCCAAAAGTCGTGATCTGGATATATGCAATGTCGCCTTCCAACATCTTGCCGCTGGCGCTCTTCATGATGATTTTCTCGCGCACGATGGAAAATTCGAGCGGCTCTGGCTCCCCTTCTCTCAATATCGTTAACTTGACCGTCGTCCCCGCCGGACCTAACACCCGCTGGCGGGCCAGTTCCGCGTCAATGTTGGTCATATCTTCGCCGTCTATGGCGATGATCTTATCGCCGGCTTGCAAACCAGCCTTCTCGGCCGGGGAACCAGGCATCGGACTGATAATGGTCAGATAGTCGGTGGTGGTATCTACCCATGCGCCAATTCCTTCGTATTCGCCCGCCAAACCGGCGTTGGCGTCTGCATAGGTTTGTGGGTCCATGTAAGAACTATGTTCATCGCCCAACGCTTCCATCATGCCGCGGATAGCACCCTGCATCAGGAGTACGTCGTCCACTGGCTGTTCGACATAATCTTCATGGACAATCGTCCACGCCTCCCAAAAAGGCGTGAACAGTGTTTGCAGGTCCTCTGGCGTGGTGGATTGCTGCTCAGTCGTTACCGTAGGCGGGACAGGCAACTCCGGCACAGCAGTCTGTTCTATGGTGCGTCCGAAAGGGAAGAAATGACCTGCTAGAAAGCCGCCCGAAAACGCTCCGAGCAACATCACAAAGGCTAGCAGACCAATCAAAGAGGCGCGTACCCATTTATTCATATTCATTCGCTTGTTCTCCATTATCTTGAACTAACGTACCACATTCATAGCGCGGCCTCCAGCCTGTCCTGGCGTCAGGCCAGGGCCGCAACCAAACTGGCGTTTCGCCACATTTTGTCTCCTGGACACCCGCTAGCCTGCCCTGGCGCTTGCCCAGGGGACAGGCCGGGTGGGTCTCTAGGAGACAAGCAATTGCGGTGGGAACCCAAGTTTGCGCGAACGATGCAAAGGTTGAGTGGTACTACTATATCATCTCGATAAATTGGGAAGTAGGGTGTTCACGGCGCTCCACACAGGCCGAAAACACCCCCCTTCTTGTTCAGAAGATACCACAATCGGCTTAAGATAGAATGAATGCCTTGTCAAAAAAGAATAGGAGAGGCATTAGCGTTTCGTTAGCAGCAAGCGGCCGCATCATTCATCCTGTCCTGCCTTGGCTTGCTCCTCCCGCGCCAGACCTTGCACGCGCTGGCGCAGTTCATTCAAGGACGAATTTTCTCCCTTGAACGATTGCGTGAACGTATCGCCGCGCTTGAACCAATCGAAGGGCATGTGGCGCGAACCGCGTACCAGGGCAAACATAGCCAGGTTAGACAACACAACGATGCCCACCACCAGTAGAAGGACGAGATAGATATTTTCTTTATTCATACAGGCTCCCTCTCGAGGCATCCCTTGAGGCGCTTTCCAGCAGGGCAGGCAGGCTGCGCCAGTCGTCCAGCACAGCATCGGCATCGGGGTGTGGCCGGGTTTGCCCGTATAGGATGCCAAATAAACCTGCTTCGCGCGCCGCCCTAGTAGTGCGTGGCAGGTCGTCTATCATGGCGCAGCGGCGCGCATCCCTTTCGCCGGCCATTTGCAGCGCAATATCGAAAGATTGGGGCATAGGCTTGCAATAAGGCGCCACTGCGTTGACATCTACAATGCCCTCGAAACAATCTTCCAGACCAAGCACAGCCAGCACGCGGCGTGCATGGGGAACATCGGCATTGGTGAAGATCCACTTATGGACGGGAAGGGAGGCAATCACCTCACGCGCCAGCGGATTGGGCGTCAAGTACTCTCCCAGCGGCAAGTCGTGAACGAAGGCCAGGAAGTGTTGCGTGTCTACGCCGTGATGCGCCTGCAAGCCGCGCAGGGTGGTGCCATATTGGCGGAAATATTGCTCGCGTAAGCGCGGGATGTCGGCCATTGGGAGACCCAATTGTTCACGCATGTACAAATTCATACGCTCCTTGATGGCGTCCCATAGCCCGCTGGAGGCCGGGTAGAGCGTGTCATCTAAATCGAAGAACAGGGTCGAAAAGCGCATGTCCCGATTATACTGCTCTTGAATGCTCATTTCGAGTAAGGCCGCGCAACCCATCACAGTAACCAGCGGATTTGGAGCGCATAAGCGGATGCCACGCCCAACCTTGCAGGAATAGCCCCGCCGTTCACGGCAGCAGGGCGCGGGCGGGCGAGAACAAAGCGCGTAAACAGGGAAAAGACTAAGCACAGAACGAAGCAGCGCGGGTTATAATCATACTGTCTCGAGTTCCCATCTACACAGGAGGTGTCTGGTGGTTCTTCCCAAGTTCGTCTTTTTCGAAGGTCGGATTGTCCCGTTCGAGCAAGCAAACATCAGCGTTGCGACTCACGCCTTCAACTACGGTACCGCTGTATTTGGCGGTATCCGCGCTTACTGGAATGAAGAGAAAAAGAAACTCTTCATTTTTCGTCCCTACGATCACTATCGCCGCTTGCTCCGTTCGGGACGCATGATGCACATGCACATTCCCTATGACGAGCAGGCCTTAATTCAGTTGACTCTTGACCTGGTACGTAAGGAAGGCTGGCAAGAAGATATTTACATCCGTCCGCTGATATACAAAGCCGACCTGGGTATCGGCGTACGCTTACACGACCTGCGGGACGAGTTGACCATTTTCTCCATGCCCTTTCAGCAATATCTCAAAAATGCCACCCATGTTCATGTGACCGTCTCTTCCTGGCGGCGCATTGATGACAACGTCATCCCGGCGCGCGGCAAGGTCAGCGGGGCGTATGCCAACTCGGCGCTCATCAAAACGGACGCCATGCACGCCGGCTTCGACGAAGCCCTGGTTTTGGATCACAATGGTCACGTCTCAGAAGGCAGCGCCATGAACGTCTTCATGGTACGCGATGGAAGCGTGATCACCCCACCGGTAACAGATAACATCCTGGAGGGCATTACGCGCCGCTCAGCGATAGAACTGTTGCAAAATGAGTTCGGCCTGGCAGTGCAAGAGCGCTCCATTGACCGCACGGAACTTTTCATCGCAGATGAACTGTTCATGACCGGCTCGGCGGCGCAGATCGTAGCCGTGACGAAAGTAGATCATCGGCCGGTAGGCCAGGGTGTTATGGGGCCCATTACAGCGCGCCTGCGAGAATTGTTCGAAGATGTCGTACACGCCCGTCTCCCCCAATATGCGCATTGGACGGTAGAGGTGTAAGCGGACCAACGAAGGAAACCTCCCAAAGGTTGGGCTGGCTTCCTGTTCGACCTTTGGGAGGGTGCATTGCGCTCGAAACACCCGTTTCCCCCTTTTTTTCGAGAAGATACGCTAACGATTCTTTTTGAAGCGTATCAAAATCAAATTCTTGTCGCAATCCGTATAGGTGGAAAAATACACCTTTTCAGATAACGGTACCAGGCCCGACTGGTCGAACACCTGAACGAACAGAGTCTTGTTAGAGGCAATCGGGGTCGTTCCCAAGAAGAACTCGGCGCCCGATTGGCCGTATTGAGTGCTGACGCCGCTCAGCAGCACTTTATCGAGCGTCTTGCCTTGTAAGGTGCCCATCAACTTGACCTGCTGACCTACCAGGGGGCTATTGTTCTGGTCGTCAATGGTCACAGCCACGCCAAACCAATTACAACCTGCATCGGGATAATAAATCGTACTGGCAAGCGCATTGACCGCTACCGCCGAAAAGGGGGCTTTGGGGGTGGGCGTCAGGGAGGGCGTTTCGGTCGAAGTAGGCGTATTTGTAGGGGGCGTCAACAGTGGCGGAGTGAACGTAGGCGGCGGCGTGATGCTAGGCCGCAGCGTAGCGGTAGGCGAAAAATAGATCGTAGGGGTGGGCGTCCAGGTCGCCGGCAAGGGCAGGCGTGTTGGGGTGGCCGAAGGCGTCAACAAATAATAAGGCCGCAGCGGGTTCAAAGGAGTCAACGGATTGGCAAACACCAGCCCAAAATAGCCCACCAAACAGCACGTCAAGAGCAGGACAAGGATGGAAAGAATGTCCCACATCCCCAGTTGGGGCAGGGCGACTTGTGAACGCTTGGGTTTCTGATCTTGAAAGTCGAAACTGTCCATGAACATCTCCGTATGGCCGCACAATCGGACTATGGTGACAGAACGATGATCGCCTTGGCGCGCTCCTGTTCCAGCCATGCCTGTAATGCGCGTTGCTGGAATATCGAGTACGCATCGGGCGAGAGCGGGCGCTGCGCATCGCGCTCGACCACATACAGAATGTGGAAACCGACCTCGCTGGCAATCACCTCGCTATATTGGCCTGCTTGCAGCGCAAAAGCAACCTCCTCTAGTTTTGGCTCCAGCAGATAGCCGCGCGGAAACCAGCCTAAATCGCCGCCGGTCACCGGATCGTACAACGCTGCCAATTCTACAAACGAAGCACCTCCGGCCAATTGCTCAGCCGCCTTGCGCGCCGTTTCTTCATTATAGGTCAGAATCTGCCGCGCGTGAACCTGCTCGGCGGTCGTTGGCACAGCCGCAATGATTTTGTCACGCATCCAGGCGGCTTCGGCGGCGCGTTTCAGAGCGGAACGGAACGACTCTTCCGTATAACCGTGAGCCGACTGCCATTTCGACAACGCCTCCGCGCCCCCGGCTTGGGAGGCCAGCGCTTCCAGCCTGGAATTCAGGTCTGCTTCCGTTATCTCGAAGCCCCCCTCCCTGGCAGCCTGCGCCAGCAAGACCTGTGCTACCAGGTCGTCCAACACGGCGGCAGAGGCCGCTTCGAGCGAGGCTTCCTGTCCCTGCGCCTGTTGGGCAGCGCGATAACGCTCGACCTCGGCCTCGAACTCCGCCTGCGTAATCCACTCTCCGTTGACGGTAGCCGCCAGCGGAGGCGGGGTGGGCGTCGGCGGGATGGGGGTGAAGGTCGGCGGCAGCGGCGTAGGCGTAGCCGGCGTCCAACCAAACGAGGCGCAGGCCGAAAGCCCCACGCTCACGAGCAAGATGAAATGCGCAATCCGAAAACGGGAGAACATCGCCCCGATTATACCAACTATCGAACGACCGCTTGCAAAGCCATGATAAAAGTTTCTACCATTTTCTCCACGTTGATCTCCTGGGCAACGATGCGAAAAGACTCTGCACCCATTGACCGCAAACGCCCCATATCCGACAGCGCCTCGCGCAGCGTATCCACCAGCGCAGATTCATCCTCTGGCGCAATCTGCCAACCGTTAGCGGGGCGCACCAAATCATCTTGCGTGCCGTCCCCTTTGGCTACAATGACCGGCAAACCATAACTCATGGCTTGCTGCACGGCCAAGCCGCCAGTGCCGGGCAAAACGAACAGGTCTGCTGCCGCAAAATAAGCGGCCAACTCCTCGCCATGCTTTGCGCCCACGAATTGCGCCGGGGGATAGACCTGTCTGGCCAGCGCCTCCAACCCCTGACGCTCTGGCCCATCGCCTACAATCACCAGGCGCGGCGGAATGGGCATTCGAGCGCAAGCGCGCAGCAGAGAGTCGACCCGCTTGCGGGCTTGCAGCCGCCCCACGAACAGCACCAGTGGCGGAACGTTCACCGTTGAACGTTCGACGCGATGCCTTGGCGCAGGCGAGACCGCGTTATAGGCTACGAAAATCTTCTCGCGGGGGAAGCCCAGGGCAGCATACTCATCTGCTCCGCGCCGGCTATAAGCGATGAGGCCGTCGAATTGGCTCAGGAAAGCCCCCCATACCCTCATCCCAACCCCTCTTCCTAAGCGAGAGGGGCGCAGCGGGGAGGGGACACCCAGCCCCCAACCAAGCACGGCCCGCCCGCGTTGTTTCATCCAGCGGACGGCGGCAGGCGTGGACAGATAGCGCGGGTTGGCCTCCACGATGAGCGCATCGGGATTCCAATCGGAAAGCCAATGCAAGAAGCCGACCTGGTAACACAGATACAAGCCGCCGTCGAGGAGGTGAAGGTTGTAGGCGGCTGCATATCGAGCAACGCGCAAGTCGGTGGTTGTGACAATGCTTTCCTTGCGGCGCGGCTGACCGGCAAACAGCCACAGTCCGCCTATGCAAGATGCCGCCAGCAAGTCGAAGAACGGCGCGCGATACTCCGGCAGCACACGTTGTTGAATCCCCAAACGACCAGAGAATGGCATACCGCTCACCTTCGCTTGCCCACCGCTCACGGATAACTGTTCACTGCTCACTGACCACTGATGACTGCTCACTGACCACTGACCACTGATGACTGCTCACTGATTACTGATGACTGACATGCGGCGCCTGCCAGGCCGGCGACTTATGACAATGCACGACCTTCCAGCGGCCGTCTATTTTGACGATGACACGGCTCTCGTTGTGAGCGACTACCCGCACGCCTTCGGGCAGGGCCGTGCTGACCAGCAGGGTATAACTGGCAATGGCTGTGTCGCCATAACGTTGGATGTGCAGGTTAGACAGGTCGAAACGCGACTTGGCCTTTTGCCCGCCGTCTTCTGCGCCAAAGACGGAGCCGCGCGCAGCGTTGGCCTCCATCATGAAGTTATGGAAGGGCAAACCCTCGATGCGATGCGGCGTGACCCACCACTCGTACAGCGTCAGATCAGGGGCGGTCGTTTCATAGTACCCCGCCGTATCGTTCTCCTGAATGGCCTGTAAATGACGCAGCAAGAAAGTTTTGATCTCTTCGTCCATCGTTTCTCCTCGTAGGACAACTCTTCAAGAGTTGTCCTACAGCAATACCTCCAAATAAGCCTCCACCATCTTGTCCAGCCCAAAAACGGATTCGGCCCGTGCGCGCGCCGCAGCGCGGAATTGCGCCTGCGCCTGCAACACCTCCTTGGCTGCCTCTACCAGTGCAGATACATCCGGCGGGGTCAGTTTCCATTCGTCCCCGCCATACGCAACCAGCCGCCCAGCCTGGTCGCCGACCAGTTCACGCAGCGCGCCGGTCTCGAAGCCGATGACAGGCAATCCGCAGGCCAGCGCCTCGATGACGGAGTTGGGACAGGGCGGGTTGATCTCAGCCGAAAACAACAAGTGTGCAGAACGCATCGAAGCCGGGATGTCCTCGCGTGGGAGCAGACCCAAGAGGCGGAGCGCGAAGCCGCCTCCCTTCGTCAGCCTGCCAACCAGGCGCTCATCCACTTTTCCCGCTACCAGCAGTTCGACAGGCATAGAAGCAGATAAGGTCTCTGCCAACTGAAAAGCGGCGCGCAAGCCGGTATCCAGGCCGCCTGCCAGGCTGCCTTCTACCACCAGCAGGCGATAAGGCGGCTGGGGCGGAATAGAATTTTGTCCCCGCGGCGCATACGTCTCCAAATCCACGCCGTTCCAGATGACCTGCCCCGGCGCATCTACGCCTCCATACCAGGCCTCCCACCAGCGGCGAATGAACTGGCTCTGGTAAATCACCCGCTCTGCCAGGTGTTTTCGGATGAAAGCCAGCAGCACATTGCCGTATTCGGCGCGCAGGGTATAAGTCAGTCCGCTCCAACGCGCACGCTGCACCCAGTTGATGCCGTCCAAGCGTTGGACGAGGCGCACGCCGCGCTGTTTTGCCCTCCATAACGGAAGCAGGGAACGGGTCCCGCCCAGAACGAGGATGGCATCCGCCGCCTGGCGAGGGTCATAGGTCACGTCTATCCTGCGCTTACGCAGACCCTCTTCGAATTTCATCCGAAAAGAAGCCACGCCGCCGCTTTGGGCGCGCGGGGTGATGCAGATGCAAGTCATGGCCGTATTATAACGTCATGAAGGCTTTCACATCTGCGGGAGATTCAAGCGTGTATGCACGAAGAACGTCAAGCGCTGGAATTTCTCAAGGCTGCCAACGGTTGGACGGATGAAGAATTGTACGACGCCCCTTGACAATCCCCAAACCATCCTTTATAGTTAATCAATCTTAATCATCAAAAAGGATGAACTATGTCTTCTCCCCTGGCAGAGACTCTGCATGAATGGCTGCGCGTGACGATGCGTTTTTCGATGCGCAACTTCATGCGGTTTGCCAAGGAAAACAATTACTCCCTGCCGCAACTCAACGCTCTGTTCCGCATTCGGCACAAAGGCGCCTGCGGCGTCTCGGATTTGGGCGAAGAAATGGGCGTGACCAACGCCGCCGCCAGCCAATTGCTCGATAAACTCGTCCAGCAGGGGCTGGTGACCCGCGCCGAAGACCCGCAAGACCGCCGCAACAAACTCATCACGCTCACCGAAGCCGGGATGCGCGTTTCAGAACAGAGTATGCAAGCCCGTCAGAACTGGCTCGACCAACTGGCCAACAGCCTGACCCCCGCCGAACAAGCCCAGGTACAAGCCGCCCTGCAACTGCTCATCGAGCGTTCCGCTGCGCTGGAGGGAGAGGGGGAAACAGGCAAACAGGTACACAAGTAAACAGGTACACAGGTAAAATGCTCAGACTCTTCCCCTACATCCGTCGTTACACCCCGTCCATTGTGCTTGCCATTCTTTTATTGTTTGTGCAAGCCAACGCCGACCTGACTCTGCCCGATTATCTCTCCAAAATCGTGACCATCGGCATTCAGCAGGGCGGCGTGGAAAGTCCCGCCCCGGCAGCCTTGCGCGCGGAAACCTATCAGCGGGCGCTGCTCTTTCTCGATAGCGAAGAGCAGGCTCAGGTCCAGTCCGCTTACGTGCCGGTTCAACCGTCAGACGCCGCGTATGCCGAAGTCGCGCAGCAATATCCCGCCGCCAGTGGTCAGACCATCTATCTGCGCCAGGAGATGGACACCGCCGCGCTCGAAGCGCTCGAACCGCTGATGGCGCGCGCCCTGCTGACCGTCTCCTTTTTGGAAAAAGCCCAATCTGACCCGCAAGCCGCCGCCATGCTGGGGCAGGGGCTGGGCTTCGACCTTGCTCAACTGCCGCCGGGCATGAGTTTGTTCGATGTGCTGCCCCAACTTCCGACGGAAGCGCGCGCCCAAATGAGGACCGCGCTGCAGGAACGCTTCGAGACGCTTGGCGACTCGCTCACCGCCCAAATGGGCATTGCCGCCGCCAAAGCGGAGTATGCCGCCCTGGGCGTGGATACCGCCAAAATGCAGAACGATTACATCCTGCGCACCGGCGCGCTGATGCTGCTCATCACGCTCGTCTCGGTCACGGCGACGATTCTGGTGGGCTTGCTCTCGGCGCGGGCGGCGGCGGGCGTGGCGCGCGACCTGCGCGAGGCCCAATTCGTGCGGGTCTCCAACTTTGCCAGCGCCGAAATCGAAAAGTTCTCCACCGCTTCGCTGATTACCCGCGCCACCAACGACGTGACCCAACTGCAAATGGTGACGATGATGATCATCCGCATGGTCTTCTACGCGCCCATCATCGGCATCGGCGGGCTGATTCGCGCCCTGAACACCGCCCCTTCGATGTGGTGGATCATCGGGCTGATGGTCACGCTGCTGGTCGGCATCATCGTCAGCGTCTTTTCTGTCACCCTGCCGCGCTTCCAAAAGATTCAAACCCTGATTGATGACCTGAACCGCGTGGTGCGCGAAAACCTGAGCGGCATGATGGTGGTGCGCGCCTTCAACCGTCAGCAGTTCGAAGAAGCCCGCTTCGACCGCGCCAACCGCGACCTGACCGAAAACTCGCTCTTCGTCAGCCGCGTGATGGTGATTATGATGCCGGTGATGATGTTCCTGATGAGCGCCGTCTCGCTGCTGGTGGTGTGGGTAGGCGCCAACCAGGTAGCGCAATCGCAAATGCAGGTGGGCGCGATGATGGCTTTCATGCAGTACACCATGCAAATCTTCTTCGCCTTCATGTTCATGTCCATGATGTTCATCATCCTGCCGCGCGCGCAGGTCTCGGCCAACCGCATTGCCGATGTGCTGGAGACCGCGCCGACCATTCTCGACCCGGCTCAGCCGCAGCGCTTCCCCGAACCGTTCCGCGGCGAGGTGACCTTCGACCACGTCTCATTCCATTACCCCGACGCCGAAGAAGACGTGCTGCACGAAATCACCTTCACCGCCCGCCCCGGTCAGACCACCGCCTTCATCGGCACGACCGGCTCGGGCAAATCCACCATCGTGCGCCTGATTCCGCGCTTTTACGACGTGACCGACGGTGCGATTCGGATAGACGGCGTGGACATCCGCCGCGTGAAGCAAAGCGACCTGCGCGACAAAATCGGCTATGTGCCGCAGCGCAGCAACCTCTTCACCGGCACCATCGAAAGCAACCTGCGCTTTGGCGATGAACACGCCGAAGAAAATGCCCTGCTGCAAGCGGCGGAAATTGCGCAGATTGCCGGGTTCATCCAATCCAGCCCAGACGGGCTGAAGACCGACATCGCACAAGGCGGCGCCAACGTCTCCGGCGGACAGCGCCAACGCCTGGCGATTGCCCGCGCCCTGGTCAAGCGCGCCCCCATTTACATCTTCGACGACAGTTTTTCGGCGCTCGACTTCAAAACCGATGCCGCTCTGCGCCGCGCCCTGAAGAAATATGTGGCCGATAGCGCCGTGTTCATCGTCTCGCAGCGCGTGGCAACCGTCAAGAGCGCTGACCAAATCATCGTGCTGGATGAAGGCCGCATCGTCGGCAAAGGCACGCACCACGAATTGATGGAAACCTGTGATGTGTATCGTGATATTGCACTTTCGCAACTCAGCCAGGAGGAATTAGCATGAGCGTTCACACCCCCACTTCTGGCGGCAACGGAAGACGCCCCGCCGGGCCGATGGGCGGCCCTGGCATGATGCACGGCGGGCCGATGGCGATGATGAAAGGCGAATCGGCGCGCGATTTCAAAGGCACGATGAAGAAACTCATCGCCTATCTGGGGCCCTACAAAATCGCCACGCTCGTCGTCATCGTCCTTTCGGTGGCTTCGACTGTCTTCTCCATTTTCGGCCCCAAAATTTTGGGCAACGCCACCACCAAACTCTTCGAAGGTGTGATGGGGCAAATCAGCGGCACGGGCGCAGGCATTGACCTGCCCGGCATTGCCCAAATTCTGCTCCTGGCGCTGGGGTTATACATCCTTTCGGCGATTCTGGCCTACATTCAGGGCTGGGTGATGACCGGCGTGGCCGTGGACATCACCTACCGCCTGCGGCGCGACATCGCCGAAAAAATCAACCGCATGCCGCTGGGCTACTTCGACGGTACGAATCACGGCGAAGTTCTCTCGCGCGTCACCAACGACGTGGATACCGTCAACCAGACCCTCAGCCAGAGCCTGTCGCAAATCATCTCCTCGGTGGTGACGGTGTTGGGCGTGCTGGTGATGATGCTGACCATCTCCTGGCAGATGACGCTGGTGGCGCTGCTCATCATCCCGCTGACGCTGGTGATTGTGCAGTTCATCGTCAAGCGTTCACAGCGCTACTTCCGCGAACAGCAAGACTACCTCGGCCACGTCAACGGCCACATCGAAGAGATGTTCGCCGGGCATGTGGAAGTCAAAGCCTTCAACGCCGAAGCGCGCAGCACCGAAAAGTTCAAAGGCATGAACGACACCCTCTACGGCTCGGCCTGGAAGTCACAATTCCTTTCGGGCGTGATGATGCCGATGATGAACTTCGTCAGCAATCTGGGCTATGTGGGCATGGTGGTGCTGGGCGGCTATCTCGCCATTCGCAACCTGATTACGGTAGGCGATATTCAGGCCTTCATCCAATACGTGCGCTCGTTCACGCAGCCCCTCATGCAGCTGGCGAACATCTCCAACGTCTTGCAGCAAACCGCAGCGGCGGCAGAGCGCGTCTTCGAGTTCCTGGAAGAGAAAGAAGAAGTTTCCGAAGCGGAAAATCCTGTCGAAGTGACTGAAGTTCGCGGCCATGTCGAGTTCCGCAACGTGCGCTTCGGCTACAAGCCCGAACAGCCGGTCATCAAAAACTTCTCCGCCGAGGTTGCGCCCGGCAAACGGGTGGCCATTGTCGGCCCCACCGGCGCGGGCAAGACCACCCTGGTCAAACTGCTGATGCGCTTCTACGACGTGAACGAGGGCGCGATTCTGGTGGATGGGCATGACATCCGCTCACTGCGCCGCGCCGACCTGCGCCGTCAGTTTGGCATGGTGTTGCAAGATACCTGGCTGTTCAACGGCACGGTTTTCGACAACATCCGCTACGGGCGCGAAGAGGCTGGCGAAGAAGAAGTCGTTGCCGCCGCCAAAATGGCGCACGCCGACCACTTCATCCGCGCCCTGCCGGGCGGCTATCAGATGGTCTTGAACGAAGAGACCACCAACATCTCCGCCGGGCAAAAGCAATTGCTGACGATTGCCCGTGCCTTCCTGATTGACCCGCCCATGCTGATTTTGGACGAAGCCACCAGTTCGGTGGATACGCACACCGAACTGCTCATCCAGGAGGCCATGCGCCGCCTGATGCGCGGACGGACGAGTTTCATCATTGCCCACCGCCTTTCCACCATCCGCGACGCCGATTGGATTCTGGTGATGAACCAGGGCGACATCGTAGAGCAAGGCACGCACGAAGACCTGCTGGCGCGCGGCGGCTTCTACGCCGAGTTGTACAACAGCCAGTTCGCCCAAGTGGAAGCGGCGTAACGCAAACAACC
>DAOUCM010000227.1:0-9217 GCA_034431895.1 Anaerolineales bacterium
GCTGAATTTTGAAATGGAAACCCCTGAAGAAAACGTCCGTGAACTGACTTTACTGGAGCAAATCGAGAATGACCCGGATGTAACCCAAGCCTCATTAGCCACTCAATTAGGCGTGGCGGTGGGAACGGTCAACTGGCATTTGAAGCGGCTGGTCTCGAAAGGCTATGTCAAGGTCAAACGCGCAGAACGCAAGAAACTGCGCTATATCATCACGCCTGAAGGGCTGGCTTTACGCGCGCGCCTGACGGTGGATTATATCGAGCGTTCGTTCGACTTGTACCGCAAGACCCGCCAGCGCGTAAGGACGCTTCTGGACGAGGTGAAACAGGCTGGTTATGGCCGTATCCGCTTGGTGGGCGAGGGAGATGTGGCCGATATTTGTCGCCTTTCGTGCCTGGAGCAAGGCATCGAAATCGTGAAAGAGGAAAACGTGCCAGCGCTGGAAGTGAAAGGGTTCAAAGTGATGTTGCATATGGAGACCGACAATGGAGGCTGAACGTCATGTTTTGATTACTGGCGGAGCGGGCTATATCGGTTCTCTCTTGACCTGTGAACTGCTGCGCGCCAATTACCGCGTCACGGTCCTCGACGATTTGCTCTTTGGCGGCGAGTCGCTGTTGGGATTTTTGCATCATCCCAACTTTCACTTCGTCAAAGCAGACGTGACCGAGCCGCGCGCCATCCGTGACCATGTGCGTGGGGAGTGGCCTGTGCCTTACGCAATCGTGCATCTGGCTGCCATCGTCGGTTTCCCGGCTTGCCAGGCGGTGGGCCGGCAGGTGGCGTGGCGGTATAACGTCGAAGCCACGAAAACGGTCTTTGGGCAGGCGGCAGACCTGGGCGTAGAGAGATGCGTGTTCGCGTCCACGTACAGCAACTACGGTTTGTCGTCCGACGGCAAGCCCGTCACCGAGGAGTCGCCGCTCAATCCCCAGTCTTTGTATGCCGAGACGAAGATCGCGGCAGAAGAGTATTTGCTGGCGCAGAAGGATGCGCCTACGGCGCCGCTTTCATTTCGCCTGGCTACGTTGTACGGTATTTCGCCGCGTACGCGCTTCGACTTGATCGTCAATCAATTTGTTTTGGAGGCCTTTACCCGGCGTGCATTGATCATTTATCAACGCGGCTATTCGCGTTCGTTTGTGCATGTGCGCGATGCGGTGCGCGGCATCATCATGGGTTTGGAAGCGCCCGAAGAGAAGATTCGTGGTCAGGTGTTCAATTTAGGCACGCCGCAAGGAAATTATACGAAAGACGAGATCGTCGCCCTGGTGCTGAAGCGGATGCCAGAGACGGTTGTAGAATACAAAGACCTGTCCTTTGGCGGTGATATGCGCGATATTACCGTCTCGTTCGAGAAGATTCGCCGTCAGTTGGGCTTCGAGACCACCCTGAGCGTGGACGATGGCATTCGCGAGGTGTTACATGCCTTGAAAACCGGCTTGATTCGTAATCCCATGGATGAGAAATACAGAAATGCGCAATTCATTGTGCAGTAGGGGCAGGTATCGGGTATACAGGTACACAAGTAAACAAGTAGACAAGTACAAGTGGAGAAAAGATGAGTGAGCATTTTTGGCAAGACAAAAAAGTCATTGTGACCGGCGGAGCAGGTTTTCTTGGCTCGTTTGTGGTTGCAAAACTCAAAGAGCGTGGAGCGGCAGATATTTATATTCCGCGCATCGAGGAATATAACCTGGTCAACCCAGAGGATATTTGCCGTATGTATGATGTGACCTTGAGAGAGGGCGACCCAGCGAAAGCGATCGTCATTCACCTGGCCGCCAACGTCGGCGGCATTGGCGCCAATCGCGAGCATCCGGCAGAATTTTTCTATGACAACCTGATGATGGGCGTCCAATTGATGCATCAGGCCTGGCTGCGCGGGGTAGGCAAGTTTGTAGCCATTGGGACGGTTTGCGCCTATCCTAAGTTTACGCCCGTGCCGTTCAAGGAAGATGACCTGTGGAATGGCTATCCCGAAGAGACCAATGCGCCTTACGGTCTGGCCAAGAAAATGATGCTGGTGCAGGCGCAGGCCTATCGTCAACAATATGGCTTCAATGCCATTTACCTGTTGCCGGTAAATCTCTATGGCCCAGGCGACAATTTCAATTTGCAGACATCGCATGTCATCCCGGCCCTCATCCGCAAGGCGATCGAGGCGCAGGAACGGGGCGAGAAGGAACTGGTGGTGTGGGGCGATGGCTCGCCGACGCGCGAATTCCTGTACGTGGAAGATGCGGCCAGCGGTATCGTGACCGCCGCCGAGAAGTACAATGGCGAGTTGCCCGTCAATCTCGGCTCCGGTTACGAGATTTCCATCAAAGACTTGGCCGAGATGATTGTACGCTTGACCGGTTTCGAGGGTAAATTGGTGTGGGATACCAGCAAGCCCAACGGCCAGCCGCGCCGTGGACTGGACGTGACGCGCGCCAAGGAATTGTTTGGCTGGAGCGCGCAAGTCCCCTTCGAGGAAGGGATGCGGCGCACCATCGAGTGGTTCAAGGAAAATAAAGAGACAATAAAGAGTAGAGAACAGAGAGTAGAGAACAGAGAATAGAGAACAGAGAATAGAGAACGGTAAAGTAGTGAGTTGACGCCGTCCTACTCTCTACTCTCTAATCATCTTCCTAACCATGGAAATTCACGAACCTACCATCATCTACATCAAGCCTACCACCGGCCTGGCGGCGCTGAACCTGCGTGACCTGTGGATTTACCGTGAACTGGTTTTTTTTATGGTCTGGCGCGATGTGAAAGTGCGTTATAAACAGACCTTGCTGGGTATGGCCTGGGCTGTCATCCAGCCGGTGATGACCATGCTGGTATTCACCTTCCTGTTCGACAAAGTGGCAAAACTCCCCACAGAAGGGATTCCCTATCCCGTTTTTTCGTTTACGGCGTTGCTGCCGTGGGGACTTTTCGTCACGGCCTTGAACCAGGGCAGCCGCTCCCTTGTTGCGCACAACAATATGGTGACGAAGATTTACTTCCCGCGTCTCATCCTCCCCATGTCTTCGGTGTTTGCCGGCCTGGTGGATTTTGCCATTGCTTTCGTCATCCTCATCGGCTTGATGCTTTATTATCATGTGACTCCCGCCTGGAATGTTTTGTGGACGCTGCCGCTGTTCCTTTTGCTTGCGGTCATCACGGCGTTGGGCGTTGCCTTGTGGCTTTCGGCCATCAACGTACAATACCGCGATGTGAATCATGCCCTGCCGTTCTTGACTCAGTTCTGGCTGTTCCTGACCCCCGTGGCTTACTCTGCCTCCATCATTTCCGAAAAGTGGCGCATCGTCTATTCCTTGAATCCCATGGCGGGCGTGGTCAACGGCTTTCGCTGGGCGCTGCTCGGTTCTGGGAATGGCCCTGACCTTTCTCTTTGGGTTTCTGTGACGATTGCGGTATTGATTTTGATCTCTGGTCTTTTCTATTTCCGCAGCATGGAAAAGACGTTTGCGGATACGATATAGTCATGTCCATTGCTATTTCCGTAAACAACCTCAGCAAGCGATACCGCATCGGCGCGGCGGAGACGAAGTTCCGCTACAACATGCTGCGCGATGTGTTGGTGGATACCGTCTATGCTCCCGTGCGGCTTGCCAAAGCGTTGACAGGAAGAGCAGAGCGCAAGGGAGAGCAGAACTTCGTTTGGGCCTTGAAAGACGTTTCTTTCGACGTGGAAGAAGGCCAGGTATTGGGCATCGTGGGACGCAACGGCGCGGGCAAATCTACCCTGCTCAAAATCCTCTCGCGCGTTACCGAACCGACCCGTGGAACGGTCACTGTGCGCGGACGGGTTGGCTCCCTCCTCGAAGTCGGCACCGGCTTCCATCCCGAACTGACCGGGCGCGAAAACATCTACATGAACGGCGCCATCCTGGGCATGAAGCGTGCCGAAATAGACAGCAAATTCGATGAGATTGTGGCTTTCTCCGAAGTCGAGCAGTTCATTGACACGCCCGTCAAGCGCTACTCCTCCGGTATGTACCTGCGGCTGGCTTTTGCGGTGGCTGCGCACCTCGAACCCGAGATCCTGGTGGTAGACGAAGTGTTGGCCGTGGGCGACGCCGAGTTCCAGAAGAAATGTCTGGGCAAGATGGGCGACGTGGCCCAACAGGGACGCACCGTCTTGTTCGTCAGCCATAACATGTCGGCCATTTTGCGCTTGACCCAAGAAGCCATCGTGCTGAACAAGGGCCAACTCATCATGCGCGGCCCTACCCAGCAGGCGGTAGACTTCTACCTTTCTTCCGGTCAGGCGCAGGCCGGCGAGCGCATTTGGGAAGCCGAGGAAGTGCCGCCTAACGCCGCTCCCTTTCGCCCCATTGCGATGCGGCTCAAAGACCAGAAAGGCAGGGTGGTTGATACCGTCCGCTCCATCGAGCCGGTTACGGTCGAGATGGAATATCGCCTCGAGGCGCCGCTCAACGGTTTGCGCGTGGGCTTCTATCTCAGCACCATGCGCGGCGAATACGTCATCACCTCTTTTGACACTGACGATGCAAGCCAATACGAGAAACACGGAACGCGCAACGCCGGACATTACGTCAGTCGTTGCACCTTGCCTGCCGACTTGCTCAACGAAGGCCGCTACTCGCTGGGCGTCAACGCCAGTTCCTTTGGGGTGCGCCGCTATTTTCAGGATGAGCAGGCCCTGGCCTTCAACGTGGACATCTCCGGCGCGCCCGGCACGCAATGGGCCGAACCACGCCAGGGCCCCATCCGCCCGCGCCTAGATTGGAAGATCGAGAAAGTGGAGTAGAAATCACAGAGACACGGAGACAAAAAGGCGTTACCTAACCTGTGTCGGCCTGTAGTTTTTCCGATACCCACAAGTTAACCAATGTCTCGACAGAAACCCCTTCTTTTTTTGCGCGAGCGATAATCTGCTCGGCAAAAGTAGATGCCAAAGGAACCCACTGCCGGCGAGGAGCGCGCACATCAATTTCTATCTCGCTCATCTCATCCAGGTAATCTGTCAGGCTATGGGTATCCCAAAACGCAGCCGCTGCCTCCATGTTGGAGAAATTTTCAGGAATAGGATCTGTTTTTTTATTTTTTTCGCTCATAATATTTACGTTCAGAACGGTCTGTGTCTCTCGCGCTGATAATCAAGGCTCTATGGGAAGATTTGAAGATGAAAAATACAACCAAATATCTTCCTCTATCAGTTTGTCCGATGGCTGTGTACATGTTCTCGCCTTGCACAAGCCCTTTTTCATGAAAGCGAAAACGTGGACGATCGAAAAAGATATCTTCCACCTCTTTCGGCGTAACTTGATGTTTACTTACAATCTTATCAATGACCTCAGGCAGCCAGATAAATCCTTCAATGAACATGTTGAATCAATTATAACATAGGGTATTAACGGCAAATGATTCTTCCCGCGCTTAAATCCGTCCTCGGCTCCATCCCCTACACTACCGACCTCTACGATGTCCTTCGCAAAGGCCGTCCGCGCACGCGCTACAACCTCGAGCAACTCCAGGCGGCCTTGCCGGCTGCCGTTGATCAGGCGCGTCCTTACCTCGAAAAAGCCACCAAGGGCAAGAAAATTTTACTCTTTGCCACCTTGCATTATTGGGTGGAGCAAGCCGCTATGATTGGCCTGTCCCTGCGCGCGCTCGGACACGATGTCACTATAGCCTACCTGCCCTACGGCGATTGGCGTAAGGAAGTCAACGCTTTCGACTTGCGCCGACAAGACTTGTACACGCGACGGGTTCTCTCGCCTCTGCAAGGACGGGTGACCTTCGCTTCCCTCCTGGACCTTCGGCCTGCTCCCGTTTTACCGGCGCCTCTCGCTGATGACATTCGCCTCGTCTCCACCTACGACACACAGTACACCCTGCAAGTCGAAGACGTGGACGAAAATTCCGAACTCTACCGCCTGCGGCTGCGCCGTAACGACCAGGCCGCTCGCGCTGCGCTGGCCTACATGCAAAAAGAAAAGCCCGATGTGGCGCTCATCCCCAATGGGACGATTACCGAACTGGGCGTAGTGTACCGTGTGGCGCGTCATCTTGGGGTGCGTGCCGTCACCTACGAATTCAACGACCAGCGCGAGCAGGTTTGGATTGCCCAGGACGATGAAGTGATGCGCCAGCGCACCGATGCACTCTGGGCCGCGCGCGGCGGGCGCAAATTGACCGATGAACAGCGCCGCCTCATCGAGGAACTCGAAGCGGCGCGTATGGGCGCCAAGGCTTTTGGCAAATCCGTCCGTAAGTGGCAGGACGTGGAAACCGTTGGCGGAAGCAACATCCGTCGTGAACTGGGCCTGGACGAGCGTCCGGTCATCCTGCTGGCCACCAACGTCCTCGGCGACAGCCTGACGCTGGGGCGCAACCTCTTCGCGGAGAGCATGGCGGCCTGGATCGCGGAAACGGCGCGATTTTTGGCCGGCAGGTCTGGGTCCCAGGTGGTGATTCGCGTGCATCCCGGCGAGCGCCTGACGCATGGCCGCTCGATGGTAGAGGTCGTCGAAGAGGCGCTGCTGCCCTCCATCCCCGAACACATCCACATCATCGGCCCGCTGGAAAAGGTCAACACGTATGACCTGATGGAAATTGCCTCGCTGGGGCTGGTCTACACCACCACCACCGGCCTGGAAATGGCGATGCGCGGCATTCCCGTCATCGTCTGCGGCGAAACGCATTACCGCAAACGCGGCTTCACCCTCGACCCGGACAGTTGGGAAGAGTATTACGCCATGCTCGACGCCGCCATTCAGAAGCCAAATCGCCTGACGTCGGCCCAAGTCGAAACTGCCTGGGAATATGCCTACCGCTTCTTCTTCGAATACCCGCTTCCCTTTCCCTGGCGGCTGATGCATTTCTGGAAGGACGTGCAGGTTTGGCCGTTGGGGCGCGTGCTTTCGGAGGAAGGTCAGGCCGAATATAAAAAGACGTTCGATTACCTGGCCGGCGAGCCGATACAGTGGTAATCAAGGGTCGAGTAGGCGGTGATTTTTCGGCGTATCGAGACCCGTAATATTGGTTTCGATATGGATGGGAGAGCACCGCCCTGCTCAACCAGCATTTTCTACACGATTACAGTGTAATTTTATGACCGACCCAAAACAACAAGTCCGCGCATTCTATGACGAGATCGGCTGGAAGCAAGATGGCGGCCTGTATCAGAACGCTCGCTACGAAGACCTGCGTCCGGTCTCGCGCGACTACATCCACAACTGCCATTTGCGCGTCAACCGCCACCTGGCGCCCAGCGGCGACTTCCTGTTGGATGCCGGTTCTGGCCCGGTGCAATACGACGAATACCTGACCTACTCAGCCAACTACCGTTACCGCGTATGCGCCGATATTTCTATTACCGCCCTGCGCGAGGCGCGCAAGCGGGTGGGCGAGCGCGGCCTGTACGTGGTAGCCGATATTGCCAACCTGCCTTTCAAGGCAGAGGCCTTCGACGGCTTTGTGTCCATGCACGCCATCCATCACTTGCCTTTGACGGAGCATAAAGGCGCATACTTGGAATTGACCCGCGTGCTGAAAACAGGGCGCAGCGGCGTGGCGGTCAATGGCTGGCACAATCCGCTCTTGATGCGCCTGGCCGAGCCTTTCATCCAACTGGGACGCAGCCTGAGCGGACGCGGCAAGAAACACAAGAAGAACTGGCTGGAAGAAGACGACCAGGCCGGCACCTTCGTCGAAAAACTGACCCCTCGCTGGCTGAAGGAGGAACTGAGCGGCGTAGTGCATTTCGAGATTTATCCCTGGCGCAGTCTGAGCCCGCGCTTCATGCGCTGGTTCGTCCGCCCGCAGTTGGGCGGCAAGGCCTTCTTACGGCTCGTTTTCTGGCTGGAGGAACGCTTCCCGCGCTTCTTTGGCGAAAATGGACAGTATCCGATGGTTGTAATTAGAAAATTAGAGAGTAGAGAGTAGAGATTAGAGATTAGAGATTAGTCTCCACTACTCTCCAATCTCTACTCTCTGGAGGCATGATGAACTGGAACGACAAATCTGTCTTAATCACCGGCGGCACCGGCTCGTTCGGCAAAAAAATGACCAAAATCCTGCTGGCTGAAAAGAACCCCAAAAAAGTCATCATCTTCAGCCGCGACGAACTCAAACAACACGAAATGCGCGTGGCCGGTTACAACGACCCGCGCCTGCGTTACTTCATCGGCGACGTGCGCGACCGTGAACGCCTCGTCCGCGCTATGCACGGAGTCGACATCGTCATCCACGCTGCCGCGCTCAAACAAGTGCCGGCCTGTGAATACAACCCGATGGAGGCCGTCAAGACCAACATCCTCGGCACGGCCAATGTCCTCGAAGCCGCTCTCGACACCGGCGTCAGCAAAGTCCTGGTTCTCAGCACCGACAAGGCCGTCAGCCCCGCCAACCTGTATGGCGGCACCAAACTGGTCGCCGAAAAACTGGCTATCCAGGCCAACGCTTACGCTGCCGGTACGGCCACCCGCTATGCCTGCGTCCGCTATGGCAACGTGGTTGGCTCGCGCGGCTCCATCGTCCCGCTCTTCCTCAAACAAAGACAATCGGGCAAAATCACGGTCACCGACGAACGCATGACGCGCTTCTGGCTCTCGCTCGAACAGGGCGTCCACTTCGTCATCCACTGCATCGAGCAAATGGAAGGCGGCGAAGTCTTCATTCCCAAAATCCCCAGCACCAAAGTCATGGACCTGGCGCGCGCCATCGCTCCCGAGGCCCAAATCGAAATCATCGGTATTCGCCCCGGCGAAAAACTGCACGAAGACCTGCTCTCTGAAGACGAAGCCCGTCACACGGTCGAACTCGAGCGCATGTTCGTCATTCAACCTGCCGAAGCCACCTGGTTTGGCTACTCCTGGCAAGACAAAGGCAAACCGCTTCCCGAGGGCTTCTGTTACACCAGCGACAACAACACCGAATGGCTGGATGTAGAAGGCATCAAAAAGTATATCGCGCCTTTCGAAGAAGCCTTTGCGAACGGAACATTGGAGGGGTAGGCAAGTACACACGGTACTGCTTACCGTTAACCATGCGCATCCTTGTCACCGGCGCCTCTGGCCTCTTGGGTCTCAATCTCAGTTTAAGGATGATGGGGACTCATGTCATTGTGGGGGTAGATCGCAGCAAACTGGTGAATACGCCCTTCGAGTTGATCCGCGCCGATCTGCTCCAAGCCGGAACCTGCTCCCGTTTATTGGAACGAGTGCGTCCCCAGGCCGTCATCCACACCGCCGCC
>DAOUCM010000228.1:0-1562 GCA_034431895.1 Anaerolineales bacterium
AAAAAACTTCGGAAGCCTTTGGGACTTCCGAAGTCTGTTTAGTCTTCTTCAAGCGGGTGTTCAATCTCTCCCGCCATGAAGGCGTCGGGGTTCTGCTCAAAGGCGCGCAGGCAGGCGCGGGTGCAGAAGTAAATCCGCTCGCCGCGGTATTCGGCGCTGGGATAGCTGGACGGGTCTTTGAGTTTTCCTCCACAGGCGGTTTGGTATTCGGGGACGGGTGATTTGGAAATCATACTGGCTTCATTCCTGTCTAAATTTTGCTGGATCATACTCCATTGCCGTAACTACCTGTCACCCCTGTCATTGCGAATACTATGAGTTTGTCAAGCATTTTTTAGAAGCAAAGGATTGACAGAGACATAGTTTGGATTGTACGGTTGTTTTGAGCGGACGACAGCACAAGCAATCCTAAGGATTTTGTTCTGGATGTTGTTCAAGATTAACTTCTTATGCTTGCCTTCCGCGGCTTTACGAAGGAAATATTGTTGAAATGGTTTTTTATGCGTTCGAACAGAGCAGGCGGCCAGGTAGAGCAGTTTTCGCAGAACAGGCGGTCCATAATGGCGTGAAGTCGGAGCCGAGAAGACCGAAGTTCCGCTTTCATGTTTGATGGGACAAATTCCAATAAAGGCAGCCAGAACTTTTGGGTCGAGAGTTTCTTGCATAGCAATGAGCAGATGAGCCGCCAACTGTAACCCGATTCCTGGCACAGATAGCAGAAGCAGCAAGGTTTGCTTGAGAGTTGGGTCGCTGTCAATCAGCCGTCGAATTTCCTGGTCAATGGCTTTGATATGTTTCGTAATCTGCTCGATCATATTTTGGTGAACCTGTTTGGCAAGTTCGGAAGAAACCTGCTTGCGATTGAGAGCATGAAGAGCGTTCTTATGTCCAGTCAACTGGACAGAAAAATGCTGGCGCGTAGTCAAAAGCGCCTTGACTTGCTCCAAAATCTCGGCTCTAGGCTTCCAAAACGAGAGTTTATCCTCGTAGCGGCAAGCATATTCGCCAATATACTGGCAATCCAATTCATCGGTCTTGGAAGCATGGACCGGAAACTTGCGTTGGATATTCAAAGGCGGCTCAACTGCTACCGCATATCCGCTGGCATGAAGGAAGTACGCAAGTCCTTCACTGTACACGCCGGTCGCTTCCATGCATACCACCGTCTGTTCAGGCTTTAGGTCGTGTTCTTTCAACCAGCCAAGAAAGGAGACAAAACCGTCTTCAGTGTTATCAAATTTCGTTGGCTTGACCGTGACCCTCCAAGGCGCTGTGCCTATACATGCCATGAAGGAAGCGGAAGCAATATCTACGCCTACAAAAAAGGAAAACTGTGTCATTATGAACCTCCTGACTTGTGTATTGATTTTGCCAACTTGTGAACTGGCTTTCTCCATGTAATAGCCTTGACGGCTGCAATACTGATTTAGACTTCATTCACAACAAGGGCTGGGTCTTCTTCGCAATTTGAGTTTGACTCAGCGTTTGGCTCTTGAGCCGCTTTAGACTTTTTCAGCCCTTGTTTGGCAACTTCAATAATACTCCAAGTCTAATGGAGCCGC
>DAOUCM010000229.1:0-2389 GCA_034431895.1 Anaerolineales bacterium
TTTTTGGCCGTCCATGACCAGGTCCATGTGATGGCCGGGGCGGTAATCTTCGATGGCCAGCAAACGCAAGGCGCGGGTAAGGCGCTTGTCCACTGAGATGAATTTGAGCAGGCGGTTGGGGGTCTGGTAGAAAAATTCATGGTTGAAGCGGGCATCCTGGTCGTCCAGGAAAACCGCCAGCGGATAGATTTGGGCTTCCATCAAATCTTGGAAGAAGTGTGTGCCAAAAGAAGGTTCGGGCGAGGCGCCAATGGCTTCGCCAGAAAGTTCGACCAGCGCCCGCGTGTTGTGAATGTCGCCATAGGCCACATGGACACCCAAGTCAGGGGTGGACGTTCCCCAACGTCCCGGCCCGACAGCGATGAAAACTTCATCTTTCAGGGCGGCGTTGAGTTGCCCAATGGCGCGCTCCAGTTTCGTGCGCTCGGCCTGGCTGGTCAGGCTGAAGTAACCTTCTGGTGTAACGAACAACACATAGCGGATGCCAGTGACGATTCCCTGCGGAACCATGCGCTGGGTAGAGAAGATGATGTCGGCCTCCAGCAGTTCGCGCGGCAATTGCGCTTCACCTGCGTCCTGGATGTGACTTTGCGGGCGGCACTGTAACAGGGTGATGCGTACATCCGGGCGCGGTGAGTGCGGCTCCAGCACTTGCACGGTGAATTCGGTGTCTACGGGCGAGTCGTAATGCTGTTCCAGCAAATTCAAGGCAGCGCGGATGCGGCCCGCAAAGGGGGTGCGCGTCAGCAATTCGTCGAAGGTGATGACCAGTTTCTCAACATCAACCATGCTGGTATGCAAAGTTGCCAGGTAGCCGTCCTGCTCGACCTGTGCGATGTAGCGCAGCGGCGGGTAGCGCGTGCTGAGCGCCTCGCGCACGGGGAGGCTGCGCAGTTGGTTGGCTTCCAGGTCAATCAAGTCCACATTTTGTTGGGAATAACGGCGAATGGCGCGCACATCGGCGGCTGGATGCAGGGAAGGATGGCTGAGCGCCACCAAGCGCGGGTAATCGTTGGCGACCTGGTCAACCGCACGAGTGCCTAACCCCCACACCATGCGGAGGAAACCGTCCTCCTGGCGGATGTGCGGCGACCAGCGGTACAGGTTGCGGCTGAAGGCCACGCCCGCCGCATGCGGCAGGAAATAGCGGCCAAACTGCTCGCCTTCCACGAACTGGATGAGGATGGCGATTCGTTCGTCGTAGTCGGCCAGGCCTTTGATGTGGCGGTACAGCAGCGCATTGGGGTTGTAGGCGCTGGCATACACGCGGGCAATGGCGTTGGTCAGGGCAAACAGGTTTTCGTCGGGAGCGCCCTGGTTGGGACAGAAGAAACTATCGTATTTTCCGGCGAAGGAGGTGCCAAAATTGTCCTCCAACAGGCTGGAGGAACGCACGATGAGGGGCGTCTTGCCGGCCACTTTGAGCAGTTCACGCAGTCGTTCCAGGATTTCGGGCGGAAACTGTCCCTTCGAAAATTCTGCCTGGATGGCCGGGTAATCGGCGCGCATCTGCTCTTCGGCCTTGTACTTCTGGTCGTTCCAATGCATCAAGCCGTTCATGGACATGAACGAGTAGAACACATCCGAGCCAAGATAATAGGAGACCGGTATCCTGAAACTCTCGCGCACGTCCGGCGGAGCGGTTTCCCGCAAAATGCGCATGGCGAGCAACATGCCGGCGGCTTTGCCTCCTACCTTGCCGCCGCCGATCTTGCGCTGGCGGATTTCTATCAAGTCGGCCACCTTGAGCCATTTGCGAGCCAGCGAGACATATTTCAATTGGTCGCTGATCATGGTGCGAATCAGCACCACTTTGATCTCTTGCAAGCGCGGTCGGTACTTTTGGCGTTCTTCCGGCGGCATGGAAGCAATCAACTCGGCCTGCTCGAAAAGCATATCCTGGGGGGCCAGTTCGGGGTTGAACCATACGAAATCCGACTCGGCGCTGCCACGCTCGGTCAACATCTGACGGACAATGCGCTCGAAATCCGAATAGGGAAGGTTATAGGCAAAGTAAAAGTCGGTCAGCGAATCACGGACGCGCGCCAGGCGTTTTTCCCACACGTCCATACTCTCCTCTACCAGAGGGTTGTGTATACCCTCGCGCGCCTGAGACTCGATTGCCTTACGGCGCGTCTCGGCTTCGAAATCCTCCTGGCTGATGATGCCGCGCGTGAACAATTCGACCCGCATCCGCGAGCGAATGCGGCTGCTCAGGATGGGATATTGATTGAGCGTGAGGTAGATGTTGAGGACGTTGTCCGAGGAAGGGGTTGGGAGGGTCATAAACAAGATTGTAATACAAGAAAAATATTAATATGGGACGAATTTTTTACCCGCTGCCATCCCAATTGTGTTAAAATGCCTGTCAAGAAATTGCGAGGGAAGC
>DAOUCM010000230.1:0-2397 GCA_034431895.1 Anaerolineales bacterium
TTCTCGCCGCGCAGGATTTCCAGATGCGTTTTGGGGCGCGGGATGCTGAGGAAATCCTCGCGCTCGCAGGCTTTCAGGTAGCCCTCGTCGCCGCAAATCGAGATTTCCTCGTAGAACATGGGCGCGAACATGCACAGGTTGAAGCTGGCGCGGATGCCGTTTTCGTACACCACGCTGACAATGGCGTTGTCGAGAATGTCCGATTTCTCGCCGTTATATTCAAAATTCTTGAAGTTGACGGCCTGGCTGCCGGTTGCAAAAACGCTGGCCGGGCGCGATTGGGCAAACAGGTTGAGCAAGTCAAAATAATGACAGCACTTCTCGACCAGCGTGCCGCCCGAATATTTCGAGAACTTGTTCCACTGCTTAACCTTGTCGAGGAAGGGAACGCGGTGTTCGGTGATATTGACCATCTTGATCTCGCCGAGCGACTTGCGCTCCAGCGCTTCGTGGATGCTCTCGACGTACATGGATTTGTAGCGGTATTGCAAGCCGATTTGCAGCAACGCCGGGTAACTCGCGGCGATTTGCATGATTTCGTAGGCGTCCCGCACCGTCGTTGCCATTGGTTTTTCGAGGAAAATGTGCTTGCCCGATTGAATCGCTACCTTCAGCACTTCGAGATGGGTGTAGTTGGGCGTGGCGATGATGAGCGCGTCGGCGGCCGGGTCGTTGCAGGCCGCTTCGAGCGATTCGTACACCTTGAGCGATTCGCCGGGGCGGAAGCTCTGAAACGAAGCCTGGGCCAGCGCCACGCTGCCGGGATTGGGGTCGTAAACACCGTGAATGGTGGCGCGCCCCTCCAGCAGGGTGACGCGGATGTGCTCGCAGCCGTTGGCGCCCGCTCCAATTACGTTGAACTTGTAGCGCGGCGGCTCCATGGCAAACAGATAGCGGTCTTCTGCCGGGAGATAGCCAAAACGCGGGTTCATGGAGAACGCACGCGATTGAATTTCTTTGCCTTTGGTCATCGGGTTACTCGTATTGGGTTTTGTCCCAGAATTGGGTGAACTTTTCGATGCCTTCGCGGGTGTAGGGGTGATGGAAACCTTCCTGATAGACCGACAACCCGGCAGTGACGATGTCGGCGCCGACCAGGGCGGCTTCCACAATCTGGCGGGCATTGCGCACCGCCGCAACGATGATTTGCGAGTCGAAATCGTAGTTATCACGGATGGTGACGATTTCCTCGATGAAATTGCGCGTCTCCTCGCCGTTGGCTTCCTTCCAGCCGATGAAGGGCGAGATGTAATAGGCCCCGGCGCGCATGGCCTGCAAGGCCTGGAAGGGCGAGAAAATCAACGTGCAGTTGACGCGGATGTTCTTCTTCGCCAAATCTTCCATCACGCGAAAGGCCGGTTCGACGCACTGCAGCTTGATGACGAAATTGGGCGAGATGGCGGCCAGTTTCTCGGCTTCGGGCATCATCTCCTCGTAGGTCATAAAGTGCGGGTTGACCTCTACTGAGACAGTTTTTTGCGTGCCTTCGACCAGTTTCGCAATCTCGCGGATGACCGTCATGAACGGCTTGCCCGAGGCCTGCACATGGCGCGGGTTGGTGGTCACGCCGTCAATGTTAAAAGATTTGAGCGCGGTTTCGATTTCACTCGTGATTGCGCTATCGAGAAAGAATTGCATAGTTGACTCCTTTATCCACAGATTTCACAAAAACGCAGATTTTTCTTATCACTGCTTACTGATAACTGATTACTTTGACGCTCTCCGGCACATCCTCCAGCCGGTTCAAAACCAGACCCGGCAACTGAATCCCGTTTCGGACGGTGGTCGAGCCTGTCGAGACCCCAAACGCCCATACCTGCTCCAGGTCGAGGCCGGGCCTGAGTTCCCCGGTATGCTGGACGGCTGGCCCGAGCGGGAGCAGGGTTCCTTCGCGCCCAAAAACGGGAATCCGGTTCAGGGGCATTTCGCGCTCGAACAGGTCCGGCCCCTGTTCCCAAACCCCGTTCCAGATGTCGAACCAGCGCCCGGCGGGCAGGTAGAAACGCACCTTGCCGCCCGGTTGAATCACCGGCGCCACCAGCAGCGAGGGCCCCAGCATGTATTGATGCTCGAAGCCCCACGCCAGCGGCTCGTCGGGGAAGGCCAGCGCCATCGGGCGCATGACCGGCAGACCGGTCTGAGCCGCTTCGAGCGCGCAGGCTTGCAGGTAGGGGATGAGTTGATAGCGCCAGGCCAGCCACTTGCGAATGATTTCTTCAGCCTCCGGGCCAAAATACCAGGGTTCGCGCGGGCTTGTGCCGTGAAAGCGGGTGTGCGAACACATCACCGCCGCCTGCGCCCAGCGGATGTATACTTCCGCTTCGGGCATTCCACTGCCCAGCAGGCCGCCGCTCTCTTGCGGGCCGTAAAAGCCGCCGATGTCGTGGGTGTAAAACG
>DAOUCM010000231.1:0-2437 GCA_034431895.1 Anaerolineales bacterium
TAAAAACGCTATGTTTTTTGTCACTGCGAGCGATAGCGAAGCAGTCTCCCGGTCTGCCAGGAGATTGCTTCGTCGCAAAGAACGCTCCTCGCAATGACAACTATGCGAAAATGTGACATTGTCAAACTACTCAGCCCTGCATCAAAACCGTTGTACATGTCATTGTGAGGAGGGCTGATGGTCGAGCAGGGTCTCGATACGCTTCGCTACTCGACCCACTCGAACAACAGCGGCTCACAATGACAGGGCTGAGTAGTACAAAGAAAGTGACCGAATTATGCTGTCAAACTCCACAAGACTTGTGCTACATTCCGCGCTGGATGTGGGACAAGTCTAATGGAGTTTAACAAATTATTGCCGTAACCTTGTACCACCGACCTTGGGTCGGTTCGACCAGGCAGAGCCTGGTGATACGCTGTTCGAGCCTGGAGTCGGCTTCCAGCCGACTTTCATGTGCTGAGGCGGGGGATTGATCCCCCCGCCGGAGCCGGAGAGAAAGTTACCAGATTATTTTGTTAAACTTCATAAGACTTGTCCTACACCCCGCGCTGGATGTAGCGCGTCAGCGCCTCGCCAGCCGCGCGTTCCGCATCGCCTTTTTCTTCGGGCACGGGGAAATGCAGGGCTTCGTACAGCCGCCAGCGGTAGAGATCGAAGGCGGATTGCACCAGCACAGCGAAGGTGCGCGCCGGGGAACGCGCCAGATACGTCGCCAGGAGCATCCAGACCAGGGCAATCGGCGCCGCCCAGGGCTGCCAGATCGCCCAGACCAGGAAGCACAGCCCCCAGCCCCAGGCTTCGGCCAGGCGGTCGAGAGACTCGCGAGCGGCGGCGATCTCCTGACGGGCATCTTCGGGCAGGAGCAGCCACAGGCGCGGCCAGAGCAGCACCGGGTCCAGGCCGTAGCGGTGAACGACGCGCCGCTCCACCGCCCGCAGGATGTCCCCCACAGCGGTCGGGCGCAGGTCGGCCAGGTCGGGCGGGAAGTCGAGGAGAGATTGCTCCAGGCGGGCTAGTTCTGCCCGTTCCGCAGGAGTGAGCAGGGCGTTTTCTTTCTTCTGCAGGAGAACGCTCCGGCGCTCTTGCTGAGACTTGACGCGGCGTCGAACGAGAGCGCTCAACGGCGCTTCGAGCAGGCGCAGCGGCCAGGGCCAGTAGCCCTCCAGCAGGCGCAGCAGGGCCAGGCGCAGACGTTCCATGACGGCTGCCGAAGCGTTCAAGAGGAGCAGCGCCGCCGCCAGCCAGCCGACCTGCGCCAGCGCGGGCAGGGTGAGCAAATACTGCCACCAGGCCGTCAGCCCAGCCGGGCCAACGACGAGCAGCAGGCCGCCCGCCCAGAAGAGAAAAGCCGGGCCGAAGAGCCGCTCCAGCCACTTGCCGGGCAGGTCTTTGGTCAGTTCGGTCAGGAAGTCGGTCAACATCTCAGCGCTCCTTCTGACCTTTGGGGAGGAGCGCCACGTGGTGAGTGGGACATTCGCCAGGATCCTCGCCGACCTCGCCGAGGGTGCGGCTGTAGTCGCACTGCGGGCAGACGTAGGTCAGGCCGGGGGTGGGGTTGACCGGGCCGGGGAGGCCGCTGAAGCCGCGCGTGCCATCCGCCATCTCCAGCCGGGCATTCACCCGCTGCAAAAAGACGGGCTCGCGGCGGGCGAGACGGAGCAGTTGATTGTCCGTCTTTTTGCCTGCTTCGGCGCGGGCGAGCAGCGCCTCAATCTCCGGGCGCAGCGAGGCGGGCGCTTCGTCCAGCAGGTCACGGAAGACACGGTAGATGGTTTCAGGGGAAAGATCGGGCATCGGTTCATCTCCTTTTCCCTCACCCCATCCCCTCTCCCACAGGGAGAGGGGCAAGGGGTGAGGGTCTCACACTCCATAAAACACGAACGCCGCCCAGTAGTTGGGATGGGAAAGGTCGCGCAGGGCGGCAACCTTGAAGAACGCATCCGCCTGTTCGGCAGCGAAGCGGTTGGCGATGGATTCGGGCAGTTGGGCTTCCAGTTCAGACAGCTTGCTTTCATCATGGAACAGGTCGCACAGCCAGCGTTGGGCCTCGCGCAGGGCCTGGGGCAAATCCAGGCCGCGCTGACGCCAGTTCTCGTAGAAGCGGGCGATGAGCATGGCCGTGCTCAGGTCGTTCACCGCCCACAGCGACCCCAACACGCCCGGCACCCCGGCCTGCATCATCGCCGCGGGCAGGGAAACGACTTCCTCGAGCAGTTTCATGCCCGGCAGGCCGCTCTCGCAGGCGGAGAGAATCCCCAGGCGGGCGCGCTCCAGGTGCAGGTCGAACAGGTCGCGCAGGTAGAGGTTGCCGTCCGCCAGTTTCAGGCCGCTGACTTCGCTCTCCCCCCAACCGGCCCAGCCGTGGGTGGAGAAATGCAGCACGGCATGAGCGGGCAGGGCCTGGCGCACGGCCTGCAGGCTGGCCTTTGCCTTCGGC
>DAOUCM010000232.1:0-3249 GCA_034431895.1 Anaerolineales bacterium
CGAGCAATGTTTTGACCGGCTGAAGGTCAATGAGCGATTCGTCGAGCGGATAAGGCTTGCCGTTGCTGTAGCGGACGAAGTTATCGTCCTGGTTTCCATAGGTAAGGATGAACGAGATGGGGCGGGTTGAGGGTCCCGAAACGCCCAGCGGGCCTTCGTTGGAGGCGCCTGCGGCTATCCGCTCGGACATTTCGACAGCCAGCCGTCCCGCCATTTGCCCGCCGTTCGAATGTCCCGTAACATAGACGCGCTTCGAGTTGATTGAGTAATTCGCTTCCATGAAATCGAACAGCGACTGGAAGAACGCCATGTCATCTGCCAGCGGGTGATCAGCGAGGGCGTGCGCTGCGGGAGTAAGTTTTGCAATCTCATCCTGCGGGCATAACGGGTATCGCTCCCCGCCCAACGGACCGGCGTCCCATTTGGTGGTCACTTGCTTTTCATTGCGGTCATTGAAATCGCCATCCCGATTTTCGTCTTCGTAGAAACAATAGGTCAGCGCTGTGGGAAAGACCACCAGGAAGCCTTCCTGGTCCGCCTTCTCACGCCAGCCGGACATATTGTAAAACCTGAGACCGTCTCCCGTTGTGCCGTGAATCACGACCACCACAGGCGCATTCGACGCGCCCTTCGCCGACTCTGGCACATAGACGATAAATTCGCGCGCCGCCCCGCTGACCGAGATGGTATGGTCGTGCCGCCCAGGCATATTGATCGAGCCGCTGGAGGCTGGGCTGGTTTCTGCGGTTTGAGTTGGCGTGGATTCTGCCGCGTTGGGTTTTTGCCTGACGGGGCGCATACAGCCGCTTGCCAGCAAGAGAAGCGCGGCTAGAAAAAATGCTTTCCGAATCGTATTCATGGTTCCTCCAAAGACGGCTCAACCCGCCCGCAGACCCGCAATGACGATGACGCACACCGCCATCATCGCCAGCGACAACGTCCCCAGCAGAAGGCGGATGATGGTTTCCCTGCCCGCCGCGGCTTGATGTCCCTGCGCGGCGATGGGCATGAGCGCGCTCGCGCCCCACACGGCGGCGAGCAGGGTGGCGAACCAGTTGGCAAACGTCCCATAGATGGCAAGCCAGAAGGCGGCGGTCAGCCACGCGGCGGAAAGGTTGAGTCTTTGCCATAAGAGTCCGAGCGCGACCAGAAAGATGCCGTTCAGGACTCCTTCCAGGTGACTGGAAAGTCCCATGCGGGGATTCTTGAATTTGGGGACGACAAACCCCGTCAGCAAGCCGAGCAGGAAGAGGGCAATGCCAAGTTGAAGCAAGAGAGTGTCCATGAAGTCTCCTTTAGGGTATGGCGCAAGCCGGAGACTTGCGCTACTAATTGATGTTACGCACCGTCCCGAAGGTTTGGACAAAATCCAAGCCTGATTTACGTGAGCCTTCGGGACGTTTTGCGTAAGGTGAGTTACTAATACAAAATCAACAGGTTTTTGAAGGTGCGTTCGACCAGCGCCGTGTCGCCTGAGCGTTTGGCGCGCGCCATGCCTTCCTCGTAAGAGAAGCGCCCCGAAACGAAGATATTGAAGTCGAGCGCGTCCATTTCCAACCCCGCGGCGGGTTCGCCATTCCCGACCTGCCACGCCCCCCCAGCGACTCCCGTCAGCGTGAGGGTGAGGGCTTTGCCGTTGAGCCGTTTGCGCAATTTCTTCGCTGCATCACGGACGACCAGTTCCACGATGCGCCCGTCGTGTTCGCGGCTCTGCTCGAAGGGGCGGTTCGTGGCGCGGCAGATGTCTAGGCGATGCATCCACGTGTCGCGGCTGTGCGTGACCCACATCAGATAGCGCAGCGACATGAATCCGCCGACGGGGTGGGGGAGGGCAATCCACTTGACGGCGTTGAATCCATATGCCCAGTTGTGAATGGCTGGCGGTCCCACCCGTTTCAGTTCCGCAATGAGTTCGGCGGGCGTTTTGGCTTTGCGCTCGCCCACCTGCAGGGCGTTGATGGCATCTTCGGGCAGTTGCCCCGCTTTGGGAATCTGCGCGTATTGACGGAACATTTCGCGGTAACTGGCTCCGCTGGCGTAGCCGCCCGCCTGATGCGCCACCATGTCATGCACATCCCAGGCGGCGCAGGGGGTGGGCTTGGACCAATCGTCAGCGTGGAGCGATTCGATGAGGCGCAGGAAACAGGCAAAGGCGTCGGTCAGGAGGCGATGGGCTTCATCCGCATGGGTGGGAGGAATGGATTCGGCGGAGGCGGTCATCCTTATCCTTTCTGCATGAATGCCGCTTCGAGCATGGACTTTGCGGCTGGAATCAACGACCCGAAGCGTCCCTGCCCGACGGGGAGGCGCGGCTCGTTGGCGAGGTGCATGGCGGTCAGCCCGTGAGAGACGGCGATCACAAGATTGATGATCTGCTCACTGGTGAGGTCAGTGTTGAGTTGGTGTTTGTATGTTTCCACGCGTTGACGGGAATAATCGAGGATGCTGAAACTCAGTTCGAGGCTTTCCCGCGAGGGGACGAAGCCAGGCACAGGGCGCTCGAAACAGAGTTGATACAGTTCGGGGTTTTCGAGCGCGAACGTCATGTACTCTTCGAGGATGCGCCCCATCTCATCCTGGAAAGTTGTGGTCTCGCGCGCGGCTTTCTCGACGATCTCCCCCCACAATTTGAAGCCAAGGCGGAAGAGCGCGTCGTAGATGTCCATCTTGCTGGCGAAGTAGTTATAGAGCGACGGGGCGCGCATGCCCATGCGGCGGGCGAGTTCCTGCATGGAAAGGGCAGCGACGCCTTCTTCGCGCATGATGGCGCGCGCGGTTTCGAGGATGGATTGGATGGCGGCTTGTCGGTTGCGCTGGACGCGGGGGGAGGTGGGTTTGGTCTTTTTCATTTTCCTTCCTAACATGCAGCGCAAAGCCCGACGCTAGAGAGCGTCTCTTACGCTTTGGCGCAGCGTATGTTCTCTTACGTCCGCCTGACCTTACGCCGTTATGCTAATGGTATTAGTTTTTACTAATTATATTAGTTTTTTACAGGAAGTCAAGAGGGAAATGCAAAGCGTCCCGAAGGTTCCGAGCCTTCGGGACGCTTTCTTTCTACTCCGCGCAGCACGAGAGTTTAACGTGGAAGCGCCGCGCCGTTGCCGCCTTGTAATGAACAGGTCGAAGGCCCCTTCCTCCCCTTCGACCTGCCCTTCCCAATTTTTGGGCATTCTTACACCGTCCCGCGAAGTACCCGCAAGGTGAACGTTTGAGCGTCTCAAGAAGGCTTGTCCGGAAAGCCTTCGGGAC
>DAOUCM010000233.1:0-3043 GCA_034431895.1 Anaerolineales bacterium
GTGGATGCCGCCGTCGCCGCCGCCCGCGCCGCCTTCGAGACGTGGAGCCAAACCCCAGGCGTCGTCCGCGCGCGGTATATGTACGCGATTGCGCGAAATATCCAGAAACATCATCGCCTGCTGGCTGTGCTTGAGTCAATGGACAACGGCAAGCCCATCCGCGAATCGCGCGATATTGACGTGCCGCTGCTGGCGCGTCACTTCTACTACTACGCGGGCTGGGCGCAACTCATGGAGACCGAACTGCGCGACTACCAGCCCGTCGGCGTGGTGGGACAAATCATCCCCTGGAACTTCCCCCTGCTCATGCTGGCGTGGAAGATTGCGCCCGCCATTGCGATGGGCAACACGGTCGTTCTCAAGCCCGCCTCCTATACCCGTCTCTCCGCGTTGCTGTTTGCGGAAATCGTCGCCGAAGCGGGACTGCCCGCAGGCGTGGTCAACGTCATCACGGGGTCGTCCAGCGCGGGTTCGATGATTGTCGAGCATCCCGACGTGGACAAAGTTGCCTTCACAGGCTCCACCGAGGTCGGGCGAATCCTTCGCAGGCAGACGGCTGGGTCGGGCAAGAAACTGTCGCTGGAGTTGGGGGGCAAGAGTCCCTTCGTCGTGTTCGACGATGCCGATTTGGATGGAGCCATTGAGGGCGTGGTGGATGCGATCTGGTTCAATCAGGGTCAGGTCTGCTGCGCGGGGTCCAGGCTCATCGTGCAGGAAAACATCGCCGAGCGCTTCATCCAAAAACTCAAACGCCGCATGGAACATCTGCGCGTGGGCGACCCGCTCGACAAGGCGATTGACATGGGCGCCATCGTGGACAAAACCCAATGGGACACGATTGACGGCTGGGTGAAGACGGGCATTGCCGAAGGCGGCGAATGTTACCAGCCGAACATCGCCCTGCCCGAAAAAGGTCTCTTTTATAAGCCCACGCTCATCACGGGTCTCGACCCCGCCGCCGCCACCGTGCAGGAAGAAATCTTCGGTCCTGTGCTGGTCTCGCTCACCTTCCGCACGCCTGCCGAAGCCATCGAACTCGCCAACAACACGCGCTACGGTCTCGCCGCCAGCGTGTGGAGCGATAACATCAATCTCGCGCTGGATATGGCAAGCAAAATCAAGGCAGGCTCGGTGTGGATTAACTCGACCAATCTGTTCGACGCCGCTTCGGGCTTCGGCGGCTACCGCGAGTCGGGTTACGGACGCGAAGGCGGGCGCGAAGGATTATTCGAATACGTCCGCCCGAAGTGGATGGAACGTCCGCGCCCCGAGTTTTCCGTCAACCCGAAATGGGGGACTCACACCCCGCCGCATCCGACTCCGCCCTTCGGCACGGCTCAGGACAAGCCCGCGCTGGGTCGGGCAAATGGGCATTCGCTTCCCCCTGTGGACCGCACCCCGAAGATGTACATCGGCGGCAGGCAGGTCCGCCCCGACGGCGCCTACACCCTGCCCGTGTTGAGCGCCAAAGGCAAACTCATCGGTCAGGTCGGCGACGGCAACCGCAAAGACATCCGCGACGCGGTGGAAGCGGCGCTTAAAGCGCGGGCTTCGGGCTGGGCGATGCGTCACGGCTTCAACCGCTCGCAGATTTTGTACTTCATCGCCGAGAATCTCGACGCCCGCAACGCCGAGTTCGTCAAGCGCATCGTCGAAATGACGGGGCGCACGCAAAAGTCGGCGCAAGCCGAAGTGGACACAGCGGTCGAGCGTCTGTTTACCTACGCGGCTTGGGCGGATAAATACGGCGGCACGGTGCAGGAGACGGCACTGCGCGGAATCACTGTCGCGGTCAACGAGCCTGTGGGCGTGATTGGAATCGCCTGCCCCGACGAGTATCCGCTGCTGGCTTTCGTCTCGCTGATGGCGCCCGCCATTGCGCGCGGCAACACGGTGGTGATGATTCCCAGCCCGAAACATCCGCTCTCGGCAACCGACTTCTATCAGGTCTTGGATACGTCCGACGTGCCTGGCGGCGTGGTCAACATCGTCACAGGCGACCGCGACCACCTGACCAAGACTCTCGTCCAGCACGAAGACGTGGACGCAGTCTGGTACTTCGGCACAGCGGAGGGCTGTTACTGGGTGGATTACGAATCCGCCGCCAACATGAAGCGCACCTGGGTCAATTACGGTCTGCCGCGCGATTGGATGTCCCGCGAACAGGGCGAAGGTCACGAGTTCCTGCATGAGGCGACGCAGGTGAAGAACATCTGGACGCCGACGGGGGAGTGAATTTACGAGTATAATTTTCCCATCGAGATGAACAGGAGTTTTTTATGAGCACAATCAAAACCATCACCATGCCCGATGGAAGCCAGGCAAAGGCGCAAGAAGTTGAGTTCAAACTCCAGCACGAAGATTGGAGTCAGTATGTGCTTCCTGATGGCACAGTGGTTAGATTGAAAACAACTGTTTTGAAAATCCTGCAAGTTTTGGATAATGAAGGAAAACCTGCCCGCACAGTGGAAGGCGACCCGTTTCTTATTGTTAATCACCGAACAGACGTAATCACAAGCGGATGATTGGAGACTGAAATGTTGGAAGAAAGAACAGCCAGATTCTTCACTGGCTTTACCCCACAGGAAGTGATTTCTGAAGTGGATACTTCAAGGGTATCCATTACCCAGACGAATTTTCCGTACATCGAGATCAGGAAATCCACGGGAGGATACTCCACGTTCATTCGCGGGACTCGCGTGATGGTAAAAACCATCATCAATTATTTGCTGATGGGAGAGACGCCGCAGACCATCGTTGAAGATATTCTGCCCCATTTGACCTTAGCCCAGATTCGTGACGCGATTCAGTATTACTCGGCTTTCAAGGCTGAGATTGACCAGGAACGCCGCGAGAACACGGAAGAGGCGGGGCGGGAGTACCTGCTGAAACATCTTAGCAAAGAAGAATAGTAACTATTCAGCCAAAGCAGTGACAAACTCTGGCACATAAGGCGAGCCGGACAATGCCAGACGAAGCGCCTCCAAAATGCGCTGGTTGTTTTTTCTGGCCGTGGAGATGTAGCTGCGCACTTGGCAGAAGG
>DAOUCM010000234.1:0-4277 GCA_034431895.1 Anaerolineales bacterium
CGCATCCAGGCTAAGGGTAGGCAGGGGAGTAACGGCTGTCTTCGAGCCGCAGGCAGAGATCAAGAGCGTCAGCGCCAGGGACATCGTCCACAAGTAACGCATCATCTTACTGCTCCGTTTGGATTTCGACCTCAGCGCTCATGCCCCAGCGCAGGCCGGCAGGTTGCGTGTCTAGTTCGATGGTCACCTGGTAAGTCACGTCGCCGCCGACGGTTTCAGACTGGCGAGCGATGTCTGTGACTTTGCCCTGGAAGGATTCCTCCAGCGCATCTATGAAGACGCTGGCTGTCTGGCCGATTTGCACGGCGGCAATGTCACGCTCGCTCAGGTCGGTGGTCTCGATGCGCATGTGGCTCAAGTCGGCTACTACGATGACGACCTGGCCAGGGTTGGCAATTTCGCCGCAAGCAATGTCCACAGAGACCACGGTCCCGGAGATGGGCGTATAGAGCGTGGCCTGCGCCAGAGCAGCGCGCGCCTGGTCTGCCAGGGCTTTGGCGCGGTCTATGTCGGCTTGGGCCAAGTCCAATTGGTCTTGACTGGCGCCCGCGCGGACGAGGTAGGCCTTTTGCGCTTCGGCAGCGGCGATATTGGCTTCAGCCTCGGCCACACGCGCCTGGAGCAGGGTGGTATCCAGGGCAGCCAGCGCCTGCCCGGCGCTGACGGAGTCGCCGGCTTCCACGTCCACGCTGACGACTACGCCCAAGAGCGGGAAACTCAACTCGACGAACTCAGCCGGCCGCACCTCGGCTGAAGCGGTGACGAGGCCTGCGGTAACGGGAACAGCCGTCCCTGAGCCAGAGGCGCCGGCCTCCGACATCAGAGTGGGGATAGGGGTAGATGTGTATTGTTTCGTACAAGCGGTCAAGAGCAATATCAAGGTCAAGGCAAGGGTTGTTTTTTTCATTATAACTTCCTGGTTTCGAAGAGATTCAAGCCCAACGTTGTTTCATTTATGGACTACGAAATCCTACGAAACAATTCTATCATTTTCTATCAAGCCATCGCGCAAAGTGACGACGCGCCGGGCATAGCGGATGACGCGCGGGTCATGGGTGGCAAAGACGAAAGTGGTGCCGGTTTCCCGGTTGAGTTTCTGCATCAGATTCATCACTTGCTCGCCGTTCTCCGTATCCAAATTTGCGGTGGGTTCGTCGGCCAAGATCATTTTGGGTTGGGTAGACAGCGCGCGCGCCACGGCTACACGCTGCTGTTGACCGCCGCTGAGTTGGTCAGGGCGGTGGTGGGCATGGCTGGTCATGTCTACGGCTTCGAGCAGTTCCATCACACGCTCACGGCGCTCGGCAGGACTCTTGCCGGTCAAGAGCAAGGGCATTTCGATGTTCTCGTAAGCAGTGAGCGTGGGAATGAGAGCAAAGAACTGAAAGATGAAGCCTATCGTCCCTTTGCGCAAATCGGCGCGCTGGTTGCGATTGAGGCCTCGGGTCTCTTGTCCATCAACGACGACCTGGCCAGAGGTAGGCTGGTCGAGGCAGCCCATCAATTGCAGCAGGGTGGTTTTGCCAGAGCCAGAGGGCCCCACCAGGGCGGTGAATTCGCCGCTTTGGATGGTCAGGTTGACGCCTCGCAAGGCGTGGGTTTCGACTTCTCCAACCTTGTAGATGCGGGTGACAGCAGTCAATTTTGCAACTTCCATGAATCACTCCTTAATTCTTGCCGTGCAAAGCCTCGACCGGCTCCATGCGGGCAGCCAGGCGGGCGGGATAGAGAGAGGCAAGCAAAGTGATGACGAGGGACAGCAGGGTGAGGTTGACCGTATCCTGCACAGTCAGGTAGGTGTAGATGCGGTCGCCCAGATAAATGCCGCTCAGCCCCAAATCGCCAAAATACATGCCCACCTTGCCAAAATAGGCAGAAATGCCCCAGCCAAGAAGCACGCCCAAGGCTAATCCACCCACCGCCAACAGGCTGGCTTCGGCCAAGAAAAGGGCGATTACCTGGCGCCCTTTCATGCCAATGGCAGAGAGGATGCCAATTTCGCGCGTGCGCTCGAACACGGCCATGACCAGGGTGTTGACGATGACGGTAGCGGTCACGCCCATGACAATGAGGTCCAAGATGAAGAGATAAGCGTTCGAGAAATCTTCCATCAAAACCAGCAATTCGTTCATTTCTTTCCAGGTTTCGATCTGGTATTTCGAACTTTGAAGGGCAGCGGCGACCGCATCGGCCTGTTCTCGGTCTTTCAACAGGACGAAGATGAAACTGGCATGATTTTCTGCACCGGCAAAAGTCTGCGCTTTGGCCAGCGGGAGCAATACGATACCCTTATCGTAGGTGGTAACGCCGGTGGAGAAAATGCCGCGCACGGTGAACAACTGCTCATCCACGCTGCCGTCGGAAGTGTTGACCAGCAGGTTGAGTTGGTCGCCTACTTGCAAGTCGAGGTTGTGCGCCAGCGGTTGACCAATCAATATCCCTTCACGGTCGTCCTCTTCCAGGAACTTACCAGCAATCAATCCGCGGCGATAAGGCTCGTTGGCGCCGGAGGCCGGTTCGATGCCTAGAATCTGGACGCCGCTGGACTCATTTCGCACCGATACGATGCCGCTGGCGACCAGGCGCGGCGTGGCGACCTCGACCTGCTCCAGCGCTTCCAACCGACCCGCCACCTGCTGCGGGTTTTCGATGAGGTATTCCCACGCCACGCTGAGTTTGTCGGGGTCGTAATCCAAACTGCGAATCTGGAGGTGTCCGCTATTCAGCCGCAGGGTGGATTCCATCGAACTGCGCATCTCCCCTTCGTAGAAGGCAGCGATGAACAACAAAAGCGCCAGTCCAACACACAAGGCAAGCGCCGAAAGCAGGGAACGCCGGCGATGACGCCCCAGATTGCGATAAGCCATTTTGAAGTAACTCAACATGACAGGCTCCTATACGAAATGCAGGGCCTCGGCCGCTTCACGCCGGGCCGCTTCGCGTGCAGGGTACAGGGCTGCCAGGGCAGCGATGACGGCCAGGGTGATGGCATGAGCCAGCGTCTTGAACGGCAGGAATTGGGGATAAATCTTGCCGGTGATGAGGGCGGTGTATTCGGTCAAGTCAGTAAATTGGGTGTAGTCTATGCCCACCATTGCCAGGGCGCCGGTAAGCGCCAGCCCCAGCAAGACGCCTAGCGCAGCGCCCATGACGCCAATCAGGGTGCCTTCCAGCAAGAACAGCAGCATAATTTCACGCGGCTTCAACCCCAAGGCGGCCAGGATGCCAATCTCGCGCGTGCGCTCGAAGACGGCCATCATCAGCAGGTTGAGAATCCCGATGGCCGCAATGCACAGCAAGATGAGGCCAAAAACGTTCATCACAGAGGTCTTCAAATCCATCGTTTGTTTGAGTTCGGGCATGGTATCCACCCAGGTTTCGACCTCGTAGCCGGGCCGTTCGCGCTCGAGTTGGGCAACCACAGCAGGTTCCTGTCCAATTCGCTTCAGCGAAATCACGACTTCGGTAACCTGCCCTTCCAGCCCAAACAGGCGCTGCGCTTCGGCCAGAGACAGGTAGACGGTCTCTTTTTCGACCGAAGGCACGCCCACGTCGAAAATCCCGACCACAGTCATCGTGCGTTGGCGCGTTTGCTCGTGCAGGGAGCCGCCGGCCATGGTGATGCGGTCACCAACGGTGACTTCCATAGCGGTTGCCAATCCCTGCCCGATGACGAGGAAATCGCCGTCATCTGGGCGCAGGTAACGGCCGGCTGCCATGTTCTGGGCTACCGGGCTGATACGAGCCTCTTTATCCGGCTCGACGCCGATGATGGAGACCGAGAAAGCGCCCTCGCGGTTGGTGACCAGCCCGCCCGTGACGATGCGCCGGGCGGCAGCGACAGTGTATGGATTGGATTCTGCGGTTTGGAGGAGGCCGTCGGGATCGGTCAGCGGCAGCAGCGGCTTCTGGCCAGTTTTTTCACCGTAGCCGGGCGCATGTACCTGGATGTTGCCGCCCAACAATTGGATAGCGTTCCCGTAGATGGATTGCTCGAAGCCAACGATGAGGCCGTCGAAAAGCACCAACAGCGACATGATGACGCCCATCGCAACAGCAATCAACAGCGTCCTGCGGCGCTGCCGCCAGACATTGCGCCAGGCGATTTTCAATAATAGGGTCACTTCAGTCCTCCGCTTTTCGGCTGTGTAGTTTGACAATGTCAAGTTAAACTCTTGTTCTATAAACTCTACGCATTTTGTCACTGCGAGCAAAGCGAAGCAGTCTCCTGGCTTGCAAGGAGATTGCTTCGTCGCAAAAAACGCTCCTCGCAATGA
>DAOUCM010000235.1:0-12368 GCA_034431895.1 Anaerolineales bacterium
CCTGTTCGGGCGGCACGGACATTTCTTCCGCCACCACCAGCCGCATGACGGTGACCAGCCCCTGCCCCATTTCGGCGGAGGAACTGCGGACTTCGAATGTGCCGTCGGCGTTGAGTTCCACATCCGCGCCAGATTTATCGGGCGCGCCGTCGCCGAGACCCGTGTTCTTGTATGCCGCGGCGAAACCCCACGCACGTACCCTCACCCCTAACCCCTCTCCCGAAGGGAGAGGGGAACTCCCTTCCCCCTTTGGGGGAAGGGTTGGGGATGAGGGTGCGCGCCTGGGGTTTCGCCGCGGCGTACAAGAACACGGGTCTCGGCGGCGGCGCGCCCGATAAATCTGGCGCGGATGTGGAACTCTACGCCGACGGCACGTTCGAGGTGCGCAGCTCCTCCGCCGAGATGGGGCAGGGACTGGTCACCGTCATGCGGCTGGTGGTGGCAGAAGAAATGTCCGTGCCGCCCGAACAGGTGCGCGTGCTGGTGATGGATACCGACCTCGCCCCGAACGGCGGTCCTACCACCGCTTCGCGCCAGACCTATGTGACGGGCAACGCCTCGCGCTATGCCGCGAAGACCCTGCGCGACCAGATCAGCGCGGCGCTGGCGGAGAAATTCGATGTGCGCCCCGAACGGATTCGCTTCGAGAACGGTCTCGTCCACGTCAACGGACATGCGCTCACCTACGCCGACGTGTATCAGGAAATGACTGCCCTCGGGCAGCAGCCCAAAGTCCGCTATGAATACGAAGCGCCAAAAACCCAGCCGCTCGGCACAGGCGGCGACATGCACTTTGCCTTCTCGTTTGCCGCGCAAGCCGCCGAAGTGGAGGTGAACACACTGACGGGCGAAGTGCGCGTGCTGAGAGTCATCTCTGCCAACGACGTGGGCATGGCGGTCAACCCGCTGGGCTTGCAGGGACAGATCGAAGGCGGCGTGATGATGGGACTGGGCAACGCCCTGACCGAAGAATTCATCGTGGAAGAGGGGCGCGTCGTTACGGACCGTCTGGCGCGCTACCGCGTCCCTGGCATTATGCTCACCCCTGAGATCATCCCTATCGTCGTCGAACATCCCACCGCCGAAGGTCCCTACGGCGCGAAGGGCGTGGGCGAGGTATGCAGTATCCCCACCACGCCCGCCATCACCAACGCCATCTACAACGCCGTCGGCGTGCGGGTGGACAAACTGCCTGTGGATCAGGAGATGATCGCAAAAAAGATGAGAGGCTTATGGCGATTTCCATAGCATCCCCATCCCGAACATCCAAATACAGAAAGACAACTGAATATCAAGCCTTCTGCGCGCGGCAACAAGCAAGATACCGCGTTTTGGGGGTTTTATGTTATTTGGGCTTTGCGCCTTTGTTTTGGTTGATGGGCATAGAGCAAAGAAAAAAAGCCTTTCTACATCATCATTACCGTCACAGCCTGGCTATTTCTCTGGTGCCATTTTTCATCCTCACTGCCACTGGAATCATAGATGCGCTGGACTATGGATACGTCACTTTACTCTGGAAGCCCAAGCCGGATGATTCAGGACTTTGGCTGGCTGCCCTAGCCGAGTTGATGGGCAATTTGACCGTTCTTGCTGCGTTTACAGGGGGATTTCTGGCATGGCTGATTGGCATCCTTGGCGCCTGGCGTGGACGCACTCCGCACATTCCACTTCTTTCCCGCCTTGCTCATCACACTGGCTGGACGAAATTTGCACTGGGCTGGAGCGTCCTTGTCTGCGTTGGGGTGGCGTTGCTCATTTTTGCCGCAGTACATGGCGCAATATTGACGCGCGCCCCAGCCAATGCGCCGCAGGCATATATCCTTTATACCAATGGGGGGTATATTCCTATCCCATCATTGTGGGCAAGTTACACGCCTCCGACTTGGACGATTAGCCTGTTTTTCTACCCCATTGTGGTAGCCGCCGAAAAACATTGGGGTCCAGGCAGTGTAGCCATTCAGCCGCTTTCCGAGCAAACGTTCAGAGATGCGCTTCAAAAAGGGCGCTTTATCTTTGTTGCTTCACATGGCGGCAAGGAACCAGGCAGTTTCTCTTATTCCTTTGAACCTGACAGAGAATTCTTACCCGCCGACCTGAAGCCAGGAGAGGCCGGAGAGCAACTGCGTTTCGTCTATTTTGCTGCTTGTTATGCCGGTAATCGGGAGGCGGAATGGAGACAAGTACTAGCCCCGGCCGAGGTGATGAGTTACGCACGAATATCGTATGTAGAAGAACATTTCATCTGGGTATGGACGAAAGGGGCTAAAACGATTATGGCGCTCGAATGACAGGCGCCGACCGGTTTTGCAAACACGCGCCAGCAGCGCAACAGCGTCCCCGTTGGGGATAGCATCCCTTAGGGACTGCCGGCGCAACAATCACGGCGATTCCCAGAGAGTCAAATTTTCATCCATCCAAGCGAGTCAGCCCGGCTTGATAGGCCATTTCCACGGCAGCGCGATATTCTTCTGGCCAGAGTCGGCGATTCAACTCTGGAAAGCGCCCGGCATGGTATGACGGGTAATACTGGTCCATCAAGTTGAGATAAGTGTTCGGAGAGATTTCGTTCGCCAGGAAACGCACGGTATGGCGCGTTCCTGCCAGATTGTTGGGCAACACCAACAGACGCACCAGCAAGCCGCATATGGCCAGTCCATGCTCATCCAATTGTAAATCGCCCACCTGGCGGTGCATTTCTTTGACCGCCGCGCGATTTACACTCGCATAATCCCGCGCCAGTGAATATTTACGCGCCATGGCGCTGCTGGCATATTTCATGTCAGGCATGTAAATGTCCACCACGCCATCCAATAGACGGAGCGTCTCCAACGAGTCATAACCGCCAGTGTTGTAGACCAGCGGCAGGCGCAGTCCACCTTGCACGGCCAGCGTCAAGGCTTCCAGAATTTGCGCCACCACATGGCTGGGTGAGACCAGGTTGATGTTATGGCAACCCATCTGCTGCAAACACAACAGGATAGCGGCCAGTTCTTCCGGCTTCAATTCCTGCCCTGCATCCGCCTGGCTGATGGTATAGTTTTGACAAAACTGACAATGCAGGTTGCAGCGGGCAAAGAACACCGTTCCAGAACCATGCCAGCCGCGCAGAGGAGCCTCCTCGCCAAAATGAGGCCCGTAACTGCTCACTCTAGCCCGCCGGCCCGTTTTGCACACGCCGCGCTCATCTGCCAGCCGGTTGACGCCGCAAGCGCGCGGACAGAGGTCGCATTTTTCCAAACGCGCCACAGCCTGTTCGGCGCGTGCTTTCAATTCCGCCGGCGTAAGACGCAAATAAGCCGGCAAAAACGTCATTTTGCCTCCTCCTGGCAAGCAAAGATGCCTTCTTCGGTCACGACCCAATCCAGCGGCACGTCGAATTTCCCGTGCGGAAGCGATTTCAAGAACAGCGCGGCATAGACGACCCCCAGGCTCACGCCATCGAAATTCTGCAAAAAACGGTCGAAGTAGCCGCCGCCGTAGCCTAGCCTCCAACCGCGACGGTCGTAGGCTAGCCCCGGAGTCAATACCAGTTGAACCTCGGCGGGCGAGACTTCTGGCAAATCCGCGCTGGGTTCCAACATCCCAAACGGATGGCGCACCAAACGCTGCGCATCGTACACATGCAAAGCCATACGATGATTTTCTTGCGGCAGGATACGCGGCACCAGCCAGCGTTTGTCAGGGTGGCGGGTCAGGAGAGGCGTCAAATCCACTTCGCCGCGCATCGGCAAATAGGTCAGGATCACCTCCGAGCGTAGAAAGAAGCGCCAGGTCTCGATATGGCTGCAAATAGACGCGCTGGCTTGCATCCACCTCTGTTCGCCAAGCGCATCGCGCGTCTGCCGACATTGACGACGAAGTTGCCGCTTGAGTGTAGCAAGGGCTTCAGACATACTGCCATTATACGTCAGAGATACCCCAACTAGGGATTATTCTGCACGAAGTCCGAGAAGAGAGCGGTTGGCAAGCGCATCGCTTAGCGCAAATACCATTCCTCTAAAAAATCGCGTAAAATAACCTGAATTCGGATAAGCCTTCGAACGAACCGTCCCGCGAAGTACCCGCCGGGTGAAGGCTCGATTTTGTCCATACAATTGCTCTACAAAGCCTTTGGGACAGTTATCCCGAACTGGCGTCGAAATATCCTCGCATCTTCCTTGGCTTAAAGGTATACCCAAATGCCCAACCAACTCATTCACGAAACCTCCCCCTATCTGCTTCAGCACGCCCACAACCCCGTCAATTGGTACCCCTGGGGCGAGCAAGCGCTCGAAAAGGCCAGACAAGAAGACAAACCCATCTTCCTGAGCATTGGTTATGCTGCCTGTCATTGGTGTCACGTCATGGCGCATGAATCGTTCGAAGACCCGGTCACAGCCGCCTTCCTAAACGAACATTTCGTCAGCATCAAAGTAGACCGTGAGGAACGCCCCGACCTGGACAGCCTGTACATGAACGCCACAGTAGCCCTGACCGGCTCTGGCGGTTGGCCGATGTCGGTCTTCCTCACCCCTGATTTACAGCCGTTCTACGCCGGCACCTACTTCCCACCGACACGCCGCTACAATCTGCCATCTTTCCGTGAAGTGTTGCAAGCGCTGGCAAGCGTGTGGCAAAACGAGCGCGAAAAGGCGCTCCGCTCGGCTGAGCAAGTGGTCGCCCACATCCAACAGCAAACTGCTTCGAGCCGCTACCAACTTGCACTCAGCCCTCAGCACCTCGACCAGGCCGTCGAAAGCCTGCGCCAGGCCTACGACTGGGGCTATGGCGGCTGGGGCGGCGCGCCCAAGTTTCCTCAACCGATGACCATCGAATTCCTGCTGCGCCGCCATTGCGCGGGCAACCCCCAAGCCCTCCAGCCAGCCGTCCATGCCTTGCACAGCATGGCGCGCGGCGGCATGTATGACGTGGTCGGCGGCGGCTTTGCGCGTTACTCCACCGACAACTTCTGGCGCGTGCCACACTTCGAGAAAATGCTCTACGACAACGCCCAACTGGCGCGCGCCTACTTGCACGCCTGGCAAATTACCGGCCAACCGGCCTTCTACCGCGTGCTGACCGAAACGCTTACCTTCGTGGCCCGCGAGATGACCCATCCCGACGGCGGTTTCTATTCTTCGATAGACGCCGATTCAGAAGGAGTGGAAGGGAAATTCTACGTGTGGACAAAGGAAGAGATCAGGAGTCACTTATTGGAGAAAAGCGAATTCTTCGAGGCGGCTTATGGAGTGACCGAACAAGGTAATTGGGAGGGGAAAACTGTACTCCAGCGCGCCCTGGACGATTCCACGCTGGCGGCCCGCTTCGGACTCGACCCGCGAACTGTTCCCGTTGAACTCGCCGAGTGCCACGCCCGGCTGCTTGCCGCCCGCGACCGGCGCCCCCGCCCAGCCACCGACGATAAAATCCTGACCGCTTGGAACGGCCTGATGCTGGCAACGCTGGCTGAGGCGGCGCGAGTCATCGGCTTAGCCGAATCTAACCGAGAATCCGAGCATACATCCTCTAACATGGCTGCACGCCTCGCAATCTCCAACACGGCTACACGCACCGCAGAGACCACGCTCCATTCATCCGAAGAGACAGTGGCAGCACGTCTCGAATCCTCTAGCATGGCTACGCGCAATTCCGAGTCTGCTGTCCCATCTGACCAGGTCGCAACGAAACACCGCTCATCCGAAGAGACGGTGGCAGCACGTCTCGAATCCTCTAGCATGGCTACGCGCAATTCCGAGCCTGCTGTCCCATCTGACCAGGGCGCAACGAAACGCCGCGAATCTCCTGGCATGACTACGCACAGTGCAGAGACCACACTCCACGCATCTGACGAGGATGCGGCTACACGCCTTGAATCTTCTAGCGTGGCTACGCGCCTTGAATCTTCTAGTGTGGCTACACGCAATTCCGAGTCTGCTGTTCCATCTGACCAGGGCGCAACGAAACACCGCGAATCTCCTGGCATGACTACGCCCAGCGTAGAGACCACACTCCACGCATCTGACGAGGATGCGGCTACACCCTTTGAATCTTCTAGTGTGGCTACGCGCAATTCCGAGTCTGCTGTCCCATCTGACAATGGCACGGATGGCTCCCATCCGCCCTCTAACGTGACTACACGCAATCCAGAACCATCCCACGAATTTCGTAACGATATAACGACGCGCAGCGCAGAATTCTCGCTCCATGAACTTTATTACAGTATGGCTACGCGCAATGCGGAATTCCTGCTCACGGCGCTGCGGCCAAAAGGTCAATTGCGGCGCTCCTGGAGAGACGGAAAAACCACCCAACAGGTCTTCCTGGAAGACTACGCCGCTTTGATTCTCGGACTGCTCGAACTCTACCAGACCGATTTCCAGGAACGCTGGTACACCGCTGCCTTAGAACTGGCCGAGGAGATGATTGCACGTTTCAGCGACCCGCAAGGCGGATTCTTCGATACCCCCGCCGATGGTGAGAGGTTGTTTCAACGCCCCAAAGACCTGCAAGACAACGCCACGCCCTCTGGCGGCGCGTTGTCTTGCGAGGCCCTCCTCAAACTGGCCGCTCTCAGCGGCAATGGCCGCTACCGCGAACTGGCGGAGCAAGCGCTAAGGGACGTAGCCGAGGCGGCGCTGCGCTACCCCACGGCTTTCGGGCGCTGGCTGTCGGCGGCAGATTTCGCCCTGGGGAACGGGAAGCAGGCCGCGGTCCTGGGAGAGACGGGCGCACCAGATTTCCAGGCGCTGATGCGCTTCCTACGCGCGGAATACCGCCCCAACCTGGTGGTGGCCGCGTCCGCGTTTCCTCCTTCAAAAACGGCGCCCGCTTTGCTGGCAGAGCGCCCCCTCGTGGACGGCAAGGCTACCGCCTATGTGTGCGAAGATTTCATTTGCAAGCGGCCGGTAACCAGCGTCGAACAACTCCGCGATTTGCTCTGAAACAAACGACCCCTCCACAAGGAGGGGTCGTCTGCAATGGCGTCTAAACAATTTATTTTTTGGCCGTCTCGTCTTGGGGTTTCTCTTCGGTTTTTTCTTCTTGACCGCCACCCACCCCCTCTTTGAAGGAACGGATGCCCTTGCCCAGTTCGCCCGCAATCTTGGCAATGCGCCCAGGCCCAAAGAGCAGCAAGACAACGACCAAAATAATCAACAGTTCGGGAAGACCCGGTTTCCAAGCCATAACTTTCTCCTTGTGTAAGTTTAGAAATATCGTACCACAATCGCGCGAAATTGGCTATATCTCAGGAAAGGCGGCCCCAGATGAGGCCTTCGAGGAAGCGTGCAATGCGCCGCCAGAGCGAGCGCAGGCGCGCCCAAATGCGATAGCGCGAGGGATGGACTTTCTCTTCAGCCAGCAGCGGGCCGCTCCATTCCGCTGCCAGGGCGCCCCAGGTCAGGCCGGCGCCAAAGCCAACGAAAACAATCTTGTCGCCGGGCTTCAACCTGCCATCTTGTACCGCTTCCACCGTAGCGATAGGAATAGAGGCCGTGGAGGTATTACCGTAACGCTCCAGGTTGACAACAAATCGCTCCATGGGCAATTTCAGGCCGCGCGCCGCCGCTTCGATGATGCGAATGTTGGCCTGATGCGGGATAATCCAGCGGACTTCTTCCAGGCTCCAACCAGCGCCTGCCATCGCCTCGCGGGTAGCCTGCGCCATGACGCGCGTAGCAAAACGAAAGACCTCTTTACCCTCCATTTCGATGTAGTGTTGGCCGGCCTGCACGGTTGCCTGAGTGGCGGGGTGCTTGCTGCCGCCGCCCTGCAAAATCAACAAGTTGCCACCCGAGCCGTCGGCGCGCAACACTGCCGACCGAACCCCTCCCGGCGTTTCGCTCGCCTGCAAGACGAACGCGCCTGCGCCGTCACCAAACAGGATACACGTGTTGCGGTCTTGCCAATTGACAAAACGCGAAAGCGTCTCCGCCCCAATCACCAGCGCATTCTTGATTGCTCCGCTGCGGATAGACTGGGCCGCCATGTCGAGCGCATAGATGAAACCCGTACAAGCCGCCAGTAAATCGAAAGCCCCAGCGCGGGTAGCGCCGATTCGATCTTGCACCAGGCAGGCAGTAGCGGGAAAGATATGCTCCGGCGTGGAGGTGGAGCAGATAATCAGGTCGAGGTGGGTGGGTCTCAGGTTAGCCACTTGCAGGGCTGCCAGCGCGGCCTCGGCTGCCAGGCTGGCGGTAGATTGGTTTTCGCGCGCAATGTGTCGCTCGCGAATGCCGGTGCGTTCGCGAATCCATTCGTCATTGGTATCCACCATCTTGGACAAATCAGCGTTGGTCAGGACCGGCTCCGGAACAGCCATGCCCCAACCGGTAATATGTGCATATGGCATGGTTTTTCAATCCTGATACTGACTTAGAATGAGCGTGGCATTGTGACCGCCAAAGCCAAATGAGTTGGACATGACATTTTTGGGACTGGCCTTGCGCGCTCGATTGGGGACATAATCCAGGTCGCAGTCCGGGTCGGGGGTTTCGTAGTTGATGGTAGGCGGCAACAAATTTTCCTGCAATACTTTGACGCATATCACTGCTTCCACTGCCCCAGAAGCGCCCAGCAGATGGCCGGTCATGGATTTTGTCGAGGAGACAGGAATCCGGTACGCTTGCTCACCAAACACCCGTTTGATGGCAGCGGTCTCGCTTTTATCGTTCAAAGGGGTGGATGTACCGTGCGCGTTGATGTAGCCTATGTCTGTGGGTTGCAAGCCAGCCTCTTCGAGGGCATAGCGCATCGAAAGTGCAGCGCCTGCGCCGTTTTCGTCGGGTGCAGATATGTGATAGGCATCATCGGACGTGCCATAGCCCGTAAATTCACACAAAATGTTTGCGCCGCGCGCCTGCGCATGTTCCAACCTTTCCAAAATCAAAACGCCGGCACCTTCGCCCATCAAGAAACCGTCGCGGTCTTTATCGAAGGGACGCGAGGCGCGCGCAGGTTCGTCGTTGCGGGTAGAAAGCGCGCCCATCACGTTCAGCCCGCCCATAGCGACCGCAGCAATAGCCGCCTCAGAGGCGCCGGCGACCATCACATCGGCTGCGCCACGCCGAATGATCTCTGCCGCCTCTCCAATGGCATTCGTGCCAGAAGCGCAGGCAGTTGCCAGCGACATGTTCGGGCCGCGCGCGCCAATCCAAATAGCAATCGTAGCAGCGGCGCTATCGGCTATCATCATCGGTATCAAGAAAGGACTGATACGCTCTGGCCCGCGCTCGCGCAGGACTTCGACTTGCTCCAACAGCGTGCAAATGCCGCCAATTCCAGAACCAATCAGAACGCCGACGCGATCGCGATTGCTCTCCTGAACGGTCAAATTGGACTGAACCAACGCCTCGATAGTAGCGGCCAACGCATACTGGGTAAACAGGTCCATTTTACGGGCTTCACGGACGCCAAACAAAGCAACACCATCGAAGCCTTTGACCTCGGCGGCAAATTTTGTTTTGTGCTGACTGGCATCGAACTTGGTGATATAAGCCGCGCCAGATTTGCCCGCCACGATCGCTTGCCAGGTCTCTTCGACCGAATTTCCTAGCGGACTGACACAGCCCAAACCCGTTACCACTACGCGCGTTCGCATCGCTCGACCTCCTTGTATCCTGAAAGCCCGTTTTCGAGGGCGCTCAGGCGGCAATGATGAGAATCTGATTATTGTTTATAACACGGTCAAAAAAGATGGGATACGCAAGCAATACCAAACGAAGCCATGCGCTGACGCCCCAGCAATATCTGTTGGGGAACGACCAGCAGCACATCGCAAATCGTCAAGTCAACCCCCAAACGCCCCAGCAATTAACGGTTGAGGGAACGACCCATAGCATCACAAACCGCAAAATGGCTACACGAAAGACGAAAGAATCGTCCCGCCTCCCACCACTTCTTCTCCAACGTAGAACACCGCCGATTGCCCGGCCGTGATGTCGCGCTGGGGCGAATCGAACCGCACCTCTACCTGCCGACCGTTATCGAGCGGCCTGACCTCGGCCTCAGCCGCTTGAGCCGTATAGCGAATCTTGACTTTGGCGCGAAAGGCCTCCGTAGGGGCCAGACCAGAAATCCAGTTCACTTCACCAGCAAGCAGGCGCCCGGCGCCCAACTCGTGTATTTCTCCCACAATAAGCGTATTGGTAGAGGCGTCTTTGCTCAAAACATACAACGGCACAGGAGAACGCAGTCCCAATCCCTTGCGTTGACCAATGGTATAGTTTGCCAAGCCGCTGTGCCGGCCCTGCAATTCGCCTTTCCGATTCACAATATCGCCTGGCAAATTAGTTTCAGGTGCATGGCGCCGAAGAAAAGCGCGATAATCTTCCCCTGCCAGGAAACACAAATCCTGACTATCGGGGCGCTTGTAGACCGGCAAGCCCATCGCTTCTGCCTTCTGGCGCACTTCTGACTTGTGGTACTTCCCTAAAGGGAAAAGCGCTCGCCGTAATTTTTCCTGCGTCAACACGTGCAACACGTAAGATTGATCTTTGCCTTCGTCTACGGCGCGCAACAATTTCACCCGCCCCTGTTCGTCTGGCACCACCCTGGCATAATGTCCGGTTGCCAAAAAATCTGCCCCCAAAGCCAATGCACGTTCGAGCAAGAACGTCCAGCGAATTTGACGATTACACACCAGGCAGGGGTTAGGCGTCAAACCGGCGGCATAGCCATCCAAAAAATACTGCACCACCGTCTGCCGAAATGTTTCCTTGGCATCCACGACATAGAAAGGAATATCCAATTTGGCCGCCACGCGGCGCGCCATAGCCATCGAATCAGGCGTACAGCAGCGATTCAAGTCCTCTTTGCCTGGCTCCGACCATAGACGCAGCATCATTCCCGTCACGTCGTAACCTTGCTCCACCAGCAAGGCCGCCGCGACAGAAGAATCTACACCGCCAGACATGGCAACGACGACTTTGGTCATAGGATAATCATTTCAACCGGCGCGCTTTCTCGACAAGGGAGGGGAGGATTTCAAGAAAATCGTCTATTTGCTCGGGCGTGATATCCTTGCCAAGCGTTACCCGCAGGGAACCAAGCGCCCAATCGCGGGAAAGCCCCAACGCCATAAGCACTTCGCTCGGCTCAGGATTGCCGGTCTTGCACGCAGAGCCAGACGAACAGGCAAAGCCGGCCGCATCCAACAATTGCAAGAGTAAATTGCCGTCTGCATCCTTGAAGACAAACGAGGCGTGATTGGGAAGCCGCTGCTCTGGATGACCTGTCAGACACGAGTCGGGAATCTCTTCCAAAACACGGCCGATGATGCGATCACGCAACGGCCGCAAGCGCTGAATGCGCGCCTGGCGCTCCTGCACGGCCAGACGCAGCGCCTCGGCAAAACCGACAATGTACGGCACATTCGAGGTGCCAGCCCGCAAGCCAAACTCCTGCCCGCCGCCGGTGAGGTGTGGCAGCAACGGCGTCCCCTTACGGACATACAAGACGCCCACGCCTTTTGGCCCATAAAACTTATGCCCGCCCAAGGAGACCAAATCGGCGCCCAAACCGTCCACATCCAAAGGCAAATAAGCCGCGCCCTGCACCGCGTCGGTATGAAAAAGCGCCCCCCGCCGGTGGCAAATGTCTGCAATTTCGCGCACCGGGTTGAGCGTGCCAATCTCATTGTTTGCCAGCATGACCGAGACCAGCGCCGTCTGTTCTCCAATCGCTTTTTCGACCGTCTCCGGCCTGACCATGCCATACGTGTCCACTTCCAGCCAGGTCAGTTGGAAGCCATAATGCGCGGCCAATTGTTCGGCTGTCTTACTGACAGCATGATGCTCGGCGCGCGAGGTCAGAATCTGCCTACGGCCCGTCTGCTCGAAAACGGCCTGCGCTGCGCCGCGCAAAGCCAAATTGTCCGACTCGGAGCCGCAGGAGGTAAAAATGACTTCTTCGGGGCGGCAGCGCAGACAGGCGGCCACACTTTCGCGAGCCGCCTCCAAAGCCGCCTCAGCGCGCTGTCCATAACGATGAACGGACGAGGGGTTCCCGAAAGAAGCGGTGAAGAAAGGCAGCATCGCTTCCAAAACGCGGGCATCCACCGGCGTGGTAGCGGCGTAGTCCAAGTAAACATGTTCCATAGCGCGGCCTCCAGCCGCAATCGAACTGGCGTTGCGCTGTAGTTCGCTGAGCAAACGCCAGGGCAGGCAACTGCGGCGCAAACAAGATTTGCGCGAACGATGCAAGTGTTAAACGGTAAACTATAAGTTGAATTAACGCCAGGCCGGGATAACCGTCCCGACGGCTTTTCAGAGCAATTGTATGGACAAAATCGAGCCTTCGGGACGGTTCAGGCTTATCCCGAATTCAGGTCAATTATAATCGAGCAAGAAGCCTCCCTGACAAAAGGGGTGTTGAAGGCTCAAAAGATGATG
>DAOUCM010000236.1:0-3062 GCA_034431895.1 Anaerolineales bacterium
CCTGGTGACCTGTCGCCAGCAAGGTGTTTCCCTCCTCCAGGCCCTGGTCCAACTTCAACGCGCGACCCAAATCAATCTTGGAACCCTCGGCTTACTCCCGCCCCCGGCTTCCTGACGACGCTAAACAAGTACCAAGAAACTAATCGTTGTTGTGCTGGCCTCTGTCCTGATTGTCATCCAGAGCGGAGTTGCTACAGCATCAGAGAGCACACCTCCAGATTCATCCATCTCTGCTCAACGGCCCACGCAGAAGTGTATTGTGAACTTTCAGGCCCCTCCTCTTTCTGTGAGTGATGACAAGACCTATGTGGAAGCCGAATATGCCTTTGATGAAAATTGCAAGCCTGTGCTGATAGCAATACGGCGAGGTCATTTGGCGGAGCTGAAGGAAACACAAGCGGCTGTCACAAGCGCAACGTCCGAGCCTCAGGTCTTTTCTCTGGATTCTAGTTCAGCGGCCGCATCTTTTACCACTAGCGTTTGCCGCACTGAGACTTGGGAAACAGACGTAATCTATGTACCGGTAGTCAAGGTTCAGAATGAAACCACGTATAACTGGGGTGGGGGTGTTCTACAATTTTGGGGCGTTCTGGGACGTTCTTGGGAGTACTTCTCCTGGTGGTATCGGTATAATGGCCCGAATAAAAATGGTTGGTGGGACCCTTATCCGACCGCAGCCAAGGGTAAAGCTGATGCATCCTATTATTGCAATGGCGGCCCCTTCTGTCAGGGTGGGCCAATGTATTACATCACGCTTGAAGCGTGGACACGCGTTGATGCGTGGGGTGGTTGTTCTGGATGGGGTGTCTATTCCGGAACAGTAATCCCTGGTGGTCATGTACTGTATCGGAATTGGAAGGAATAGCAAACTCCCCTGAGAGGATTCGGCAATTGCGACTTGCGACACTTGTCCCGGCGATTTTCGAATCCTCTCATTTAGCACCTGGATAATCCTCTCAAGATAAAAGAAGAAACGGTTTGTTATGCTCGATTCTCTCAGAACATTGGGGATAATCCGATTGACTGTATGGATAAGTATGGTTTGGAGCCTTCTGGCTTTAGGTATTGTCGGCTTTCCTTTCTGGAGCGGAAGCTCGTCGTCGGGTGCTGTCAACCTTGCATTTGGAACAGGTTATCTTGTGATTGTGCTAGTCGTTCTGGTACTGCATATTGTGGCACTTAAGGCAGTGTCGAGTTATTCTCCTTCTACGCACGTCTCACGAAAACTAGCATTGATAATGGGAAGTATGTTTCTGATCGCCTTTCTCACTGGGTTTACCATAGGCCTATATATTCTTCCATCTGCAATTCTCCTCCTTGCCGCGACCATTTTATCTATAAGAGCCAACCAAACTTAGAGAAGCATATCTGGTTGCGCGCCCAACCCTGCGTGCTAAGAAACAGCTAGAGCAGGTGCTGTTGCGGGCGAGAGTGAAAAGCCCAGGCGCGCCGCCTTGCGTTGCAGATACTTGATTTCTCGCTCGCGGAAACGCTGTTCGTATTCGGTGGTGGTGATCGTCTGATATTCCACCTTGTCCTTTAACATGTGATATACCACCCGCGCGATCTTGTGGGCCGTCGCCACTACCGCCTGGGCTGGGCCCAGCCGGCTTTTCAGGCGGCGGTAAAAGGCCCCAAAGGCACAGTCCGCCCGGATGACGGCGGCCGCCGCTTGCCGAAATGCTTGCCCGCCGCGATTGTGGGTCTTGAGCGTATAGCTTCTGAGCACTTTCCCGCCGGAGATATCGTTGTGCGGCGCCAAGCCCAGCCAGGAGCAGAAGTCCTTCGCCGTTGGAAATCGCGACATATCCGTGCCGATTTCCGAGACAATGATTTGTGCCAGCGACGCGCTCAGACCGTGCACGGCCACCAGGTCTACTCCGGTGATGCGCTTGAGGTGAGCACGGACGGACACCCCCTCCGGCGCGTTCTTGCTGTGCGAGTGGGGCTTGTGGACGGGTAACGTCTCTGTCTCTACCTCGCCCCACGCCGGGCGAATCAGACGATAGGCGCGTTCGATGGCTTCATCACACTGTTGCACTTGCGTCGTGTAGAAGTCATACAGGGCGAGGGACTGCTTGAGCACAAGCAGATGCTCGTCCCGCCACGTGCCGCTCAGGGCTTGGGCGATCTCGGCTTCGTCTTTCTTACACCGATAGTTGCGCAAGGCGGCCAGCTTGTACGGGTCGCGCTCTCCAGCCACGATGGCACGGATGATGCGTTGCCCGGTCCCGCCCGTCACATCGCTGATCGCTTGCGAGAGTTGTAGGTTCATCTGCAAGAGCGCCTTCTGCATATGCAATACGTGCGGGCTGCGGTGCTCAATGAGTTGCGCCCGGTGACGCAGGAGGGTGCGCAAGGCGATCAGGTCGGCTTCGGGCCGAAACGAATCCGCCAACAAGCCGTAGCTGTGCAGCGTTTGGATCCATTGGCAATCGAGCACGTCCGACTTGCGACCGGGGAAACGCTTGATCGACGTGGCGCTGATCAGACAGCACTTGAACCCGCGCGCTTCGAGCGTCTCGAACAGCGGCACCCAGTAGACGCCAGTGGATTCCATGGCTACCGTTTCGATGTGGTGCTCGCTCAACCAATCGGCCAGCGCATACAGGTCGGCGGTGTACGTGCCAAAGGCGCGCACGAGTTGGGTGTCGTCCGGCCCCGGCACGCAGACCATGATCTCATGCGCGCCGATGTCCACCCCGGCGGCGTGGAGATGAATTCGGGACAATCCCTCGAAGGGTCGGCTCTCCGTGACCGACTGGCGATGACGTTTGCTCAGTTTGCTCATGGCAGGCTCCTCAGGAAGGGAGATACAGGGAACGTCAGGCCCCGGTCGCCCAAAGGGGATAGCTTGCTAATCGGGGTCAGCGGGCAAGGCCGCCGCCACCAGTGAATAAACCATCGCGACCGGACACCAAGTTGCACCACGGGATGCGGATGGAGCGCATTCTCCAATGCGAATGTTCGGCGTGCGTGCCTGACGAGGGAGAGTATACTTGAGAAGGCACCCTGTTTCTTGTGGATTGAAGGCTGGCCCCGCCAGCCTGGGGAGTTGCACC
>DAOUCM010000237.1:0-2835 GCA_034431895.1 Anaerolineales bacterium
ACTACCCCCCCATGTTGCGTTGATCGTCAGGTGCGGAAACCATCCACGAATAGACCACGAATACTCGAATGATGACGCTATTCGTGCATTCGTGAAGCATTCGTGGACGGTTTGCCCCGCCAAACAGAACCAGCGTAGATAATTACCTCCATTCGTGCATTCGTGACCCTATTCGTGGACGGCCACCCGCACCTCCCCGCGCATCAACTTCGGCAGCAGCGCGTCGCGCAGGGCGGCCAGGGTGCGGGATTGTTGTTGGTTGTTTAGAATGGCATCCATCAAAGGCGATACTTGTTCTTCAAATTGCTGAATAACACCAAGCGATGGTCGAGGGCACAATACAGTATAAAAGGTTTTAGTGGTAATTGTGTCAAAGATTGTCCCATAGGATTGTTGCTTTAACTGCTCAACCATTTCTGATAATGCAAAATATACAAAGTAATCACCAATTCCTTCTTTAGCCTTCAAGCCATAGTTGGTTTGATTCATAGTCATGGGTTTGCCAAGCATACAATGCGCCCCAACAGTGCCGCGTGCAGTAACAATTGTGGTTTTCGCTGGCAACAATTTTGTTGAACTATGGTCAATGCCTGCTTGAGTAATTTTCTTTTCTGTACCGAGTAAAAAGACTCCATCCGCACCGCTTACATCTTTTGCAGAGACCCATTCAATATTGCCATTCCAGTAACTTTCTTCGGCAGTACTTGGCGTTCCGCCGCTCAATAAATCGGCAAATTCAAGAATACTTCCTTCCTCTTCCACATCCTTCATCATTTCCCGAAACACCGCCTGAGCGATGGCTTCGAGCGTGCGGTTCATGCGGCGGTTGAGTTCGATTTTGTCGTCCAGCGCGCCGAGCACGGCGGCAATGGCGCGCTGTTCGGGGAGGGGAGGAATGAGAAACTTGAGTTTTCTGAGAGTGCTTCCTGATAATTCTCCAAAAGTAGTACCCGATGCTTGAGACTTCAAGTAGTCAACATTGGCTTTGAGAAGGTAAAACACAAATTCATTGTCAAACCCCTCGCACACAACAAGGCTTTTAAAACCTTGATTTGTAGTTAGGGGATTCTTCGCTATAGCCAGATAGCCAACTGGTGCGCGAGTCGAAAGCAAGACTGCTCCTGCTGGAAGCAGAGTGGCATTACTTTCGAGTAAGCCTTTTTCAGTGATATTCCTTTCTCCGCGCTCAATGTACCGGAAACCATAGTTTGACAGATCTTTCGGTGTTATCCACGGAATATCACCTCCAAAATTTCGCTCGTCTGCGGTAGAGGGTGTACCACCGCCAACGACATCAGCAAATTCTTCAACTGCCAGTTCTCGCCACTCACCCACCATACGTCACCCTCTTCAAACTCTCCCGAATCCGCGCCTCCAGCCGTGCGCTCTCCGCAAACTGCGCCTCCAGTTCCGCCGTCAGGCGCGCAGCAGCTTGGGGCGCGTTGACAAATGGCCTCATCCGCACCCTCCTGCGATTTCTGTGCCTTCATTCAGAATGTCGAGATAGTCGTGGTAAGCAAAGATACGATTGCGGCGCTGTCCGGTGACTTCGCGCACAATCCCCAATTGTCCCAAGGTCTTCATCGCATTGGCGGCCGACGGGAAAGAAAGTCCGGTGCGCTCGCAAATCTGGCTCAAGGTGACCAGAGGGCGTTCACAGAGAACGCGGAACACGCGCAGAAGCGTAGAGGCCGTCCGTCCCGCTTTTTGAATTTTCTGCTCATCTTGTTGAGAGAGCGTGATCAGACGCCTGGCCGTCTCTACGGCGTTCGAGGCCGTGAGAGCTACTCCCTCTAAAAAGAAATCCAGCCAGGCTTCCCAATCGCCCTCCGCGCGTACCACGTCCAGCAGACGGTAGTATTCGGAGCGATGTTGTTTGAAATAGAGGCTGAGATAGAGCAACGGCTGGGAAAGCAGCCCGTCATGGTGAAGGATGAAGGCAATCAGCAGGCGCCCGATGCGGCCGTTGCCATCGAGGAAGGGGTGAATGGTCTCGAATTGCACATGCGCCAGCGCCGCTTTGATGAGCGCCGGGTAAGGATTGCCCTCATTGTGGAGAAAACGTTCCAGATCGCTCATGCAAGCCTGGACGTGTTGAGGCGGTGGAGGCACAAAATGGGCATTGCCCGGCCGCGTGCCGCCGATCCAGTTTTGCGAATGCCTGAACTCGCCGGGGGATTTCTCGCTGCCTCGGCCTCGTGAGAGCAGAACGGCGTGCATTTCGCGGATGAGGCGATTAGAAAGAGGAAAGCCTTCCCGTAAACGTTTCAGGCCATGTTCGAGCGCCGCAACATAATTCGAGACTTCGAGCACATCATCCAGAGGAACGCCCGGCGCTTCTTCCAGTTCGAACAGCAATAGTTGAGCTAACGAGGACTGGGTGCCCTCGATCTGGGACGAAAGCACGGCCTCGCGCCGCACATAGGCATAGAGAAAAAGATGAGGGTCGGGTAAAAGCAGCGTAACGCTATCGAGCCGCCCCAGGGCCAGGGTCGCGCGTTCCAGGAGCCGCTGCCGTCGGTCATCCAATTCAAGGGGTGGGTTTGGAGGCAGCGCCTGGGGCACAAAGGCGCGAATGATCTCACCCGTGATTTCGGTGATCTCGTAGCGTCCGGTCGTTCCTCGCTTCATGGGACAACTCCTTATTTAGCGTTCGTTAAATAACGCCCGGCCTTATTTAACCAAAAGGCCCAATCGTTTAACCCATGGTTCGCTCAAATCTGGACTGGTTTCGGGAATTGAAGTAAACTCTCGCTATGAGCGAGAGACCGACTGTGACGAATGAACGCGTGGATGACATCCCCCTGCTGCTGGCCCAGATGGAGCGAATGGCGG
>DAOUCM010000238.1:0-6590 GCA_034431895.1 Anaerolineales bacterium
CTTGCGCCCTGCCATTGACATCCCTTATTGTCATCACGAAAAATGGGACGGAAGCGGCTATCCGCGTGGCCTGGCTGGCGAAGACATCCCTCTCAAGGCGCGTATCTTTTCGATTGTAGATGTTTGGGATGCGTTGACCTCGCACCGGCCTTACCGTGAACCGATGCTTTTGGAAGACGCCCGCCAGTATATCGGCCAGCAGGCTGGAACGCATTTCGACCCTCAGATCGCAAGGGTGTTTTTGAATAGCGGCCTTGCCTGTCTGCCTTGAAAAGTTGCTAAAACGTCCCAAAATTTTTGGGACGTTTGTCCTCTCGATCAGGGTTCAAGGGCGGTCGTTTATGCCCTGACGCAAAGCAGTGTGAGTTTCGAGCCTTTTTTGAGGGCGGTATGCCCATGCATGGATCTATCACATGCTTTGTAGTGGTAGTTATAACTGCCCGAATAGACCCAATATTGATTGACGCCCGGTGCAACGTTGAGATTGTAGAGATGAGCCTCGGTTCGATGGTCTAGTGTAAGGCTGATGTAGCGATTGGTTTTATTGACGATTTTGATGAGTACCGGTTTTGAGGTTGAGCCTGAGTCTACAATGGTCATTTGTACATCGCTTGTCGAGCCAGCGTGTACTTCTGCGGCGGGTACCAGGCTGACAGACAGGAGCAAAGCCAGCATCACTGAAAGAACAATCTGGAGCGTTTTCATTTTTTTTCTTATCCTTTCTACGCCAACAGCACTAACGCTGCTGTGTGACAAATAGTGTTCGATCAATCAAATCGAACCTCATCACTAATATTACATGGTTTTGCAGGAGGGGATATTACAATTATGTTGCAGAGAAAGGAATCGAAATGGTTTACCTTCCCAACCACTGACCCGCCAAACGTGCCAAGTTGCTCCACAGTTCTTGTTTGAGCAATGCATTGCCGTCTTGGCTCCTTGTTTATCGGTGTATAATGGAGGCATATGAATCGCGCCTTGCTCACCGATCTGAAAGTAGACCGTACTGTCTTTTCTGTTTCTTCTTTGACAGACGAATCTGACGAAAAAACATATTGGCTGGCGCGCACGCCTGTTGAACGCTTGCAACAGATGGAAATTTTCCGCCAAATCAATTATGGACATCGTGCTGCCACCCGATTTCAAAGAGTTCTTGAAGTTGTTGAAAGAGAAAGGCGTTAGATATCTACTGATTGGGGGATATGCCGTTGGGTATCACGGATATCCACGTGCTACTAACGACATGGACATTTGGATTTCTGTCCATCCCGAAAATGCCGAGCGGGTAGTTGGCGCATTGCGCGAATTCGGCTTCGACCTTCCTGAACTGACCCCTGAACTTTTTCTCGTAGAAAACAGAATCATTCGTATGGGCTTTCCCCCCATGCGGCTCGAAATTACGACAAGTATTTCTGGTGTTGAATTTGAACAGTGTTACGCTAATCGAATTGTTGATACGATAGATGGTGTGGAAATTAGCCTCATTGCCCTATCTGATCTCAAAGAGAATAAGAAAGCCGCTGGTCGTCTCAAGGATTTGGTCGATCTTGAAAATCTGCCTTGATTTGTTACCTCCCCACCCATTGACCCGCCAGCCGCGCCAGGTTGCTCAATGGCCCTTGCTTGAGGGTGCAGCGCGGCAAGGATTCAAGGAATAGCCGCCCATATTGTTTCGTCATCACGCGCTTGTCTAACACGGCCACCACGCCGCGGTCCGATTGAGAGCGAATCAGGCGGCCAAATCCCTGGCGGAATTTCAAGATGGCTTCTGGCAGGTAATACTCGTTGAAGGCGTTTTCGTACATCTCCGAGCGGGCGGCAATCAACGGGTCGCTTGGAACGTCGAAAGGTAATTTGGCGATGACCACGATAGACAGGTCGGAGCCGGGAATGTCCACCCCTTCCCAGAAGGAGCGCGTACCCAGCAGCACAGCGCGCTCGGTGGCTTTGAACGATTCCAGTAAAGTATTGGGGGAGGCCCCGTCGCCTTGCTCCAGGACGTAAATCTCTTCTCTGGCAAGCGGTCCGCTGATGCCCTGCGAGGTCTTTTTCAGCGCTGCATAAGAGGTGAACAATGCCAACATCCTGCCGCCGGTGGCTTTGGCTGTAGCAATGAGGGCGCGATCGAGCGCCTGTTGGTAGCCTGGCTGATTAGGCTCAGGGATGTCGTTGGGCAGATAGAGGAGGGTGGAATTCTCATAGTCGAATGGCGAGCCAAGAGTCATCTCATCGGCGTCCTCGGCGCCCAAGATACGGCGCATATAATCGAACGATCCATGTGTAGTCAGCGTGGCCGAGGTCAGCACCATGCTTGTCTTTTCGTTCCACAAATGTTTTTGGATTAAATCTCCCACTTGCAAGGGGGCCGCGTTGAGCGATAGCCTTTCGCCGCGCGGGTTGATTTCCATCCAATAGACTGTGCCGGCGTTGGGTTTGCTGATGAGCGCATTGACTTGCGCCTCAGCCTCTGCCATACGCCGATACAGGTTGCCCAGGTCGCTGATGACATCTTCCAGATTGTCATGCCCATCGGCATAGAGCGACGCTAAGTTTTGGTGCAGGTCGCTCAGGTTCTTCAGAAGGTGGTCGAGCGTCTCGTCGGTTTGCCCCCAGGTTAGTTCTACGTCGTCCCAACCGGGCAGGGTGCGGGTGGCCGGCAAGATGCGCGCTTGCCAGGCATAGTTGCTGGACGGCTGCCCCTCGCGCTGGTAGGCCGCGAACTCGCCCAGGGTTTGGAAAAACTCACGGTTCAGGTTGTCGAGACGGAAGGCTATATCGGCAGCGCGCGTCACTTTTTGCTGGAGCAGGCCGAAGTCCGAGGGGCGAAGCGAATCGTTCGTCTCGCTCAGGATGCGTCCCAACAGGCCAGAAGTCGTCCCTCCCAGTTCCTTCAGCATCCGCACCAGGTCGTATTCCGAAAAGCGGAATGAAAGCGCGTTCGTGGTGGCCGATTCGAGGTGGTGGGCCTCGTCTACAATCAAATAATTGTAAGCAGGCAGTACATGGCTGCCAGCCGCAATATCCGCAAGCAGCAGGGCATGGTTGACCACCAGGATATGCGCCGCAACAGCCGCTTGGCGCGCCTTGTAGAATGGGCAGGCGCCATCAGTGTACTTGAGGCAGGTTTCTCCGCCGCAGGCATCGTCTTCAGCAGACAGGCGCGTCCAGATTTCTCGCTCCGCCGGGCCGGTCAAGTTGATTTCGTTGCGGTCGCCCGATTGGTTTTCCAGCAGCCACACCAATACCTTTGCCAATACGCGCATCTCGTCCTCGTTGGCAGGAAAACGCTGGCGCATGTATTGAAGGCGGCGCGGACACAGATAATTGGCACGCCCTTTCAGCACCGCCGCACGCAGGTCGAGCCCAAGCGCGGCGCGCAAGTCGGGGATGTCTTTTTTGATGAGTTGGTCTTGCAAGTTGAGGGTGTTGGTCGAAACCACCACGCGCGTGTTGTTTTGCGTGGCAAACAGCGCCGCCGGAACAAGGTATGCAAAAGACTTACCAACGCCCGTGCCGGCCTCCACCATCAAATGTTTCCCGTGTGACAGCGCATCCGCCACGGCGCGCAGCATTTCCACTTGCTCAGGACGCTGTTCATAGGCCTCGAAATATCGAGAAAACGGCCCGCCGTATTCCAGGATGGCGGCGGTTTCTTCTTCGTCCAAAGGGAGGACAGTTTCTGCCTCCTGCAAGGGTGGATGACGGTCGTATTCGCGCTCGACGGAGAAGAAAGGGAATGCTACGCTTCTTTCCCCACCCTTTGCCTGCTCCCGTTTCCCTGAGCGGATGCGCAGCGATTCGCGGAACACCCATCCCGCGTTCCAGTCGAGCGGTTCAGAGAGACGCACGAACTCGGCCACCAGATCGAGCGGCAGTGTCTGCGCCATTTCCCACAGGCGCAGAAAGACGGCCTGAGTCACCTTGGCATCTTCCAGCGCGCGATGGGTAGCGGGCAGCAACACGCCCAATTGTTGCCCTAGCGAGCCTAGATTGTAGCGCGGCGCAGCAGGCAGCAGAACGGAGGCCAGTTCGTAGGTGTCTATGACCTCGTTGTAGCGCAGAATACCGCCCTTTTGTAAGAAGCCCAGGTCGAAGCGGACGTTATGTCCGATGACCGGCGCCTCGCCAACGAAGGCTTCCAACTCATGCGCAATGTCGCGGAAGCGCGGCGCCTGGCGCAGCATGGCGTCGTCTATGCCGGTCAGGGCAGTGATGAATTCAGGGATGTGCCGCCCCGGGTGGACGAGCGAAGTCCATTCATCCTCGATGCGGCGCTCATTGAATTTGACCGCGCCAATCTCGATGATGGCATCGTGTTCGGCTTCCAGGCCGGTGCTTTCGATGTCCAGGGCTACGAATGTGGTCATGGGGGTAGAGGATAGAAATTAGAGAGTAGAAATTAGAGAGTAGAGAGGAGAGAGAGTAGGCAGCGAGTGGAAAGTTAGAACAAGTGTATCATAAAAACGTACACGGATTTTTGGAGCAATCTGTGATCATCCGTGTGATCTGTGTCATCCGTATTTGGAGATTCGGCCTGGCAGGGTTATTCAGGTAGAACTCCCTTGACCGCTTGCAGGCTGGCGGCGGTAATGGGCTTTTCTTTGGCTTTGTTGCGCATGAACTCTTTGAGTTTTTTCACCGGCAGGGCGGGGTAAGGTGAATCGCCGGCCTCGATCTCGATAGGCTCGTCAGTAAAGATCAGCGCCGCCTTGATTTCGGGGATTTCGCTTTCGTCCATTTGGGTCGCCAATGCCTTGTGGACGGCCTCTATTTCGGCCTTGGCTTCTAAATCGGGGCGGCCGATGCCCTCTTGCCCAAAGATGCGCAAATAGGTTTGCATGAAACCGCCGCCGCTCAAACGCCAGCGATTCTTCTGGTAAGCAACCTTGCCGCGCAGTTGGTAGGGAAGCAGCACCCAAATCCCTGCCGGGCCAACCAGCAGATGCGAGGCAGGCGTCATCCAGTGATAGATGACGAAATCACCAGGCAAGCCCTTGAGACCGGCGTCCAGTTTCTCGTCGGGGCGCGGCGAGCGACCCCAGCGGTTGCCAAAGTACATGCTGATTTGCGTCATCGTGAAGCCGATCAGCAGCGAGGCCAGCGCCCACACGAACAATTCCTGGCGGGTAAAGGAAATGTACATGCCGATTACCAGCACGACCAAGGCGGCCAGACTCGTCCATAGCCCGATTTTGTGGTTACGCTTGATTAATTTTTCGTTTTTGATGATTTTCATGATTCTCCTATTTGGGCTGCCTGAATGACCTCATAGTTTTGCTTGATGATTTGTCGAAATTCTGGGGAGGTAGAATGCCAATCCAGCACGTCCACGCGGAAGGGTAAGTCCGATTCTTCGAAGGCAATGCGCAAGGCGGCCAATTTCTTGAAAGGCAGTTTCTCCCTGCCGACAATGGCAAGGTCCAGATCTGAGTAGGGCTTGGCAGCGCCTCGTACTCGCGAGCCAAAGGCCCGCACTTCACAATCTGGAACCAGTCTTTGCAAGATGTCCTGAATTGTTTGACGTTGCAAAGGGGTAAGGTCAATCATTGTGGGCTTTCAGATAATTGAGCAGCCGTTCTGCCGCGTGAATGAAGTCGGCAATCAGGGTTTGCGCATCCTCTGCTAGTTTGCTATCGTAGCGATGGGATGTCTGGTTGCGCAATTCGCGGAAGGTCATCCAGGCGTCTACATTGTCAATCAAACGGTTTTCTGCGGCCATACGAAATAGTTCTCGCCGCGTTACGCCCTCCACGTTCTCGCCGGCATTGGTCTCCAGCCAGCGTTTCATCATTTTCCAGCAGACTTCGTAGGTGAATTCCAGGTTTTGGATTAAACCTGCTTGCAACCCAAAACGAATCACCTGATCTTGCTTGGACATGAAAGTTTCATCAGATACACGTTGGTAAAGCTGTGATAGCGAGGTCAGCGCCTTTTCCAGTGAAGTCAAGTCAAGTTTTGTGGATGGAGGTTTCATGGCCTTTTTGCCTTTGAAAGTCACAAGATGCAACAAACTTACCTGTCTGCTGGTTTCAGGCTTGCCTCGATAGCGGCTTTCAGCGACTCGATCACATTTGTTTCGGCGGCCTCTTTTGCCACGCGGACAGCGTTCTTGATGGCGTTGGCATCCGAGCGGCCATGCCCGATGAAGACCAGTCCGTTGACGCCCAGCAGCGGCGCAGCGCCGTGTTCACTGGGATCGAGCAGTTTCTTGATGCCCCCCAGAGCCGGCTTGACCAACAGCCCGCCTAGCATGGCTAGCGGTCCGCCGTTTTCAATGGCCTGCTTGATTTTGTCTGTAATCAACTTTGCCACCGCTTCGGCGGTTTTCAGCATGACGTTGCCGACGAAGCCATCCGTCACAGCCACGTCCACGACCCCGCCGATGACTTCTTTGCCTTCGACGTTGCCGTAATAATTCAGCTGGGAGGCCTTGAAGAGCGGCGTGGCTTCCTTGACCAGGTGGTTACCCTTGCCTTCCTCTTCGCCGTTGGATACCAGCCCGACTTTTGGAGATTTCACGCCGCGCACTTTTTCGGCGTAGATGCTGCCCATGATGCCAAATTGCAGCAGGTTTTCTGGCTTGACATCTG
>DAOUCM010000239.1:0-2446 GCA_034431895.1 Anaerolineales bacterium
GCAATCGAAGACCACTGCGCAGGGGTTACCGCTTAGCGGCTGATCCGTAAAGGCGTCAACCTGGTAGAGAGGGTAGGTGGGCATAAGTTTTCCTTTATGGCTTCATCTCATACGCATCCCTCAGCGAGAACACCGAGTTCTGCCAGACGCGCCCAAAGCGCGCCAGGTCCACAATGGGCTTGCGGAGCATCTTCAGGCACAGGTCCATTTGTTGGGAGGTGGCGCTGGGTTTGCTGTAGAGTTGCAAAGCATATTTCGAGAAGTCGCGCACCATGAAGTCGAAGATCTGGTCAACGGTGTCGTCGTCCACCTGATAGAGACGGGCGTTTTCGAGGATGAGTTGACCGTAGACAACCAGCGTGAAGAGTTCACCCAAAGCGAGGAGAAAGTCCGTATCCTTTTGCTGGACCTCGGACGGGGTCGCCGTTGCGAGGAAGGTTTTCAGCGCCTCGATCTGCTCGCGGAAGATGCGGATGTTGGGCAAGTCATAGAGCGCGTAGGCCAGGTTGTAATCGTGGAATTGGATTTTGCCGAGTCCCTTGGCGGGCCCCTGATTGAAGAGGAAGTCGTCGTTGGCGGCTTCACTGCGCGTCAGCACGGGCGGATACTCGCCGGGGAAGAAAAAGTAATTGGCCATGAACTTGACAATGAGCGCGATGTTGACATGCACCGTCCCTTCGAGTTTGGGCAGGGCGCGGATGTCGCGCGCGGCCATCTCGAAGTACATGTCCTTCTCGAAGCCTTTGGCCGCGATCACGTCCCACAGCAGGTTGATGACTTCCTCGCCCTGAGTCGTCACCTTCATCTTGACGGTGGGATTGTAGAGCAGGTAGCGGCGGTCGGAGGGCGAGGCGACGCGCATGTAGTCGGCAGCGCGCAGGGCAAAGAGTTTCATCGCCACCAGGCGGGTGTAGGCATCCACGAACATGCCGCGCACGTGGGGAAAGTCGGTGACGTGCATCCCGTACAAGCGTCGGTGTGATGCGTGATGGATCGCCTCGTAAAAGGCGTGGGTGCAGATTCCGATCGAGGCCCAGCCCAGGTTGTATTTCCCGATGTTGACCGTGTTCAGCGCGGCATCCCAGGCGGCCTGGCCCTTGTGGAGGATGTCCGCTTCGGTGATGGGGTAGTCGGTGAGGGCAAAGTTGGCGACGTAAGACTGGCTGTCGGTGACGTTCTTGATGAGGTTGTAGTTACGATGACGGTAATCGGCCACGAAGAAAACGTATTCGCCCGTGTCGGCGAATTTGCCGAAGGTGGAGACCATCGGCGCGGTGTTGCCGTTGCCGATGTAGTATTTTTCGCCGTTGGCGCGATACGTGCCGTCGGGCTGGGGGGTGAGCGTCATCTCGGTCGAGTAGATGTCCGCGCCGTGTTCGCGTTCCGAAAGACCAAAGGCGAAGACCTCGCCCTCGCTGAGGAGTTGCGCGGCCTTACACTTGAGCGCCTCGTTGGGACTCATCCAGATCGGTCCCAGCCCGAGGATGGACACCTGCCAGGTGTACCAATAGGCCAACCCGTAGAAGCCGAGAATCTCGTTGAACTCGCAGTTACGCCAGGTGTCCCAGCGCGCATCCGCTCCGCCGTAGGGTGTGGGAGTGAGGAGGGTCGCGAAGAGTTTTTCTTTTTTCTGGAATTCGATGAAATCCGCGTACCAAACGCGCTTGTGGTCGTCTTCTTTGATTTTCTGCTTTCCCTTTTCTTCGAAGAAGGCAATGGTCTTGAGCATGATCTGACGGGAGGCTTCGTCAGGGTAGAAGCGGGAGGGGGTGTTGGGGTTGAAGAGCATGAGAATCTCCGTTGAAGGTCGAAAGTTTAGCATTTTCTTTGCCGATAATAACATAACATAGCGCGGCCTCCAGCCGCAACCAAAGTGACTAGCAGAGTAACTGCCTGCTGTTATGTATCGAGTTGGTCTTTGCAAGAAAACCGTCAACGAATCAACGAATGGGGAAAGCGAATAAACGAATAAGGCTGTGCCATTCGTTTATTCGTTCTATTCGTTGACGGTTTGCCCAGGGAACTGCGGAGCGAACCGAGAACGGTCGAACATCGTGCAAAATCTTTACGATCGTGATCGATTCTCAAGAGCAATGCTATACACTGAAATTCAGCAGGAGCAAAGATGAACAACACCTTCAAGGTTCAAGTGGTTCAGCGCGGCCTGATTACCCTGTCGAAGGAATTGCGCAAGCATGAATAACATCCTTGCTCATTCTCTGCCATTTTCTATTACAATACGCCTATCCCAACTCCAAAGGAGGTTTGCTGATGAGAACCGTGTACGCAATCTCGGGCGGGGTATCCAAGTTTGCCAAAGCCCGCCCCGACAAGACCTTCCAGGCCGTCATCAAGGAGGCGTATGACTACGCCATCGCCGACATCGGTCTGGACTTCCCGACCTTCACGCGCATCGTGGACGGTTCGGTGGCGTCGTATTTTTCGG
>DAOUCM010000240.1:0-61416 GCA_034431895.1 Anaerolineales bacterium
GTAATACCCCTCTGGTGCGTCTCAATCGCCTCACGGCCGGCTTGAAAGCGCAAGTGGTAGCAAAACTGGAATTTTTCAACCCTGCTCACAGCGTCAAAGACCGCATTGGCTTTTCGATGATTGCCGCCGCCGAACGATCGGGCGCCTTGACTCGCGATAAGGTCATCGTCGAGCCGACCAGCGGCAACACCGGCATTGCCCTGGCGATGGTCTCTGCCGCGCGCGGCTATCATTGCGTGCTGGTGATGCCCGACACCATGTCCAAAGAACGCCGCATGTTACTGCGCGCCTATGGCGCAGAGTTGATTCTCACGCCCGGCAGTGAAGGCATGGCCGGCGCCATCCGCGTGGCGACGGAAATGGTCGCCTCCGACCCTGGCAAATATTTCATGCCGCAGCAGTTCGAGAACCCCGCCAACCCCGAAATTCACCGCAAGACCACCGCCGAAGAAATTTGGCGCGATACCGACGGCAAAGTGGACATCCTGGTGGCGGGCGTAGGCACCGGCGGCACCATCACCGGTATCGGCCAGACGCTCAAGGCACGCAAGCCGACCTTCAAAGCGATTGCCGTCGAGCCAGACGCTTCTCCCGTCCTCTCTGGCGGGCAGAAGGGGCCGCATAAAATCCAGGGCATTGGCGCGGGCTTCGTGCCGAAGGTGTTGGATACAACCGTCTGCGATGAAATCATCCGCGTCACGGATGAAGACGCCATGCACACTGCCCGACGCATGGCAACCGAAGAGGGCCTGCTGGTGGGCATCTCTTCTGGTGCGGCGACCTGGGCGGCGTTGCAAGTGGCGGCCCGCCCGGAAAATGCCGATATGTTGATTGTCGTCATCATCCCCTCCTTTGGGGAGCGATACCTGAGTTCGCCGCTCTATCAGCACCTGGCAGAGTAACAGGAGGAACATCATGGCAGTCGAAATACTTCCGCTCAAGCGTGTCATTCGCCCTTTCCAGGATGTGGGCGAGTATTTCCGCCTCATCCGCCGCGACGTTGCTTCGGTCTTGGAACGTGACCCGGCGGCGCGAACCCCCCTGGAAGTCTTGCTGGTCTATTCGGGTCTGCACGCCATCTGGATTCATCGCATCACCCACTGGCTGTGGAAAAGGAACATCCGTTTTGTGGCGCGCTGGCTCTCGCAGGCGGCCCGCTGGCTGACCGGCATCGAGATTCACCCCGGCGCGGTTATTGGGCCTGGCTTTTTCATTGACCATGGCATGGGCGTGGTCATCGGCGAAACCGCCGAAATCGGCGCCGACGTGACCATCTATCACGGCGTCACCCTGGGCGGCACCAGTTTGAACAAGGGCAAACGTCATCCCACCATTGGCGACCGCGTGGTGATTGGGGCCGGCGCCAAAGTATTGGGCAATATCACCATCGGCAGCGACAGCCGCATCGGCGCCAATGCCGTGGTGGTCAAATCGGTGCCGGAGAACTCGGTGGTGGTTGGCGTGCCGGGGCAAATCGTCCGCCGCAGCACGCCGCACACCGCTGCTGACGCGCCTGACCTGAATCATACCTCCCTGCCCGACATCATCGGCGTCACGCTCAGGGACCTGATGAAGCGCGTGGATGACCTGGAAGCGCGCCTCGACGGGCACGAACACCCTCACCCCGCCTATGTTGCTGCCGGAGACGCTTGGGAAAGCGCCGACTTTTCGATTTGACGGACGGACGACCATGACCGTAATGACGTTTCCTTTCCAAGACGTGCAGACGAGCGACCTGCCCGGCCTGACCGCGCACGTGGGGAATACGCCGCTGCTGCCTTTGCCCCGCCTCTCCCTACGCCTGGGCCTGCCTCCGTTTGTCAGGGTTTGGGCTAAGGCCGAATGGTTCAACCCCGGCGGCTCCGTCAAGGATCGCCCGGCGCTCAACATCCTTCGCCAGGCCCTGGCCAGCGGCGACCTGCAACCCGGAAAACGCCTGCTCGATTCCACTTCTGGTAATATGGGCATTGCCTATGCCACATTGGGCGCCTCGCTGGGCATCCCCGTGACGCTGACCATGCCTGCCAACGCCAGCCCGGAGCGCATTCGCATCTTGCGCGCCCTGGGTGCAGACTTGATCTTGACCGACGCGCTCGAAGGGTCTGACGGCGCCATGCTGACCGCGCGCCGCATGGCCGTCGAACAACCTGGCTTGTATTGGTATGCCAACCAATACGACAATCCTCATAACTGGGGCGCGCACTATCAGACCACCGGCCCTGAAATTTGGGCGCAGACCGGCGGTCAGGTGACTCATTTTATCGCTGGGCTTGGCACCTCTGGCACGCTGACTGGCGCGGGCAAGTTCCTGCGCGCCATGAATCCGGCCGTGCAATTGATTGCTGTTCAGCCCGATGCTCCCTTTCATGGCCTGGAGGGGCTCAAGCACATGGCGTCTTCGCACCGGCCGGGCATCTACGACCCGCGCTTGCCTGACCGCATGGTGGAAGTTTCCACCGAAGAAGCCCGCGAGATGGTGCTGCTTCTGGCGCGCGAGGAGGGCTTGTTCGTGGGGCTATCTTCGGGCGCGGCGGCGGTTGCCGCTTTTCGTGTAGCAAAAACAACGAACGAACAAGAGGCAAGCGTAGTGGTCACGGTCTTTCCCGACGCCGGCTACAAATACCTGAGCGACTCGGCGCTCTGGGAACGCGCGTAGCAAGGAATATCTCGAAATATGCCTCTCCTCATTCCCTTATCCCTGCTCGAACAAATCCACGCGCATGGCGAAAGCGCCTACCCTGAAGAGGGGGCCGGCTTCTTGCTCGGCGTGGAGGAGGGACAAAAGCGTACCGTCATGCGCATCGTGACGACCTCGAACACGCGCGAAGACGCCGCCCGTCATAACAGGTACCTGATCACGCCCGAGGCATATCTCCAGGCCGAAATAACGGCGGACAACTTGGGGCTGAGTCTGATCGGGGTCTTCCATTCCCATCCCGACCATCCCAATCGTCCTTCCGAGTTCGACCGCGAGTGGGCGCAGCCGTTCTTTTCCTATCTCATTACCAGCGTCCAGCAGGGACGCGCCGTCGAGTCGCGTTCGTGGCGGCTGGCCGAAGATCGTTCCAAATTCGAAGCGGAAGACATCCAAATTTTAGAAAGAAGAGGATAAAATCACCGTATGGCAACTTTGAAAATCCCAACCCCCTTGCGTTACTATACTGCCGGGCAATCGGAAGTCCGCGTGCGCGGCGCAGACGTGGGCGCTGCCATGCGCGACCTGGTGACGCAGTTCCCTGCCTTGCAGCCGCACCTGTACAACGGCGACGGTCAGTTGCGCGCCTTCGTCAACCTGTTCGTTGGTGAGGACAACATCAAAGACCTGCAAGGTCTGGAAACTCCGCTGGGCGAGAACGACATCCTGCGCCTCATCCCCTCTATCGCCGGCGGTCGAACACTGCTCACTGCTCACTGCTCACTGCTCACTGATAACTGATAACTGATTACTGATTACTGAAAACATGTCCCCTGAACTTTCTCACGAAGAAATCCTGCGCTACTCGCGCCACCTGCTCATTCCCGAAGTGGGGTTGAGCGGTCAGAAGAAACTCAAGGCCGCCTCTGTGTTGGTCATTGGCACCGGCGGGTTGGGTTCGCCCGTCTCGCTCTATCTGGCGGCGGCCGGGGTGGGCCGCCTCGGGTTGGTGGACTACGACGTGGTGGACGCCTCCAATCTCCAGCGCCAAATCGTGCATGGCACGTCCAAACTGGGCGTTCTCAAAGTCGAAAGCGCCCGCGACCGTCTGCACGACCTGAACCCCGACATCCAAATAGACGTCTACAACGAGCCGTTCACCTCCGAGAACGCCTTTCGCATTGCCGCGCCTTATGACCTCATCATTGACGGCACCGATAACTTCCCTACCCGTTACCTGACCAACGACCTGTGCGTGCTGACCGGCAAGCCCAATGTGTATGGCTCTATCTTCCGCTTCGACGGGCAAGCCAGCGTCTTTTACGCCAAAGAAGGACCGTGCTATCGCTGTCTGTTCCCCGAACCGCCTCCGCCCGGCCTGGTGCCATCTTGTGCCGAGGGGGGCGTGCTGGGCGTGCTGCCGGGCGTCATTGGGGCCATCCAGGCCACCGAGGCCCTCAAGGTGTTGTTGGGCATTGGCGAGCCGCTCATCGGCAAATTGCTGCTTTACAACGCGCTCGACATGTCCTTCGATTTCGTCAAACTCAAGAAGAACCCCAACTGCCGCGTCTGTGGCCCCCATGCTGACATCAAGGAACTGATTGACTACGAAGAATTTTGCGGCGTTCCCGGTCATGATCACGACCAGGGCTCGGCTGGCGGCGAGTGGGACGTGACCGCTTCCGAACTGGCCGCCCGCCTCGCGCGGGACGCCTCGACGGCGACTTCGACTCCGCTCGGCGCAAGCCCCGGCCTGCTGCTGCTTGATGTGCGCGAACCGCACGAACTGGAGATTTCGGCCCTGCCCGGGGCGGTCAACATCCCGCTGGGCGCGCTGGCGGCGCGTCTCTCCGAACTGGACTCGGCGCGCGAGATGGTGGTCTTTTGCAAGGCTGGCACCCGTTCCGCGCGCGCGCTCGAACTGTTGGTCAGCGCCGGCTTTCGCAAGGTCAAGAACTTGAAAGGCGGCATCAACGCCTGGGCCAGAGAAGTGGATGACAGCCTGCCGGTGTATTGAGCCGTAGAGCAGGTCTTTGACCTGCCGAGCAAGCGAGCAACCGACCTCAAGCAAGGTGGGTTATCCTTTCTCCTTGAATCCTGTTTTGAGCACGCTGGGCCGCAAAACACGATGTAAGAGAGTATAATCGCCACGAGGCATGATATGAACACACTCAGAATCGAATATCCGCCCGAGGTTTTGTGGGCCTTGCAGCAGGAACCGCATGAGTTCGAGCGCGAGGAGAGGCTGTGACTCATCACCTGCGTATCCATCCCTCCCGTTTGCTGGGGCGGCTGGAGGAATTGGCCCGCATGGGCGGGCAAGAAAATGGCGGCGTCTCGCGGCTGGCGCTTTCGGAGGCAGACCAACAAGGCCGCGACCTGTTCGTCTCCTGGCTGAAATCTCTCGATTTGAGCGTTCATGTGGACCAGGTGGGGAATGTGCTTGGCCTGCGCCGCGGACAAGAAGACCTGCCGCCGCTGATGTTCGGTTCGCACCTCGATTCCGTCCGGGATGGCGGGCGTTACGACGGCGCCTACGGTGTGCTGGCTGCGTTGGAAGTGCTTTCTACCTTGCACGACCATCAGATGTACACGCGGCGTCCACTGGCGGTCATTGCTTTTACCAACGAAGAGGGTGCGCGCTATGCGCCCGATATGCTGGGCAGCCTGGCCTTTGTCGGCGATTTGTCGGTGCAAGAGGCCTGGGCCGCCTGCGGTTTCGACGGCTCGAACTTCGGCCAGGAACTGCGGCGCATCGGGTACGCCGGCGAGATGCAGCCGGGCGCCATTCAGCCGTCTGCTTACCTGGAACTGCACATCGAGCAGGGCCCGCTGCTGGAACAGGAGGGCTTGACCATCGGCGTCGTGGAACACGTGACCGGCATCACCTGGCTGGAAGCCGACATTCGCGGTGCGGCCAACCATGCCGGCACGACCCCCATGGCTTTGCGCCGTGATGCGGGATTGGCCGCCGCCAAGGTCATCCAATACTTACGGCAATTGGCGCTCGACCTGGGCGGCGATCAGCGCGCTACCTGCGGCATCCTTCGCTTCGAACCGAATGTCATCAATGTCATTCCGGGCCGCGCCGTCTTGACCATTGACCTGCGCAACAGCGACGAGACCGCGCTCCAAGAGGCCGAACGGCGAGTGCGCGCTTATGCCGCTGCATTGGCGAAGCAGGAAGAGGTGGAAATCGAGATTCGCCTGCTTTCCTATGTCCGCCCGCAGGCCTTCGATGCGCGTGTGGTGGAGGCGGTCGAGGCGGCTGCCCAAAGGCTGGGCTATCCCCACCGGCGGATGCTTTCCGGCGCCGGGCATGATGCGCAGATTATGGCGCGCAAATATCCGACCGGCATGATTTTTGTCCCTAGCCGCGGCGGCGTCAGTCACAGTCCGCTCGAATATTCTCACCCCGCCGACCTGGAAGCCGGCGCGAATGTGTTGTTGCATACCGTGTTGGAATTGGCGAACTAAGGCGTCTCAAGAACGGCGCACCAGCAGCATAGTCAGATCGTCGGCCTGCTCTTCTTCTCCCACGAAAGCCATCCAATGTTCTTCGATGCGTTCTAAGATGCGCTCTGCCGACTCCGCTTGCGCAGATTGCAAGGCGGCGATGATGCGCGTCTCGCCGAACTGTTCGCCGCCGGGAGAAAACGCCTCGCTCAGGCCGTCGGTGTAGAACAGCAGGCAATCCTTTTGCTCCAGGTGCAGCATACGCTCCTCGATTTCCGTCCCTTCCAGCACACCCAAGGCCATGCCGGTGCGCGTCAGGCGTTCCAATTTTCCGTCATGGCGCAGACAAAGCGGCGGATTGTGACCGGCGTTGGCGTATACCAGCAGTCCATCCTGCGGGTTCAGCACGGCATAAACGGCCGTCACGAACATCCCCTGGCGCGTATCGGGAATGAGCAAGTCGTTGACGCGGCGCAGGGCCTGGGCCGGCGATTCGCCTCCGCTCACGGCAGCACGTACCAGCGTCCGGGTGAGCGCCATGAAGAGCGCCGCGGGGATGCCCTTGTCGGCCACATCGGCAATGAACAATCCGAGCCGCCCGCCGGGTAGTTCCAGGATGTCGTAAAAATCTCCGCCCACCTGTCGCGCTGTCCACCAGCGCGCTGCCAGGTCCCAGCCGGGGCGTGTCGGCAGCGTTTCTGGGATGAAGGTTTGCTGAATTTGGCGCGCCAGTTGGACTTCGGTTTCCAGGCGCTCGCGGATGACCTTTTCGTCTTGCAAGTGGTCATTTTGAATGGCCAAAGCCGCTTGTTGGGCGATGCCGTTGATGATGTCCAGGCGGCGCTCGCGAAAGCGCAATCCACGCGGCGATTCCAGCGCCAGCAACACACCGAAGAAATCGCTTTTGATGAGAATCGGCGTGGCTATAAGTAAAGGTAGATTGCCCGCCCGTGCCTCGCCCTCGGCGGCCTCGTCCAACGCCTCGCTCTCCATCCAATCTTGCCAGCGCGCTTCCTCTCTAGCCGGCAAAATAACCAATCCTTTGCGCGCGCGCACGGCGTCTAGCAGCGGCGACATGCCAGAGGGGTATTTCTTTTCCCAGAAATTTACCACATCTTCCTCGGGCAGGCCATACTCTTCATAAGGATAGAACAGCGCGTTTTTGGCGTCCCACAAATGGAGCGCCACCCATTCCACGCCTACCAAGATCGGGCTGATGCGCACGATGGCGGCAAGGATTTCATCCAAATCGTTCAGGCTGACGACCGCCTGCGCCACTTGCAGCAGCGCAGCAGAAGCATAGGCTTGCTCTTGGGCGGCATCGTACAGGCGGGCGTTTTCGATGGCGACCGCCGCATAACTGGCAAAGGTAGTTACCATGCCCCGCGCTTCGTGCCCGTAACGCCCCGGTGTGCGATGCGCCAGGGTCAATACCCCTACCGGGCGGTCCCCTACCCGCAGAGGAGCGGCAATGGAGGAGTAATCTGGCGGGAAATTGGCCGCCAGACCTGAAGGCCCCATCGGGCCGTTGGGCTGGCGGACGATGGGTCCTTCTGCAATCAAGGCGCTCATCATCGCTATAGCCGCATCCGGCGATTCCAGGCGGGCGCGCTCTAGCGCCTCGGCCTCGCAGCCATGCACCGAGGCCAGGTACAGGTCTCCTTCTGCCAGCAGCCAGATGGCCGAAATTTCCACCGGCAGCGTGCTTTCCAGTTGAGTCAAAATGGCATCCAGCACTTGTTCTACGCCCACGTTGGCCGAAAGCAGCACGGCCACCTCGCGCAGACCGTCGGCCACCTGTCGTCTCCATTGCTCCGAGGAATACAATTCTGCATTATGGATGGCAGAGGCGATATGTCCGGCCACCGCCTCGAACAGCAGGCGGTCGTCTTGTGTAAATGCGTTCAGCCGGTCGCTTTGCACATCTAGCACGCCAATGACTTGCTGGTCGAACACCAGCGGCACGCACAACTCCGCGCGGGTATTGTCGGGCGGGAAGGGTGAAGGCGCATATCTGGCCTCGCGGCTGACATCGTTTGCCAGCACGCTTTCTCCCTCGCGCGCTACCCAGGGGATGATGCCTTGCCCCTCGTTCAGGCGGATGGTGTATCCCTCCAAATGCGGGCTGCGGGTGCCGCTGCCGGCCTCGTAGATGATTTGTTGACGGTTGGGATGCACTGTAAAGATGTGAACGAAAGGATAGCCAAACTTTTTGTGGATGAGCGAGACAATGCGATGCAGCACCTCTCTTAGGTCGAGCGTAGCGGTGATTTCCTCGCTCACTTCGGCCACCAGCGCCAACTGTTCAGCGCGCCGTCGCAAGTCGCTGTATAGCCGCGCCCCTTCTACCGCGCGGGCGACGCTGGCGGCGAGCGCGTCCAAAATCAGCACATCGTTGGGATGAAAGCCCCTCAACTGGTCGCTTTGCACGTCCAACACGCCTAGAATGCGGTTTTCGAGTTTCAAGGGAAGGACGACCTCGGAACGTGTGCCGGGCAAACTTGGGATGAAGCGGAAACGAGCGTCTGTGCGAACATCGTCCACCACCTCTCGCTTCCCGCTCAGAGCGGCTTGCCCAATCAACCCCTGGCCGAGTTCCACCTCCAGAACGACGTCCGTTTTGCGGCGGCCTTGGCGCTGTGACGAGGCGCTGGAGAGAAAGCGCAACTTCTGTGCGCCCGGCTCTAGACTGAACAGAGCCACATAGTAATACTTGAAGGTCTTTTGAATGGCTTTGGTTACGCGCCGCGCTAACTCGTCCACATCCATCACATTGGAAATTTGGGCGCTGACCTCTCGTACCAGGTTCAATTGATTCAGGCGGAAGCGTTCCACGGCTGCGCGGTGCGAAGCAAACAGACCAATGGAAACAATGTTGGACAGCGCCTCCAGCAAATCCAACTCCTCTTGCAAAAAACTGCCGCTTTGGTCTGCGCGGTTGATTTGCAATACGCCCAGCACCAGGCCCTGTTCTTCGAGCGGGAACGCCGCCCGTATCTTGCCTTCATCGGCGCGCATGACAGGCTTACCGGCCTCGAAGGCGGTCTTCATCTCCTGTGTGGGAGGCTCGACCGGGAAGAGAGGCTGAGAGTCCCGGTCGGGCAGGCGGAACAGGTTTTCGTCTAGCCAAACCTCGATTTCCCCGTTCAGCAAGCGGCGGGCCATGGCGATGATGCGGTCGCGTTGTGCGGCCAGCGAGGGGGCATTCACCAATTGTTCCCCCAACCGGCTCAGAGTGCGCCAGTAGGCGGCATCAGGGGAAGGGAAGGCCGCTTTCACCTCTCTGCCTCCTTGCGCTTGATCATGGTCAAGATGTTTCCTTCTTTTTGGGAGGAACGGTAATTTACCTCGTCCATCAGCCGGCGCATCAGATACATGCCCAAGCCGCCAATTTTGCGCCGCGAAAGGTCCTTGCTCAGGTCTGGCTCTGGCACGCGCGCCGGGTCGAAAGGTTTTCCCCAGTCACGGATGATGATCTTGAATTCGTCGTCCGACCACAGGCAATCCATCTCGATTTGCCCTGTCCCTTTGCCGTAAGCGTGTTCGATGATGTTGGCGCTGGCTTCATCGGCAGCCAACTGCACGGCGTAAGAATCCTTCTCCGACAAACCGGCCTGGCGGGCCGCCTCGGCGATGAACTGACGAATAGCGTCCAGATTTTCGAGGGTGGCTTCGAAGGTAGCGCGGGTCATAGAGAGAGCAAAAACCGCCTCATCGCCTGCCAGGGCAGAGGCGGCTCGAATGCAGAAGCCCAACTAGCCAGGCGCTGCAAGGCTAGAAATTGCCCACTGCCTCGAGTGGGTCGGTGAACAATTTGAACAAATTGGTGAAACCGGCCAGTTCCAGCGCCTCTCGGATGCGTTCTGGAACAGACAACAAGACAATTTCGCCACGGTTATAGCGCTTGCAGACACGCTGACCTGCCAACAGGGCGCGGAAGCCGGCGCTGGACATATATTCCACGCCGCTCATGTCCAACACGATTTTGTAGCGCCCGCCGCTTGTGATGGTCTCCAAAGTTTCGGTCAGTTGGGGGGCCGTGGCGCTGTCTACTTTCCCTTTCAGAACGACCAGGTCGCAATTTTTGAACTTCTTGGTGGTAATCTCCATGTGCGCTCCTCCGCAAGTGAAAATGGATTGAGGCTGATGATGAGAAAATTATAACATGAGAATACCCATTCTTCACACCTCTGGTCATTCTTGCCTGACTATGGCAAAATACGTCTATGCCTCGTTGGATACCTATCTCGCTTGCTGTTGTGGTCGGAATTGCTTTGGGATTGGTCTATGGTTGGTTCATCGAGCCGGTGCAATACACCGACCTGACTCCTGGCGCTTTGCGCTTCGATTATCAAAGCGACTACGTGCTGATGGCTGCCGAAGCCTATCGCTTGGAGCAGGACCCGGCTGCGGCGGCTCGTCGTCTGGCTGTGCTGGGCAGCGACCCCCCGGCGGTGATTGCCGAGAGGGCCTACGATTACGCCCGCCAGGCCGGCTACCCGCCTGACGATTTGACCCTGATGCAAGGCCTGACTATCGCCCTGCAAACCTGGCAGCCGGCGCCTGGAACGAACTTGCCATGAATAAGCGCCTGTTCTGGCTTTCTTTGCTCGCGCTGGCGTTGGGATTTGCTCTTGGCTTGACCTACGCCTGGCTGATTTCTCCTCTGCGCATTGCAGACGCCTCTCCGCGCGCCTTGCGAGCGGACTTCAAGGACCGCTTCCGCTCAGCCATCGCCGCCGCCTACGCTTCTACCGGCGACCTGGAACGGGCGCGCGCGCGATTGGCCTTGCTCGGCGACCCAGACCCCGCCCAGGCGTTGACCGCTCAAGCGCAGCGCATGTTAGCAGCCGGCGAAGCGCTCGACAGCGTGCGGCAGGTGGCTTTGTTGGCCTCCATTCTGCAAGGGCAGCAACCAACCGTTTCTCTGCCGGCCTCCCCTACCGTTGCCGTCACCTTGCCCAGTCCCTTGGCTGTTGCGGCCACCTTGACTCCCACGCCCGCTCTGCTCAGCGCCGAAACGCAACCGACTGAAGATGCTCTGCCGGCGGCCACCTCCACGCCGCGCCCCACGCGCACGCCCACAGCCACGCTGGGCGCTCCTTATCAACTCGTTGGAAAGGACACTTTGTGCGATCCTGACCTGGCGGAGGGCTTGTTACAGGTCATCGTCATCAACGCCGTGCGGCGGCCCGTGCCAGGCGCAGAAATCATCGTAGCCTGGAACGCCGGCGAGGAACACTTCTTTACCGGCCTCAAGCCCGAACTCGGCAACGGCTATGCCGATTTCGTGATGACTCCGGAGACGATTTATTCCGTTCGTATGGCAGACGGCGGCACGCCTGCTTCCGACCTGTCTGCGCCCGTTTGCATGGCGACCGATGGCAGTTCCTATTACGGCGGCTTGCGCATCACTTTTCAACAGCCCTAGCGTGTCAATCAGAAGCGCGGGGTGTTTTGGGTGCGCGCAACGAAAGGGGCGGCAGGATGATTTTTAGAGCGGTTCGAAGCGCGCCGTAAAGTGCCTGAGCAGTTCGGGGGCGTAGGTAAAGCGATAGCCGCGTACAGAGGCGGCTCGTTCCTTGATTTTTGCCAACGACTCGGCTACATAATCCATGTGACTTTGCGTGTAGGTGCGGCGAGGAATGGCCAGGCGCAGCAATTCGAGTTGGGGGTAGATCATTTGCCCGCTGTCGGGGTCAGGATGAGCAAACATCACAGAGCCGATTTCACAGCCGCGAATGGCGCCTTCGCGGTACAGTTCCACAGCCAGCGCTTGACCGGGGAATTCGCTCTGGGGGATGTGCGGTAAGACGGCCCGCGCGTCTACATACACAGCATGTCCACCGGCAGGCTGGATGGTTGGAATGCCCGCCTCGTTCAGACGAGAGGCCAGGTACGCCGTCTGTCCCAGGCGGTAAGAGAGATAGGCCTCGTCCAGGCCTTCGTACAGTCCCACGGCCATAGCGTCCAGGTCGCGCCCTGCCAGCCCGCCGTAGGTCGGAAAGCCCTCGCGCAGGATGAGTTCGTTTTTTATCTTTTGGAAAGTGGCCTCGTCGTTCGTGCAAAGCAGGCCGCCGATGTTGACAATGGCATCCTTTTTGGCAGACATGCACATCCCGTCGGCCAGACGGAACATCTCACGGGCAATCTCTTGAGTAGATTTGTTCTCGTAGCCCTTCTCGCGCAGTTTAATGAAATAGCAATTCTCGGCGTAGCGGGCCGCGTCAATGTAGAAGGGAATGCCGTAGGCGTGATAGGTCTCCGAGACCAGTTTCAGGTTTTCCATCGAAATGGGCTGACCTCCGCCGGCGTTGTTGGTGACGGTCATCATGCCGAAGGGGATGTTTTGCGGCCCGGTCCTTTCGATGAAGGATTTCAATTTGGCAATGTCCATGTTCCCTTTGAAGGGATGCGGGTTGGCGGGGTCGAACGCCTCGTCAATGACCAGATTGGCGGGCCGGCCGCCGCGCGCGCGGATATTGGCATCGGTGGTATCGAAGTGCATGTTCGAGGGAACGTACATGCCGGGTTTGACCAGCACGGCGCTGAGGATGTTTTCTGCGGCTCGGCCCTGGTTGGTGGGGACGAAATACTTGAAGCCAAAAATATCCTCGACAGACGCTTTGAGCCGCAAGTAGGAACGGGCGCCAGCATAGGACTCGTCTCCGTGCATCAGCGCCGCCCACTGCTCGTGGCTCATCGCGCCGGTGCCAGAATCTGTCAACAAGTCAATGAAAATATCCTCGGCTTTGACGGCGAAAATGTTATAGCCTGCTTCTTGCAATGCGGCTTCTCGGGCCTCGCGGGAGATGAGACGAATCGGTTCCGTCACTTTGATGCGGAAGGGTTCGGGGGGATAGGGCATGGGGGCTCCTCTCTGAAAAGTTGGAAGATGGAAGTGTCGCGCTAGACAGGTTGTTCTGAGGGGCAATCATACCAGCCAGCAGAGATGCCTGGCAAGGCATGGAACGCTGGCGATTTGCCGTGACGCGCAAATTCTGCCCGCTTCCCCCTTTTTCGAGAAGATGCACTTTATGAGTCCAATGTGCTTTGTTGCGAGGATGTCATTGCAAGCCGCCGCAAGCGGCGACCGCGAAGCGTACCCGAAGGGTAAGCAATCCCCCTTGCCGGCTGGGAGACTGCTTTCCCCACGCTACGCTCGGGACATGCACTTCGCTCGCAGTGACATACTTTGAGAGTGTTTGCAACAGAGCAAAGGGGAAAAAGGGAAGAAAAGAAAAGTATCCGTGCAGGATTTCAACAGCGTTGACGATTGCCATGGACGATGTAATCGAGAAGCGGCGCGAATATCTTTGCGCCGCTCGCGGTGTAGTTCGAAGGCCGCCAAACAAAAATCCGAAGCCGCGCGGTTTCGGATTTTTGTTTTGGGGGAGATGAAAATAACCAATTTTTTTGTTGTTTGTCACTTAATTTTAGTCAAAATACACAAAACACTTGACGACCTGCGCACTATTTGGTAAATTAAGGATAGTGCTTTTTTGCACAATGTAATTTTTTCGGGACCTCCCTTTAGTCGAATTGGCTCTCGAAAAAGTATCCTCTCTATCACGAGAGGGCGTTTACCCTCTCTTCGAAATATCAAAGAAAAGCGTTCTTGTTCTTTCAGGTTTTAACGATGAAAACGCACGAAACTTGGCTTAATGTGGGTAACAAGATCCGCTACTTGCGCAAGGCAAACGGCCTGACGCTGAAACAACTCGCGCGGGGGTGCGACCTGTCTGCCAATACGATCAGCATGGTAGAGCGAAGCGAGGTGTCTCCAAGCATCGAAACCTTGTGCAAAATTGCTCACGCCCTGGGCGTAACGCCCAGTTCCCTATTTTTGGAAATTTGCAAGCCGGCCGTGGTCTTGCAGCGGGCAGACGAGGCAGCCGCCGAAGCCAACATTGCCGGACAGACCCTGCAACTGCTGGCCGCTGCCCCCCAAACCACAGGCTGTATGATGGCGGCGCCCAAAGCGGCTGCGGCCTCTGAAACGCTGACACCTCGCCGGCATTCCATTCTATGCCTGTGCGGCCAGGTCGAACTGGAACTGGACGGACAAACCTATACCCTGAACCCCGGCGACAGCCTGGCTTTCAACAGCGATGCTTACCACCGTTGGCGCAACACCGGCGCCTCGACCGGCATTGCAGTATTGATGATTCCTCCCTCCACTCCCCCCAAATCTTTAGAGAGGTGATAGATATGACGACTCCCGCCGAAAAGAAGACCGACGCTTCATCCCAACCTTATTTTTACCATCTCGAGTCCAGCACGCTGCCCGGGCTAGACAAGCGGGCAGAACGCTTTCTGGCGGCTTTCGAAGCCATTCTGCGCGACAGCAACTACCGTTTCCTGGTCGAACTGTACGCCAAAACCAGCGCCAAATGCGGGCGCTGTGCATCCAGTTGCCAGGTCTTCCAAGTGACGAATGACCCGCACGATGTACCATGCTACCGCACCAACTTGTTATTGGACGTATACAAGCAATACTTTTCGGACGATAGAAATTGGCTGGGCTGGGCCGCTCCCAAAGACACCCTGAGCAACGAAAAAATTGACGAGATGGCAGAGTTCTTTTATCGCTGTAACGCCTGCCGCCGCTGCACGCTGGATTGTCCGCTGGGCATTGATCACGGCCTGATTGCCCACCTGGGCCGCTATGTTTTGAGTGAAGCGGGCATCGCCCCCAAGGGCCTGGTGGTTTCGGTGCGCGAACAGTTGGAAGGCGCCACCGGCAACACCTCGGCCATTCCGTTGCCTGCCCTGATGGACAACATCGAGTTCCTGGAAGAGGAATTGAAAGACACCACCGGCAAAGAGGTGAAATTCCCAGTTGACCAGGAAGGCGCCGAGTACATCTTCTTCCCGGCCGTCAGCGATTACCTGATGGAAGCGGACACGCTCATGGGCAACGCCGCCGCGCTCCACGCCGCCGGTGTATCCTGGACGATTGGCTCGAAATACTTCGATGGTATCAACTACGGCTTGTTCTACAATGATTGGGTGCTGGAACGAATCATCGAAAAACTGGTCGAAGAAGCGCATCGGTTGAAAGCGCAAAAAATTTTGATAGGAGAATGCGGTCACGCCGCCCGTTCGGCGCGTCAATTCGTCCCCGCCTTTGCAGGGGAACGCGCGCTGCCGGTGGTCAGCATCCTGGAATTGACTGCACAGGCGGCGCAGGAAGGTAAATTGCGGCTGAAAAAAGATGTCATCACCGAGCGCGTCACCTACCATGACCCATGCAACATTGCCCGCTCAGGCTGGATCATCGAACAGCCGCGCCAATTGTTGCGCAGTTTCATTTCCGACTTTGTCGAAATGACCCCTCACGGCCGCGAAAACTATTGCTGCGGCGGAGGCGGCGGCCTGGTCTCGCTAGACGAAACCTTCGACTTCCGTATGCAGGTCTCAGGCAAAACCAAGGCCGAGCAAATTCGCGCCAGCGGGGCGCAAATCGTTGCCTCGCCCTGCGCCAACTGCAAGAAACAACTGCGAGAATTGGCAGATTACCACAAACTGCCTGTTCAAATCGTCGGCGTGCATGACCTGGTGTTGCGCGCCATTGACCTTTCCTGACAAAAACCTTTAATGAGTAGGAGGCTCCTTTCGATATGCCAACCTGGTTGATGCTTGCCAAAGGCCCTGCCTTTCTCTTCGTAGCGACGCTGGTCGTCCTGGCATTGCTGCGGCTGGTTGTCTTGACCGTTTGGGACATGGTCGCAGCCATCCGCCGCGCCGGAGACCGCCGCCTTCCTATGCGGCAGATCGTCATGCAGACGTTCTACTGGTTGTTCCCATTCAACCGACTGCACCGTAACCGTGCTGCTTACAGTTTTGCGTCTTTCGGTTTCCATGTCGGCATCCTGGTCGTATCCTTTTTCCTGCGCAATCACCTGGACATTCTGAAGGACAATATTGGGATAGCCTGGTTCTCCATCTCGAAGCCCGTGCTAGACGTGCTGACTCTCATCAGCATCGTCGGGGTCAGCCTGTTGCTGCTGTTCCGGCTGTATGTGCCAGCCTCGCGGCGCTTGAGCAGGACGGCTGATTACGTGCTGCTGCTGCTCATCTTGAACATCTTCCTGTCTGGCTACATTGCCGGGCGGCCCTGGAATCCCATCCCCTACAACGGCTTGATGCTGTTCCATACGCTTAATGGCATGGCGCTGCTGCTGGTTACGCCCTTCACCAAAATTTCCCATTGCGTCCTGTTTCCGCTCATCCGTCTTAGCACAGAAATTGCCTGGCACTTCGTCCCACAAGCCGGCAGCAAAGCAGTGCAAGCGCTTCACGGCCCAGAAGGGAGGAAAATATGAGCAGCGCGATCGAACAAGTGGGCATTTTGGTAGATGTCACTCGCTGTACGGGCTGTAATCAGTGCGTGGAGGCCTGCACAAGCGTCAATCACCTGGGCGCGCTCGAATTCATGCCGCAGCAATCTCCCGATGGCCTGTCGGCGCGCCGTTGGTCGTCCATCGTCGAAAGCCCCGAAGGCGGCTTCGTGCGAAAATTCTGCCGCCACTGCCTGGAGCCGGCCTGCGTCTCGGCCTGCCCGGTGGGCGCCATGTACCGCACACCCGAAGGGGCAGTGATTTACGATAGTCAAAAGTGTATGGGCTGCCGCTACTGCATGATGGCCTGTCCCTTTGGCATTCCGCGCTACGAATGGGACTCCCCCACACCGTTGGTGCAGAAATGTACATTGTGCTATGGCCGCATCCAGCAGGGACAATTGCCTGCCTGCGTAGAAATCTGCCCCGAAAAGGTGCTGACCTTTGGCAAAAGGAGCGAACTGCTCGAAATCGCCAACCAGCGTATCCAGGAAGCCCCGCACACCTACCTACCCATCGTCTATGGCGCGCAGGAGGTTGGCGGCACGGCCGTGATGTACATTTCCCATGTTCCGCTGGATTTCTTGGGCTACCATGGCGCACCCATCCAGGAGCCGATGCCAGAATTGACCTGGGAATGGCTGAGCAAAGTGCCTGCCGTTACCATTGGCACGGCTGGTTTGATGACCGGCCTCTTCTGGATCATCGAACGGCGTATGCAGGCGCAGGCAGCGCAAAAAGCGCGCCAAAGTCAACCCACCGAGGAGCAATAACGTGAACACGACTACGCGCATTTGGATCAAAGATGGATTGTGGGCCATCGCCCTGGCGGGCCTGGTGGCCTCGATCATTCGCTTCGCTGCCGGACTTGGGGCTGCTACCGGGCTCAATGACTCTGCTCCCTGGGGGTTGTGGATCGCTTTCAAGTTGGTGTTCGTTGCCCTTGCCGGCGGCGGCTTCACCCTGGCGGCCATCGTCTACATCTTCCACCTGGAATACTACCGCCCTATCTTGCGGCGGGCCATTCTGATTGCCATGTTGGGCTACGGCTCGTTCATTGTCTCCCTCATCTTCGACCTGGGCCTGCCCTGGCACATTTACATGCCTATCATCAGTTGGCAGCATCACTCGGTCATGTTCGAGATTGCCTGGTGTGTGATGCTATATTTCTCGGTGCTGGTGTTGGAGTTTGCCCCGGTCATCCTGGAACATCCCTGGTTCCGTCATCCGGTCTTCAAGACCCTGCTGCACTGGCTTCACAAATTGACTTTGCCGCTGGTGATTGCCGGCATCGTCCTCTCGACCCTGCACCAGTCCTCGCTGGGGTCGCTGTTCCTGATCATGCCTCATCGTGTCCATCCGCTGTGGTATAGCCCCTGGCTGCCTTATCTGTTCTTCACCAGCGCCATAGCCGCCGGCATGATGGCGCTCATCGTGGAGGGCTTCCTGGTCGAGCGCTGGTTCGGGCGCGGGATGCACTTCGACATCTTGACCCGTTTAGGCAAGTGGACGCCCCTGCCGCTGGGCCTGTACCTGTCGCTGCGCCTGATTGACCAATTTGCGCGCGGGGTGTTGCCCGGCGCGCTGGATGGCTCGTGGCAAAGTTTCCTGTTCCTGGCCGAAATCCTGCTCTGTGGATTGTTCCCCATCTTGCTGTTCAGCCTCAAGAAGGTGCGGGAGAGCCGCGAGGGCCTGCTGACCGGCGCCGTGCTGGGCATTTTGGGCATCATGAGTCAGCGCATGTCGCTGAGCATGTTCACCATGTACCGGGCGGCGGGTACAGCCTACACCCCTTCGCTGGGCGAAACGGCCATCGCGTTTGCCATCCCGTCGGCGGCGGTCTTGCTGTACCTGTTCTTCGCCGAGAATCTGCAATTGTTCGGCAAGCAAGCCGAAGCGCCGAAAGAAGCGGCGCCATCTGCCAGGGGCGGGGCGGGCGCGTTTGCCGGTCAAGGCTCGTGGCTGAGGGCCATCGTCGCGCATCGCAGCCGGCTGGCCGTCTTCGTCATGGCGTTGGCGCTGCCGGTGTTGGTCGTCAAAGCCCAGCCGCCTGTCACGCCGGTCATGGAGGCCAGGGGCTGGGAGCCGCTGCAAATTGACGGCAACCGCAGCGGCTATGTGGTGAACTTCCCGCACCTCGAACATCAGGAACGCTTGATGGATAAGGAAAGCGGCGAAAGCAACTGTCAGGTTTGCCATCACCTCGACCGCCCCAACGATGAGGCGACGGCCTGTTGGACGTGCCACACCGATTATTACCAGCCCGCTTCGATTTTCGACCACACGCTGCACCAGACGGCCCTGGGAGGCAACCAGTCTTGCCAGGAATGCCATGCGCAGGAACACACTCAGTTAACGGCGGCCATCTGCCAGGATTGCCATGAAGCCATGACGCCTGCCGAAGGGCAAACCGTGTTCGAGGCGATGGCACCCGGTTACAAAGACGCTATGCACGGCCGCTGCCTGACGTGCCACCAACAGCAGGCCATCGAGCAAAACAAACCCCAACTGCCGCTGTGCAGCACCTGTCATGTCATGTACCCAGACGACTTGGAGCAAACGCTGGCAAAATTGCCCGGCCAATGAAAAAGGGGTAACTAGCGTTGCGTTACGCCGCAGTTGATGGAGTTGAACAAAATAAATCGGTAACCTTCCTTGCGGCTGAGGCGGGGGATTATCCCCCGCCTCAGCATATGAAAGTCGGCTGAAAACCGACTCCAGGCGCAAACAGCGTATCACCCGGCTCTGCCCGGGTCGAACCGACCCAAGGTCGGTGGTGCGACGGCGTATCACCCGGCTCTGCCGGGTCGAACCGCCCAAAGGTCGGTGGTACGACGGCGTATCACCCGGCTCTGCCGGGTCGAACCGACCCAAGGTCGGTGGTACAAAACCGTCCCGAAGGTTTTGGAACCTTTGGAACGGTTCTTCTCTGACAGACGACTATTTTGCTTGCCGTTCGCTCAACCGCAGGTAGAATTTGGTCACTTCTTCCGAAGCGGCGGGGATGAGCGCCAGCCCAATCACGATCAACCACTCGTTCAGGTTCAGGAAGTGGGTATTGAAGATCGGTTGCAGGAAGGGGACGCTGCAAACCAGCAAGAGCAGGGAGATGGACAACCCAACCGCATATTGCATGTATTTGTTAGAAAAGACGCCTATGGTAAACAGCGAGGCGCGCTCCGAACGGACGGTGTAGGCGCGGAACAGTTCACACAGCGAAAGCGTCAGGAACGCCATCGTTTCAGCGGTCTGCACATCCACACCTCGCCAATCGTGCTGGATCAGGCCAAGGATGGGATTGAGTCCCGCCGGGAGCGCCTGGTCGATGTGCCAGTACAGGCCGAGGCCAAAGGCGGTCAACACAGCCGATGTCTGCGTGATGGTCTGGATCACGATGCCCAGTCCCATGCTGCGGTTGATGATCGGCTCATGCTTGGCGCGCGGTTTCTGGTCCATGATGTCCGGGTCGCCCTTTTCCGTGGCCAGCGCCAGGGCGGGGGCGCCGTCGGTCACCAGGTTGAGCCACAACAGTTGGATGGCCGTCAACGGGGCGGGGAGACCGGCCAGCGTAGCCAGGAAGATGATCATGATCTCGGCCACGTTGGACGATAGCAGGAAGAACACGAACTTACGGATGTTGCTGTAAATGATGCGCCCCTGCTCCACCGCAGAGACGATACTGGCATAGTTGTCGTCGGTCAACACCATGTCGGCGGTTTCTTTGGCCACGTCGGTGCCGGTAATGCCCATGGCTACGCCGATGTCGGCGCGCTTGATGGCCGGGGCGTCGTTGACGCCGTCGCCGGTCATGGCAACCACTTCGCCGTTGGCTTGCAGCGCGTCCACGATGCGCATCTTGTGTTCCGGCGAGACGCGCGCAAAGACGGCCGTCTCCTCGATGACGCTGCGCAACTCATCGTCAGACATCTTGTCCACTTCGGCGCCGGTCAATACGCGCGTGCGGCGTTTCATCAGGCCAATGGATTCGGCAATGGCGCGCGCGGTGTTGGGATAGTCACCGGTAATCATGACCGTGCGGATGCCGGCGCTACGTGCCTGTTCCAGGGCCGGCTTGACTTCCAACCGCGCCGGATCGATCATGCCCAGCAAGCCGACGAAGACCAGGTCTTTTTCCAGTTCCTCGGGTTTCAGGCCGTCAGCCATTGCTGGCACTTCTTTGACGATACGGTAAGCCACGCCCAGCACGCGCAGGGCATCCTTCGTCATCTCGTCGTTGGCGGCTAAGATGCGCTGGCGCTGTTCTTCGGTCAACGGTTTGGATTTGTCATCCATCGTCTGGTAATGGGAACACAACCCCAGCACGATGTCAGGCGCGCCCTTGACGGCAATCACTTCCCAATCCTTCATCTTATTATCGTAGAAGGGGGAAATGTCGTCCGGGCGCGGCTGGCTGACCTCGTGGATGGTGATCATGCGCTTGCGTTCCGAGTCGAAGGGGACTTCGTTCTCGCGCGGGTAGGCCTGCTTCACGTCCACGTGGAAGGCCCCCGCTTTGGCCGCCGCCACCAACAACGCCCCCTCGGTGGGGTCGCCCACGATGCGATAGGTTCGCTCGTCTTGGGTCTCGCCGGTAATCTCGATATCGGCATCGTTGTTCAACACCCCCAGCCACAGGGAGGTGAGGATGGCAGGGTATTGGGTGATGTCAACTTTCTTGCCATCCACCTGGAACTCACCTTGCGGGGCATAGCCGGTTCCGGTCACATGGATGAATTGTCCGTCGGCCCACAAGCGCGTGACCGTCATTTCGTTCTGGGTCAACGTACCGGTCTTGTCGGAACAGATGACGGTGGCCGAACCAAGCGTTTCGACAGAGGCCAGTTTGCGGATGAGGGCGTGGCGGCGAATCATCTCGCGCATCCCCAGCGCCAGGCTGATGGTCACGACGGCGGGTAATCCCTCCGGCACAGCAGCAATTGCCAGACTGACCGCAATGATGAATACGTCGGTAATCTCGCGGGTATAAGTCTGGAAGTAAGACAGAGGGCTACTAAAAAGCATGTTGATGTTGGTGTAATCCAACAAGGCCACAACAAAAACGATTGCCACCAGAATCAGCGAGGCAATGCTCAGGGTTTTCCCCAACTGGTCGAGGCGGCGCTGGAGCGGGGTTTCTTCCGCTTCCACGGTCTGGAGCATGGTGGCGATCAGGCCCAACTGGGTGCGCATACCGGTGCTGACCACTACACCACGTCCGCGCCCGTAGGAAACGGTCGTCCCCATGAAGGCGGTGTTCTTGCGGTCGCCAATCGGCACATCCTTGTCTATGATGGAAACGGCGCTCTTCTGCACCGGCAGGGACTCGCCGGTGAGGGAGGCCTCTTCGATACGAAGATTGACCGCTTCGAGCAGGCGCAAGTCGGCGGGAACAAAGTTGCCGGCTTCCAGGAAGACGATGTCGCCCGGCACCAGGTCGCGCGCCGGGATGGTCTGCCGTCGGCCATCGCGCAGCACCTGGGCGTCGGGAGCGGCCAGTTTTTTCAGCGCCGCCAGAGCCTCTTCAGCGCGCTGTTCCTGGATGATCCCAAGAACGGCATTCAGCACCACGATTGCCATGATAGCGGCGGCCTCGACATAATCGCCCAACAGGGCAGAGATAATGGAAGCCACAATGAGCAGGATGACCACGAAATTGTTCAACTGCTCCCACAGCATGTGCCAGAAGGTAGGGCGCGGCGCTTCTTGCAATTGATTTGGCCCATATTGTTGCAGGCGTCGAGCAGCCTGTTCGGCACTCAATCCATTTTCCTGGACTTCGAGATGGCGAAGCACTTCCTCGACAGGCAGCGCGTGCCAGGCTTGCTCTTGGTTCTCGGCTGTCTTATTTTGTACATCGTTTGGCATTGGGAACCTCTTCGACAAAGATTTTAGGTGGAATGGTATTACAGCGCAAAGTCAGCAAAATGACCTGTTCGCGCGCAGGAGGCAATTCAACTGCTGCCGGAACAGTTCAAAAACAATCGCCTTGTGCTGTAACAATATTCATGCTCGAATAACTTTACACGCCCAACATTTTGTAACAATGCTGACAGGGTGCGGGCGGAGGCGGCAATTCAGTCTGGCCTGGTTCGGACATGTAGGTTAACATCGCCAGGGGGCCGCTGGTCATATTTCGTTGTTTGAAAGCAGAGAGGAAGGTCTCGCGCTCTTTTCCATGAAGCGCTTTCAAGAAACCACGCTGAACATTTCCAAAGGAGAGGGTATCGAAGGGGTGCGCTTCGCCCTGGTAGAAGCGCGGAATTTTCCCCTGCACTGTTAACCCCAGATAGACGCAAGGGGAGACTTCGCCGCGATGGTTGACGTACACTGTGTTGAGTGGGTCAGCGTCACAGACCAGGGTGTTGGGCTCGGTTTGGAGCGGGTAAACACGCAGCGGAACGTTCAGGCGTTCAGCGTTGGCTTGGGCGCGCTGAATCAGTTCGAGATCTTCAGGCAGGGGCTGTTCGCCAAAGACATGCTTTTGGTCCAACGCCAGGCTAGGAGAATAGGTCAGGTTGGTGGCGACCACTTCATCCGCGCCTAGAGAAGCCGCCAATTCGACCAAGCCAGGGAATTCTTTCAAGTTGGCGCGCGTCATCAGGAAATGCAATTCAAGCCAGGGTTTGGTCACGCCGCGCTGTTTCTTGAGGTTGGCCAGGCTCTCGAAATTGCTGCACAAAATAGAAAACTGGGAGTTGGTGCGCAGCGATTCGTGAACGGGAGCAGCCGTCCCGGCAAAAGAGACGGAAATCATGTCCACGCCCATTTCTACCAGACGCTGATTTTGTTCGCTTTGCAGCCAGGCGCCGTTGGTGGTGAAGCCGGTTCGGCAACCCTTTTCTTGAGCCGAGCCCAGCATATCCCACAGGTTGGGATGCAGCATAGGTTCGCCCCATCCTTGCAGGTACACCAAATCGAACAAATCCAGATGGGGGACGATATGTTCTTCATACATGATTGGCGACAGATCTCCGTCTATCCATTTGTCAGACAGCGCATCATGCGGGCAGAAGACACAGCCGGTGCTGCAGCGGCTGGTGATTTCGATTTGAACGACTTGAAAAGGCCGTTTTTCGGGGGCCTGGGCATCCGATTTCGGGCGCAATTTGGGGAAAAAATTGCCAATATTCGAAAGGAGAGGAAGTCTCATCTTTTATCCGATACTGTATCCAGGCGGTTTTCTCGATAAACCTGCGCGCGGTGAACCAGGCCAGCCGCCCAGCCGGGCGCTCCGCCAGAATGCAAATGAGTGTAGGAAGCCAACGTGTTCCGATATAGAAGCCCATCGCGGCCATCGCCCAATCCATTGCCGCGCAAGAGGCGATAAGCCGTTGCCAGGCGGTCGCCAGGCAGCGTCACCAGCCGCGAGTTGTGGAACTCATGTCCACGCAAAAGCAGGCCCGGCGAGAAAAAGGGATTCTCGGCCTCCACCTGGGCGGTCACATAGCCATGTCCCTGGGGTTTGACGGTCATTTCGATGTCGCATGGCAGGGCGCCCACCATCTCAGCCGATTTGTCGCCCCAAACGATACGCCGGGAGAGGTACATCAGGCCACCGCATTCTGCGTACACCGGCAAGTCGTTTTCGATGGCTTCGCGGATTGCCCGGCGCAGGGAAATGTTGGCAGACAGTTCGTCCATGAACATTTCGGGGAAGCCGCCGCCGATGTAGAGGGCGTCTACGGCGGGTAAATCTGTGTCGCGCAAAGCATCCACGAAGAGCAGGTCGGCGCCGGCTTCTTCCAGGGCTTCCAGGTTTTCGGGATAGTAGAAGGTAAAAGCGCGGTCGCGAAGGACGCCGATGAGCGGCCGGGGCGAAACAGGCAGGGCCGCTGACGGGGCCGAAGAGGAAGCGGGTAAATCAGGCGCGGCGCGGGCAATGGCAAGGACAGCGTCGAGGTCGAGGTAACGCTCGATGGTCTGCCGGCAGGCCGTAATGGCGGGAAGAAGCGCGTCTTGTTCGGCGCGAGGCACCAGTCCCAGGTGACGATCGGGGATGGTCAATCGTTCGTCGCGGGGAATGGCACCCAAGACAGGCACACGGCAGCGACTTTCGATGGCCTGGCGCATACGGGCCTCGTGACGACCCTGCGCTACGTTGTTGAGGACTACGCCGGCAATGTTCGTTTCTGGCTCGAAGGTCTGACAGCCATGCACGATGGCGGCGGCACTGCGTCCCATACGGGCAGCATTGATGACCAACAGGATGGGAGCCTGCAAGATGCGCGCCACGGCTGCCGTGCTACCGCTGCCGGCCTCATCGAAAGAATCGAACAAGCCATGATTGCCTTCGATGATGCTCAGGCCAGTCTCTGGCGCAGAGCGCAGAAAAGCCCGCAGGAGCGCCTCGGGCTTTTCATAGAAAAAAGGGTCGAGGGAACGGCAAGGAATGGCTGCGGCTTCACTCAGCCAGGAGGGGTCAATGTAATCGGGTCCTTTTTTGTAGGGCTGAACTGTCAAAGCGCGCGCTTTGAATGCGGCGCACAATCCCAGGGTCAGGGTGGTTTTTCCACTTCGACCCTGGGGCGCCGCAATGACCAGGCGAGGCGCATGACAGGTTCGAGCAGTCATCAGGGGAATACATCCAGCCGTTAGCGTGAGAGCAGGTGTCAGCGCAATTAGTACTCGGTAACGGTAATGGCGCCTTCTTCGCAAGAAGATTCGCAAGATAAGCAGCCAATACAATCGTCGGGGCTACCAGTAAACATGGCATACTTTTTGCCGCCTTCTTCGGTGATGGCGATGGCTTGCTGAGGGCAATTTTCCACGCAATCGCCGCAGGCTTTACATTTCTCGATATCTATGGTGACGATGAACATACTACCTCCAAATAGTTTTTTAGAAGGAGAGAACCAAGTCGGCCTGTAATCCCTGTTTGATCAAGAAACTGGGGCCGACCAGTTCGTCCACTTCTTCGATCAAGTCTTCTGGCGTCATATCGCAAAGTTGCAACGCCGTATCGCATACGTAGAATTTTACCCCAAGTCGCAGGGCATCCTCGATGAACTCGCGGATGGTGCGTCCGCCCTGCTTGGCATACAATTTCTCTGCAACGCCCTGCTTGAGGAGCAGCGGCGCCTGCAAGACAAAGACGAGCATGACTTCGGCGCCACCCTTGGCGGCTTCGCCGGCAAAGACGAAAGGACCGGGGCCGCGCTCTGGATTGTCAGAACCGAAGGTAGCGATCACAAGAACGCGCTTGCCAGCATATTCATTCGACATCACATGACCTCACAGAATCCCTCATTTGGTTGCAATGCGCTGCGCCGCCTCATGCGCCTGACGATAGGCTGCATCTGCATATTTGACATCCACTGTCCGAAGCGCATTCGCCAGATCGAGCAAAGCGCGGGCCGGGGCAAGCGCGTCGCCGCGCACACGGGCGGCCAGGGCCATGCCTTGCGCCTGTTCGATGAGCGAGGGGTCGTGCGAGGCGACAGCAAGAGCCTGCAGGGCCATGGCTTTGTCGCTTTCGCGCTTCATCTGCTCCACCAAGGCCAGCGCGGCCTGCGGGTTGGATTTAGACAGGCTGACAGCCAACTCGACCAACGGGTAGGTTTCGCCCAGGTCAGCGGCTAACTGGAGGGCCGATTCGGCATCGCCCAGGGCGGTCAGAGCCTGGACTTTATAGTACTTGGAGGTAATCAACTCTGCCAGTGACGCATTTCCCGTTTTTCGGATGACATCGCGCAGCGCCAGATCGCGGTACAAGGGGACGGCAATCTGCATGGCGGCATCGGCATTGCCCCAGGCAGAAGCAATAGCGGCCTGGGCGCGCGCCTGTTCGTAGGGATCGGCGATGCCTGCCGCCGCCTCCCAAGCGGAGGGATAGTCTCCCATGCGCAGCAGGGCGCTGGCGCGGGCATCAGGGTAGGCGATTCTTTCGACCAGAGAAGCATTGCCGGAGGCGGCAGCCAGGTCGCTGAGGGCATAGGCCAGCGCGGGATCGGCCACACCGTCCAGCGCAGACAGGGCTTCATCGAAGAGGGCGCTCTTGCCAGAAGCGCGGGCAATCTCGCGCAAGGCGCGCGCTTTTTGGACAGGGTCTGCAACTTCGCGCGCAGCCTGGATTGCTCTGTCATAGAATGAAGCGTTGTGGGTCAAATCTGCCAGTTCGCGGAAGGTCCAGGCGCGCAGAGAAGCGTCCTTTATTTGGGCGGCAGCGGGAGCAGCCTGAGAAGGATTCACTTCGACCCAAGCCAGCGATAGGGCGCGCAGTTGTAAATCACGATAGAGACTGTTTTGGCCGATAAGGGCGTCTTGTTGGGCCTGTAGAAGGGCAGCGGCTTGGACTGCATCGAGCGCGTTCCACTGCCGGGCAACCAGCGGCAAGGCCCAGGCGCGTGCACGGGCGGCGTTCAGGTCGGCAGTGATGAGGCCGGCTGATTCCATTTCGATTTTGGTGCCAACCGTCACTTCTTGCACGGCCAGGCTTTGACCCCATAGGGCTTCTTCGTTCTTGCGGGCTACGTCGAGCGAGGCCAGCGCTTCATCCAGGATGGCCTGGGCTTGGGAAGCGTTCATTTCGGCATAGGCGGCCGCGACGCGGGCCAACATCCAGGCGCGCGCCTGGGACCGGTCGGCAGCGTCTGCGGCGCGTTGAGCGGCGTCGAGGGTTGCCTGGGCTTCCTGCTGTTCGGCAGTGGCCATCATCACCTCTTCAGCCGGCACGCGGAAGAGGGGCAAGGTAAAGAAGGCCACGACCGCCACGATAAACAGCACGCGCCAGAATATCCCCCACGATCGGCTCACCTCTCCAGCGGCCAGCGCGCGGGAGTTGTACACCCCCCAGGCCAATGAGCCAAGCACAATTAAAGTAATCACAGCCGCATACGTCAGGACTGTGCGCTGTTTGGCGTCTTGCGCCATTTGATTGAGCGCAGCATAGGCCTTGTTCAACTGGTAACGAGTTGACTGGGCTTCACTGACGAAAGCGTCCAGGCTGACAACGGGCGTATCCAACATACGGCTGTAACGCTGGGTATAGTCCTCCAGACGAGCCTGGCTCTTTTCGGGCAAGGGGCCAAAGGTGTTTTCGGCGCGTTCGATCATGAGCAGCAGCCGTTCGGTGTAATACAGTTCTTCGTGTATTTTGATGGCTGCCGGGCAGGGAGAGTTGACTTTGCTTTGAATGCCACCGTTCCAAGCCGTGACCGACGCCAGGCGCGGGTCATCGGCCAGGTGGCAGGAGGCGCAATAATTGCCGGGGACAAGAGTCTCTCCTTCGGTTGCAGCAGGCAGGCTGAAGTCGAGGGAGGAAGCGGAGACGGAGCCAACGGCCAGCGTCAGAACCGCCAGGAAGACCAGGGAGGGGATCAAAATTCGTCGTTTCATGCGTCCATGCTCACAGGTTGTTCATCTTCAGTAGAAGGAACTGCCTGGCTCTCTGTTTTGCCGCCAGCCACGAACCAGCGCGCCAGGAGGTAGTAGGTCGTGCAGGCAACGCCGACAACCAGCAGGACGAAGACGCCGCCAGGGCCGGCATTGTCGAAATATGCGTGAACCAAACCGCCAATGTTCATATCAACCTCCTGAAGACGCTAATCGCTGGCCGCGGCTGCCGGGGCCGGCTGAGAATGCGTGTGGCCGGGCAGTTCTTGGGCCGTCTCCCAGATGGGGACGATGGGGAAGAAACGGGTAAAGACCGCGTAGAGCAAGACCAGGCCAGAGAAACAGGCAATCGTGATGAGGATTTCAGGCAATTGCGGGAGGTAATGCCCTTGTCCCATGACATGCAACATGCGCGGGCTAATCTCGGTGGGGATGATGACGATGTAGCGCTCTAACCACATGCCGATATTGATCAAGACGCAGGCAAATACCATCCAACCGACATGGTTCTTCCCTTTGAAGAGGAAGATCAACAAAGGAATGCCAAAGACGAAGGCGGCCATACTCCAGAAAATCCATGAGAACGTGCCGCTGAATTTGTCGTTGAGGACGACCATTTCTTCGGTCATGCTGCTGTAGCCGATGGTCAGGTGTTCGGCAATCATCATATACAGCCAGCCGAGGACGAAGGTAATCAACAGTTTGCGCAAAGAGTTGAACAGGCCAATATGCAAGACGTTTTCCAGATGATAGACCTTGCGCAGGACGGCCAAGGTAATCACCACCGCCGCCGTCCCCGATAGGATGGCGCCCAACAGGAAGAACGGTCCGATGAGGGCGGTATGCCAGCCAGGTTGGACGGTCATGCCGAACAGCCAGGAGACAACGGTGTGAACGGTGACGACCAGCATGGTCATAAAGACGGCCATGCCATCCAGCACTTTTTCCAAGCGGCGGTATTGCTCAGGGTGATGGTTCCAACCCAAGGCCAGAATTTCGTACATGCGGCGCTGCCAGCGCGGGGCATCGGTGAGGCGGTCGCGGCAGATGGCAATGTCAGGGATGAGCGAGAAGTAGAAGAAGATGATGCTGGAGAGCATGTACAGGCTGACCGCCGTCACATCCCATAGAATGGGCGACTGGTAACGTCCATAGAAGATGACGTTCAGGATGCGCTCGGGGTGACCCATGTCAATGATGATGGAGCCGGCGCCGAAAGGCAGGCTGAAGAGCGTGATGGCTTCAGCAGCGCGGGTGAGCGGAGCGCGCCAACTTTGCCCGGCGATGCGCAGGATGGCCGAGATGAAGGTACCGGAGTGCGCCAGGCCGATGAAGAAAACGAAGTTGGTGATGTATACGCCCCAATAGACCGGGCGGTTCATGCCGGTGATGCCCAGGCCCTGGATGAATTGCCACGTCCAGGCGCCCAGGCCGGTCAACAGCAAGGCAAGCAAGACGCCCCACAACAGGTAGTCGCCAGCCGAAACGCGGCGCACGGGAGCAAGGATTTTTTGTATGTTTTGATTCTTGGGTTCCATGTCATCACCCTTGCTTCAAGTAATAGACTTTGGGCTGTGTGCCAAGTTCCTCGAACATACGAAAGGCGCGCGGGCTGTGCGCCAGTTTGGACACCAGGCTGTTCGGGTCATCCAGGTCGCCAAAATAGCGAGCATGGCCGGTGCAAGTCTGCACACAGGCAGGGATGTAGTCGGTGGCGTTGAAAGGACGGCCTTCGGCCTCGGCTTCTTCACGCGCCTTGCGCAAACGCTGGAAGCAGAAGGTACATTTTTCGACCACGCCTTTGGGACGGGGCTGCACTTCCGGTTCTGGGTTCAAGTGCGCTTTCAGTTCCTCGGGCCATTCGGGCGGGTACCAGTTGAAGTAACGCACGGCATAGGGGCAGGCCACCGTACACATACGGCAGCCAATACAGCGGTCGTAGTTCACCAGCACGATGCCTTCTTCGTTTTTGTAAGTCGCCTGCACCGGGCAAACCTTGACGCAGGGCGGGTTGTCGCAGTGCATACAAGGGCGAGGCAGCATGGTCGTGCGAATGTTTGGATATTCGCCTTCTATGAACGGCAGGACCTCGTTCCACAAGATGGCGCGCCCCATATCGGCTTGGTTCTTTCCGGCCACAGGCGTGTTGTTTTCCATGCGGCAGGCTGCGGTGCAGCTCTGGCAGGCAAAGCATTTGTCCAGGTCAATGACCATTCCCCAGCGGGGCATGTTCTACCTCCAAATATAAAATTCCAATCAAACCGGATAAATACGGACGCGGGTGGGGCCGGCCACGGCCAGTCCACTCAACGGCTCGCTCGTAAATTCGCTCAGGACATTCGGGTTGGCGCCGACGACCATGTTTGGCTCAGACTTGCGGCCCCAGCGCACGAAGGTGTGATGGCCCTGTCCTGGCGGCAGGAAGACGGCATTCGGCCAAATGCCCGCATATACTCTCACGGTGGCCTGCACGCGGTCGAGCGGCGATTCTACCCACACGCGCTGCCCATCTTCGAGGTGGAGGGCTTCGGCTGCCTTCTGGCTGATTTCTACCCAACTATCCCATTTGACATGCCCTTGCAAGCCATAACTTTCCTGCAAGGTGGGGACGATACCCTGCCATTGCTGCGACTGGGTGATGAGCGGTTGTACGACCAGCAGGAAAGGATATTCGAGGGCGCCTTCAGCGCTATCGGCCAGAGCGGGGGGAATCTCGAAGTGCGGCAGGCAGGCCAAGTCCGAGTCCGAAGCGAGCAGGGCGAAGAGTTCACGCGAGAAGAAGTCGAAGCGTCCATCTTTGGGAGCGTTCAAGCGGTCACGTCCCACCACTTCGCTCCAGGCCGGGCTGCCGGGCTGGGCGTTGAAATACACCAGTTCGGACCAGTTGCCGTTGGCCTGCAATTTCTCCCAATCCAGGGTAGACAGGCGCTGCATGACCAGGTCTTTGTAGGTTTCCCAGGGGAAGGCTTTTGCCAAGTTGCCGCCGATGCGGTGCGCCAGGTCGAGCAGCACGTCGCCAGGATTGCGCGTATCGTGGAGCGGCGCCACGGCTGGCTGACGCAGGGAGATGCCCGCATAGCCCGTGCCTTCCAGGTAATCGTCGCCCCACACTTCGAGGAAGGTGCTGGCCGGCAAAATCAGGTCGGCATAGGCCGCGCTTTCATCTAGCGTGGAGGCAAAACTGACCACGAAAGGCACTTTTTGCAGGGCTTCCAGGGTGCGCCCGCCATTGGGCAGGTCGTAGAGCGGGTTGGCGTTTAGCAAGAAAAGGGCCTCGATGGGATAAGGCTTACCCTCCAGGATGCGTTCTGGCACATTCTGATAGGCCGATAGCGCAAACGGGAATTGGGTGCCGGCCCCGTCTATGCGCTCGCGGCTTTCTCCCAAACGGGCGGTCGAATCGAGCGTGTAGTCAGGCCAGTCGGCCAACTTGGGGAAGCGCTGCAAGAGGACGCCGCCCTTGGCATCTATCGAGCCGACCAGGGCATTCAAGGCGTGGACGGCCAGCGCCGTGTACAGTGCATTACCGCTAGAGAGTTCGCCCGCCTCAGTGGGCAGCATGGCCACCGCCGGGCGGTTGGTGGCAAATTCACCTGCAATGCGGGCAATCTTGTCGGTAGAGACACCCGTGATGGCCGACACGCGCTCCAGCGTGTAATTCTCCAGCACCAGTGACTTGAAGCCCTTGTGCGTGACGCCATTGGCATCTTGGAAGTCCTCGAAGCCAAAGGTGAAATCGCGCACAAAAGGTTCATCGTACAATTTGCTGTTGATGATGACATTCGCCATGCCCAACGCCAGCGCGCCATAGGTGCCAGGGCGAATCGGCACCCACTCATCGGCTTTGATACCGGTCAGAGAAAGGCGCGGGTGAACGGCCACCAGTTTGCCGCGCTGTGGGCGTCCGCGCCGCATGAAAGCCGTAGCGCCCAGGTAGCCAATCAAGTTGCGGCTGGATTCGAGCAGGTTGCCGCCAAAGGTCAACACATAATTGGCGTTGTTGATGTCATAAACCGGCAATGCGTTTACGCCCTGTGAAAGCCACAAAGCCATACGGGCCGCGCCTTCGCCCAAACTCTCGCGCGAAATGACATTGGGCGAGCCATAGGCGCGCATGAAACGCTGCACCGTCTGGCGCATTTGCCCGCGCAGTTCGCCGTGCATGAGTGCAACGCTATGAGGCTTGCCGGCGGCGCGCAACTCACCGAGTTTGCCGGCCACCAGTTCGAGGGCCTCGTCCCACGAGATTTCTTTCCAATCGCCCGAGCCGCGCTCGCCCATCTGGACGCGCGGGCGTTGGATGCGCTCGGGACTATACAGCACCTCCAGCGAGGTCTGCCCCCGCAGGCAGCATACGCCCTGATTGAGCGGGTGCAATGGGTTGCCTTCCACTTTTACGGCCCTACCGTTCACCACGCGCACATCCAGGCCGCAGCCAGAGGGGCACAAGGCGCACGTCGTTTTGACAATCGTCTCTTCGCCCACCGCCGGTTGCACCGACACGGCCTGCGGGGTTGGCTGCAAGGCGTTCAGACCCACTCCTGCGATGGCAGCAGCGGCGCCGAGTTTGATGAAATCACGACGAGAAAGTTCTGGGTGGGGAGTCTGGGAGGATGAGTTTTCCATAGGCTGTCCTTTACCGATCAACGCACGACGACTAATTGCCATCATATTGACTCAACCAACGATACAAGCGCAGGCTCTGAGCCGGGGCGACCTGCAGCGCTTCCGGTTCTGGGACCTCGGAAGCGGCTGCCGTAAAATAGGCCGGATCCACGCTCAATTCGACGCCCAGCAATTCGAGCGCCTCGAGCGTATCTGGCACGGCGCCGGGTTTGCCGGAGGCCACCCAAGCCTGCCCGCGCGGGCCGCGCGGCCCGCCCCCCGAGGGGGTGATGTGACAGGAAGCGCAGGGCTCCCCGGTCTGCGCCGAATATTCGGGAAGGGCCTGCGCCGTGGCGGCGGGCAAGAGAGCCAACATCAACGCCACAGTCACAAGCAATGAACCGAAGAAAATCAGAAAACGTTTCATGGTCATTCTCCTGCCTTAGGCCTCGCCCACGATAACCTGCTCGCCCTCGATGCGCACGGCAAATTGCTCCAGCGGAATGGGCGGCGGCCCGGCCAACACATCGCCAAATTCATCGAAACGGCCATCGTGACAAGGGCAATAAAATTCCTTCTTGTTGTCTTGCCATTCCACAGTACAACCCAGGTGCGTGCAAATCAACGAGAAGGCGCGTAGGCTCTGCGGGGTGCGCAACACCAATACAGGAATGCCGCCATACGTAATGGCTTTGGCCCCGCCTACCGGTAAGTCACTCAAGGGAAAAGAGACCGGGGCGGCTTCTTGGCTGGCGCTGGCGGCAGGGAACAAACGCGCTTGCAGCCATGTTCCCAGCCAGGCGGCTGCCACCGTCAAGAAGCCCAATTGAATGAATTGGCGGCGGCGCGAGAACATGGAAGATTTAGGAGAGGGAACAGGAATATCCGTCATAGCGTTCACCGTTTAGGGGGCAACGACAATCTCAGCCGCGCCCACATAATTGTGACAATTGTTGCAAGAGGTGGCCGGGTCATGGCATTGCAGGCAATCGCGCCTGTCCAAGTCGCCACGATTGACAATGGTCTTGTGATTCCGCTTCCACCAGTCCAAGGGGCTGTGATATTCAGGAGCCGGCAGGCTGGGGTCCAGGTAAATCGCCAGCGGCCCTTCGCCATCCTTGACGGGTTTCTCCACATAGCGCGGATAAAAAAGGACCGTCAAGACCAGAATTCCGAATACAACGAGAGACAAGGCTACTTTGCGCATGGCTGTCTCCAAAGGCTAGAATTTGAGGGCATTCGCCAGCAAGTCAATCACACCGCCCACCTTGACCGGCACTTGCCAATAGTGCATGGATTCGGGCAATTGCGCCTTGCAAATTGCACATACAGTGGCCAGGTAATTGGCGCCGGTGTGCTTGACGGCCATGGCGCGCGGTTTGCCGCCGGCCATGCGGATGGGCATAATTTCATCGGTCAACAAGCCGTTGCCTGCGCCGCAGCAGAAAGTCTTTTCGCGGATGGTGCCTTCTGGCATTTCGACGAAGCGGTTACACACAGCGCGGATAATCTCACGCGGTTCTTCGATGAGGTAGCCTGCGCGCGCAGAATTGCACGGGTCATGATAGGTGACGAGATACTGGTCATTGGCCGACTTGTCTATGCGGCCCTCGAAGGCGCCTTTGCGCAGCATGTCAACGATATACTGGCTAATATGGTACGGATAAGGCGGATCGAAATCATCCATAGGGCCATTGAGCGAAGGCGTCATAATGCCCGCCCGCCAGGCATGTCCACACTCGCCCCAGATAATGGTCTTGACGCCCAATTCGCGGGCGGCATCCAGAATGCGGCGGTTGACTTTCTTCAAGTTGGCGAAATTCAAGAACAGTCCAAAGTTACCGCCTTCATTACAATAGGTACTGGTCGTCCAACTAACGCCCAGGAAGTGGAAGAGTTTGCCATAGCCAATCATGGTGTCGGTGTTGGCAAAGTTATCGGCCGAGGGCGGCACCAGCAACACGTCGGCGCCTTTCTCATCCACCGGGAAGCGGATAGGCAAACCGGTATCCGCCTGTACGTCCTCTTCGAGAAATTCGCAATTATCCTTCCACGCAGCGGGCGGAATGCCCAGATTGTTACCGGTAGCATAGACCTTCGCTACAACTTCGGTGATATATTTGGTCGAGACGCCAATCGAGGCCATGATCTCGCGCGCCGCCATGGTAATTTCGGCGGTATCTATGCCATACGGGCAAAAGACCGAGCAGCGGCGGCATTCGGAGCATTGGTAGAAGTAGGTGTACCACTTCTGGAGCATCTCCTCGTCCAAATCGGCGGCTTCTCCCAGGTCTGGGAAGAGACCGGCGGGCGTAAAGTAGCGGCGATACACTTTGCGCAGCAATTCCGCGCGCGCCACCGGGAAGTTCTGCGGGTCGCCCGTTCCCAGGTAGAACTGGCATTTGTCGGTACAGGCGCCACAGCGCACGCAAATGTCCATGTAGACGCGCAAGGCCTGGTTCTTTTCCAACAACTCACCCAATCGGGCAACGGCGCGCTCCTTCCAATTCGGCACCAATTCGGTCGGCAAATCAATGGCCGAAGTGTCTTTGGGCTTGCTAGGATAACATTGCACCTCCGCCGAAGCGTGTTCGCGGAGTTTGGGCGGGCGCAAAACGCCGTTCACCGCCGGGTCTTTGACAATGGGAGTCTCATCGAATTTCGCCATAGGTTTTTCTCTCAATAACGATCAATTGGATTGACATATCGCTTGCCACGCTCCTGCACCTGGAAAGGCTGATGACGCGAGGGGCTGAAAAGCAAACCGCCCGCATGAAGCAATTTACTGAAGGGGAAGTAAATCATCAAAATCAGGACGGCCAGTAAATGCAAGAGGAACAAAGGATGATGTGGCACTTCGACAGGATGGAAAGTCATCAATCCTAAGATGAAGCCTTTGACATCCACAATGTTGACACGCAACCAGTAATTCACCATGAGCCCGCTGCCGGCGATCACGCCTAACAAAGCCAGGGCAAAATAGTCGGGGATATTGGAAATATAGAGCGTGCGCGGCAAAGCCAGCCGCCGCCAAAACAGGAACAAGGCAGCCGCGCCCAGCAAACTGCCAAAGAACAGCGCCACAGACTCCATATACAAGACCAGTCCAGGCACGGGGTAAGTAAAATAACGCAAGTGACGGAATAAAACCGCAGCCAGGGCAACATGGAAGAGCCACGCGCCTCCCCACAACCATTTATCGGCCTTGAACAGGTTGGGAAAGAGGGTGACATCTCCTAACACCCGTAAGACGGCCCCCCCTTCTGTCTTGGGGGCAGGCGTCAAAGCATGAGGGTAAGGCATGGGAGTACGCAGGTAACCATAGAACTTCCACAGCAAACCTGCGACGAAAGAAAAGGCTGCAAAATAAGCCAGGCCAATGAAAAAGAGGGAAAGCAGGGTCCACAAAATATCGCTTGTGCTCATAGTGCCTCGAAGAAACAGCAAGGGATAGGGGGCAGGAAGACGGCTAACTTGCACATCTGCTCCCCCCTATCCCCAGTGTGGAGAATGTACCTCGCGCTAAGCGGCCTAGACGCAGCCGGTGGGCTTGGGCAAGCCAGCAATCTTGCAGGCGCCTTTAGCCGGGCCGCTTGGAAATAACTCGTAGATGGTTTTGAGGTCGTAACCGGTCTCTTTGCAGAGTTTGCGGATCATAGGCGCAATGCCAAATTGCAGGTAATATTCCCGCAGATACTTGACTACCTTCCAATGATCCTCGGTCAATTCATTGACTTCCTCGGTTTTGGCAATGGCAGCCGCCAATTCCTCATTCCAGACGGAAGGGTCCTCAATGAAGCCATCCTCATCCACACTTACCTGTATCCCATTCAGTTCGATTACAGGCATATCTACCTCCTAAAAAGAATATCTTACAAAGTGCCTCGGTCTGCTCATGTACCAGGGAGTTTGATGAACGTGGCGCCGCCAAAGGAGGTAAATTCCAATGTGCCGGCATTGACCAATTCTGTCAGCGCCTTCTTGACCAATTTTTGATCCAGGTCAAGACCCTTGGCAACATCACGATGGGTCATCATCTTCCCTTTTTGCTTGAAGAATTCAACAATTTGATTCTTCAATTCCTCAGTCACTTCGTCGCTCATGCTTCACCTCTCTACCACTTGAAGGCAGGCGTTGACCGGAAGGTTTCAGTAGCCAGTGTGAAGTCATCAATGAGTTGGACGGTGAACGGAATGCCTGTCAAATCGAAGAACCGCTCCCAACCAATGCGGTCAATCCACTCGCCCATGCGCTCATGCTTACGGGCGTGGCTTGCCCAAGTCTCGACAATGTTGCGCACGGCTGCGGTCACTTCAGGCCAGCGCGGCGGGTTATTGGGCAAGTAGGGGATGACCAGGCGGGAGAATTTGGGGGCCGTGCGCGCGCTCGAAATCTTGCCGCCCACCCAAATAGATACGCCATCGCCTTGTGGATCGGCCAACGGCATGCCCGGGCACATGGTATAGCAGTTGCCGCAGTACATACACTTCTCTTCGTTGACCGTCAGCGATTTTTCCTTGGGGTCAGGACGAATGGCGCCCGTAGGACAAGCCGCAATCACGTTGGGGATTTCACATTTGGCGCGCACCGTATCGTGATTGATGTGCGGCGGCTTGCGGTGAATACCCAGGATGGCAATGTCAGAGCAATGGACAGCGCCGCACATGTTCAAGCAACAAGCCAGCGAAATGCGGCAGTAGGCCGGCAGTTTCCAATCCGTGAAGTACTCGAACAAATCGTCCATCACTGCCTTGACGATGCCGGAGGCGTCGGTAGCGGGCGTATGGCAGTGAATCCAGCCCTGCGTATGCACCGGGTTACTGATGGCATGGCCGGTGCCGCCTACGGCATAGCCTTCTTGCTTGAGATGAGCCAGCAGGGGTTCCACCTGATTCTTGTCGGAAACCAGGAATTCCAGGTTGTGGCGGCTGGTGAAGCGCAGATGGCCGCCGCAATACTTGTCTGCAATCTGACAAACATCGCGGATCCAGTCTGTGCTGACCAAGCGGCAAGAACCGACGCGGACGGTATACAATTCATCGCCGGATTCGGCAACGTGCTTCAACACGCCTGGTTTCACACGCTCGTGATACTTCCACTGTCCATAATTCTTTGCAATGACGGGCGGAAGCATATCTTTATAGTTCGGAGGGCCAAAGTCAGTGCGGGCCATTATTTCACCTCCTCAGGATCCCAGAAGTAATAGGGGTTTGCGCGCGGCGTACGAATCATCTGCGGCACGGGCGGCAGGCCCATGGCTTTCAGGAAAGAGCGCATGCCCATGCGGTGAATCAACTCACCCAGGCGCTCGCGCATCTTGCCGTTCTCATCCCACCATTCCCAGGCCTTGCGGATGAATTCTTTCAATTCGTCGTAGGGCGGCTCCATTTTCATGAAGGGAACAACCACCCAGGACATCAACGCCCCATGCACAATGGGGGCCTTGCCGCCGACCAGGATGGTCGCGCCCTTTTCTTTGCCGGGGCGCAGCGCCTTGGGCATCAGGTTGATGCAGTGCATACAGCGGTTGCATTCCGCATCTTCGATGGTCAATTTCTTGGCGCTTGCGTCCCATTTCATGCAGTTCGTCGGGCACAGGTCGACCACCTCGGCTTGGATATCCAGGCCTTCATTGGCATAGTTGGCCACCTCAGCAGCATCAATGCGGATATTGTCCCGCCAGGTACCAATGACCGAGAAATCCGAGCGCGCCACCGAGGCCACGCAATCGTTCGGGCAGCCCGAAATCTTGATCTTGGATTTATACGGGAACATCGGGCGGTGCAACTCATCCTGGAACTCGAGGGTGATCTCCCGAAGGATGTCCAGGGTATCGATGCAAGCATATTCGCAACGGGCTGGCCCCACACAAGCGGAAGGCGTGCGCATATCGCTGCCGGAACCGCCCAAATCGAAGTCAATTTCGCTCAAATCGTCGAAGCAGGGCTGTAATTGATCCGTAGATGTGCCGAGCAGGATGATATCGCCGGTGGCGCCGTGCATGTTGGTCAGCCCGCTGCCGTGTTTGTCCCACACATCGCACAATTGGCGTAGTTTCTCGGTGGTATAGAACCAACCGGCCGGCATGTTGACGCGCAAAGTGTGAAACTCAGCCACAGACGGGAATTCCTCGGGCAGGTCGGAATAGCGCCCAATGACGCCGCCACCGTAGCCCTTCACGCCAACGATACCGCCATGCTTCCAGTGACCGATTTTGTCGTGATAAGAACGCTCCAACTGGCCGAGCAAATCCTTGGCCGTATCCTTCTTTTGAGCAGCGCGCTTAATCTCTTTTACAAAACTCGGCCAGGGCCCTGATTCAAGTTGATCGAGCATAGGGGTTTTGGAGTCCTTAGCCATATTTTTACCTCCATGCGACCGCCGAAGGTCCGTTTTCATGCAGAGGGGAAAGCGTGATGTTCGCTTTCCCCTCCTCTGTCTTTTCAGACGGTCACAAAATGTTCGTTACGTCTCAAAGCAGGTCTTACTTACAGGCTTGCAGGGAACAACCAGCCGAAAATCAGCCAGGAAACGACCAAAGCCAACAGGGTGTTGAAGATGGTCACGATCAAGTACACAATGACCGGCGACCAGCCCATCTTCTTGAGGCCGCTGACCGACAATTCCAGGCCCATGGACACAAAGGCAAAGCAAAAGGCCCAGTCCTTGATGGAACCGATGGTGTTTCCAGCATTGGGCGTCTCTTTCCCCGGCGCGGGAATCAGGGCAAAGGTAAAGAGCAACGAAGTGACGATGAAGCCCAAAACGAACTTGGGGAAGCGCTGCCAAATAATGGCGGCGCTGGGCTTTTCCTTCTTGCCTTCGACCACTGTCGAGAAATAGAGCGCCAGCAGGAAAGCCACCACGCCGATCAAGGCGTTCTGGGTCTGCTTGACGATGCTGGCGATCTTCTGAGCCGTCTCGCCATAGATCGTACCCGCGCCCACGACCGCCGCCGTCGTATCCACGTTGCCGCCAAACCAGGCGCCTGCTACCGGTTCAGGCATGTTCATTGCGCCTGCAAGTAACGGGGCAATCACCATCAGAGGCAGGGCGGTGATGATCACAAGAGCGGTGACGTAGGTGATCTCTTCCTTCTTGGCTAACACGGAGCCAGCGGCAGCGATTGCGGCGGAGACGCCACAAATAGCCACAGCAGTGGACATCACTGCACGCAGAGAGTCGGGCAGGCCAAACTTGCCGCCCAGCCACCACGAGAAGAAGTACACCGCCGTGACCATGATGATGCCCTGGATGATGGCGCCCGCCGCAGCGGTGACAATCACCTTGAAACTGATGCCAGCGCCAAGCAAAACCAGACCGACCTTCAGGAACAGTTCAGTGCGGAAACCCGCCTTGACGGACTCATAGATCTTGAGTCCCTTCAAAATGGGGTTGGCAATCAAGCCCAAAAGGGCTGCCCAGAGCGGGAATTCCAACACTTTGCCTGGAATGCCCCAGCCGAAAAGGTCCTTGATCCCATAAACCTGATCCTTGAACCAGCGCGCCAGGAAGGCCAGCACCACAACGATTACGAAACCGACCAGGAAATTGACAACTCCTGAACCGGCGGCTTTCTCTTGTTTTACAGTTGAAGTAGTCATCTTGGGCCTCCTCCTAGAATTTAACCCAGCCGGGCTGGATGACATTGACTAAGGCCAGGATCAGTAGCACAAAGGCCAGGATGGTTGCAAGCCAATCCTCATTAATTTTGACATTCATCGTTTCTCTCCTTGCATTCACAATTGAATAGGGTATTATGGACGAGCAAACAAACTCAAGATGAACGTATTCTCTTACAGCCTGCCTGCCAACACCCCTTCCCCTTTTTTTGGCCTTGCAGAGCCTTGATGGCTTCCACCTCCTTTACAAAGGTTTTTCATCATCAACCGTAAAAACAGTAAGCAGTAAGAGTAAACCCATTGACTGTATGAGCAGCCAATTCCAAACTCATTATAAGGAAATTGCGAGCAAGGGAATCTAAGACAAGTCTTAATCCCCCTAAGAAAAGTCTTAGTGCAAAATAGCACAAACTAGAAAGGCTTATTCCCCCTCTTGGCCTTTCAACACCAGCAGTATATCATCTCGATCCATCGAGGACTCGCTTCTCCCCTTCGAGAAGATACCCGGCAGCGCATTCCTAACGTTTCATTTCTTTTTCTGTCCGGCCTGGTTCAACTTATATTGCCCATAAAACTCCAAAGCCAGCAAAACGACGCCACACAAGCCAGCCGTCAGTGCCACGATTTGAGCGGCCAGATTCAGCCAGCCCAACGTAACAAGGTCAGCCGCTGCCAGCAACCCCCAACCGGCCGCCAGCCGCCAACGCTTCTGAACGAGATTGGATGCTGTGAAAGCCAAGAGAAAAAAGAAGACGCCAACAATGACCTGAGATTGGGGATCCTCCAATACCTCTAAATCTAATACCCAAGCGCCAACCAAGAGGATGCCAATCACCAACGGGACCAAAGTCAGGGCGAGCAATACATTCCGGGCCGGAGAATGGCGCTCCACAGAAGTTGTCTTCTTACTTTTTCGAGGAATTTTCTTTGTCATATTGAACTCCGTGTATCGAGAAAATCGTCCGCGCGTGCAAGGTTTATCAGCCGCCTGGCGGCAAGAATCGTTGCGCGCGTCAAAATCAAAGTATAATCGAAAGTGCTGCATACTCCTATGGAACCTCACGCCGCAAGCCTGCCCACCATCCGACAATGGCTGCTGGAAGGCCAATACCAGTCCATCCTTAGCCTTGCCAGACACAAAAAACATATCCTGAGCCAATTGACCGCACTGACCTATGATGAAAATGCCACCGTTAGTCAACGCGCCATTGAGGTGGCAGGCCTGGCCGCTAAAATCATTGCTGAGCGTGATTCCGAATTCATTCGCAACACCTTGCTGCGTCTGTTCTGGCTGGTCAACGACGAATCAGGCGGCATTGGCTGGCGAGCGCCCGAACTGATTGGGGAAATCCTATATCATTGCCCACAATTCCAGCAATTCTTCCCCATGTTGATTTCGCTCCTGGATCTGGAAGAGGAAGATGCGCCGCGTTTCTATGCCGGCACATTCTGGGCCATCGGCCGGGTGGCACAAGTTGCCCAAGAAGCCATGCTGCCCGCTTTGCCCCGCGTGCAGGCCTACCTTTCGAATGACTATCCCACAGAAGAGAGAAAAGCAACGGAACAAGCGTTATGGTGTATAAAGCAAATAACACAAGAAAACCAACCAGGTGAATGTAAACCGTATACCTTCGTGTAGGAGAAAAAACATGCTTGGAATTGCGTCCACAACCTTTTTTGGCGTGTTGCTAGTCATCCTGTTCCTCATCATGCTTTCTGGCATCCGCTTTATCCCCAACAATCGCATCGGCATCGTAGAAAAGCGTTGGAGTCTTGCTAAAGGTTCGGTAAAGACCGGCTTGATTGCACTCAACGGCGAGGCCGGTTACCAGCCTCGCATCCTGCGCGGCGGCCTGCATTATCTCATGCCTATTCAATATGTGGTCCATACCATGCCGTTGGTGACGATTTCGCAAGGCAAAATCGGTTATGTCTTTGCTCGCGATGGCCGCCAACTAGAGCCTGCACAAGTGCTGGCGTCGAACGCAACCGCTCAAGATTTTCAGGACGTGGAGAGTTTCCTGAAAAACGGCGGGCAACGCGGCCCACAACGCCGCATCCTGCGCGAAGGCACCTACGCCATCAACCTGGTGCAGTTCATTGTCATCACTGAAGAGCAAATTTACACCATTCCGCTGAGCAAGGAAGAAACCGCAACCATTCGTAACATGGCAGATGTCATTGCCCAACGCGGAGGCTTCCGGCCGGTAGTGATCAAAGATACCGATGACACAGTGGGTATCGTGACCGTGCATGACGGCCCCTCCCTGGAGCAAGGCGAAATCATTGCTCCCATCGTGGGCGATGACATCGAAAAACCCGAGACCTATCACAACAACTTCCAAGACGCAGACCGCTTTTTGGCAGCAGGCGGCTATCGCGGCCGTCAGTTGCAAGTGTTGGTGGAAGGCACCTATTACATCAACCGCCTGTTTGCCACCGTTGAGATGATCCCCAAGACCGTGATCGAGGTCGGCAACGTAGGCGTGGTGGTGTCATATACGGGGGAGGCCGGCGCCGACCTTTCAGGGTCGGAATACCGGCACGGCGAATTGGTCTCGAAGGGTAACCGCGGCGTCTGGAATGAACCGCTTCTGCCCGGCAAATATGCCTTCAATACCTATGCAGGGAAAGTGATCCCGGTCCCAACCACCAACTTCATCTTGAAATGGATCAGAACCGAGGTCGGTGCGCATCGTTTCGATGAAAATTTGACGGAAGTTTCGCTCATCACCAAAGACGCCTTCGAGCCGTCATTGCCGCTATCGGTGGTTGTTCATATTGACTATCAGAAAGCCCCGCTGGTGATCCAACGTTTTGGAGACATCAAACGCCTGGTGGAACAAACCCTAGACCCCATGGTATCGGCTTACTTCAAGAACATTGGGCAGACGCGCACGTTAATTCAACTGTTACAGGAACGCAGCGCCATCCAACAACAGGCCAGTACCGAAATGAAGGAGAAATTTGCGCATTACAATCTGGAATTGGAAGAGGTGCTGATTGGCACGCCTTCTTCGCCAACGGACGACTCTCAAATCGAAACCATTTTGACTCAATTGCGCTCTCGTCAAATTGCCACCGAACAGGTAGAAACCTATGCGCGGCAACAACAAGCAGCCATCAAAGAGCGTGAACTGCGCGAGGCTCAGGCGCGCGCTGAGATGCAAACGAAAATGACCGAAGCAGAGTTGAACATCAACATTCAGACCGATCAGGGCAAGGCCGAGTACCAGCGTTCCATCCAACAAGCAGCCCAGATCCGCGCCCTGGCTGAAGCAGAAGCCGAGAAAATTGCCCGCGTGGGTATCGCTCAGGCCATGGCAACAGAAGAGCAGGTGCGCGCTTATGGCGGGCCGCAGTTCCAGGTGACGCAGCAGGTGCTCAACCGCTTTGCAGAGGCGATCCAGCAATCTGGCGTAGACGTGGTGCCGCGCGTGGTCGTCAACGGCGGCAAAGGTGAAGGCGAAGGCGGGACGGCCAACAGCAGCATCATGGAAGCCTTGCTCACCATGCTGCTCTCCGACCGCTTCGGCGCGCTGGCAAACGAGAGTGCCCAGCGGCCTCGCTCGGAGCAAGCCGAGGCACTGCGCCAGCAGATCCGCAAGGATATGGAAAAGAAGCCTGAACCAAAACCGAAGAACTAGAAGAACTAAAAGAGACCGGCTCATCGCCGGTCTCGGCTTCAAATCTCAGCCCTCACCCACCTAACAGCCACCTGCCTCCTTTTCCGCTGGAGCGCAGAGAATAGGACAGGCCGGGAGGGGCTATTTCACCAAACGCCTCAACACCGTATGCAAAATGCCGCCATTGCGGTAGTAATTGACCTCCACTTCCGTATTGAGCAGAGCCTCGGCCTCGAACATCTCTTCGCGACCATTCGACCGACGCACACGCACATTGACCCGCGCGCGCGGCGGCATATCGTCGCGCAGGCACTCGATGTCGTACACTTCATCGCCTCGCAAGCCAAGCGATTCAGCGTTCTGCCCGTCCACGAACTGCAAAGGTAGGATGCCCATCCCCACCAGGTTGGAGCGATGGATGCGCTCGAACGATTCGGCAAGGACGGCTTTCACCCCTTGCAGCAGGGGACCCTTGGCGGCCCAATCGCGGCTGGAGCCGGTGCCATACTCTTTACCGGCAATGACAATACAAGGCACACCTTCTTCTTTGTACCTCATAGCGGCATCATAGATGGGCATTTCCTCGCCCGAAGGCATGTGTTTGGTCCAATTGCCTTCTTTCGGTGCGACCAGTTGATTCTTGAGGCGGATGTTGGCAAACGTGCCGCGCGCCATCACACGGTCATTGCCGCGTCGTGAGCCATACGAGTTGAAGTCACGCTGCTGCACGCCATGGGCCAGCAGGAATTTGCCGGCCGGGCTGTCGGGAGCAATCGAACCGGCCGGTGAGATGTGATCGGTAGTGATCGAATCACCAAACAGGCATAAGACGCGCGCGCCTCGAATCTCGCTGATCTTGGGCGTTTCCAAGGTCAAATCTTGGAAGAAGGGCGGATGTTGGATGTAGGTCGAGGCCGCATCCCACTCGTACAGGTCGCCGCCGCTCACCTCCACGTTTTGCCACATCTCAGAGCCAGAGAATACATCGGCGTATTTTTGGCGGAACATGTCTGCTTCGACGTTGGCAGCCACCGCTTCGCTCACTTCCTGCGTGGTCGGCCACAGATCTTTCAGGTACACCGGCTGACCATCTGCGCCTGTCCCAAGCGGCTCGTGGAGCAGGTCAATATCCACCGTGCCGGCCAAAGCGTAAGCCACCACCAGCGGCGGCGAGGCCAGGTAGTTGGCCTTCACCAACGGATGTACCCGCCCCTCGAAGTTGCGATTGCCCGAAATAACGGCAGCCGCTACCAGGTCCTCGCTAGAAACGGCCTTGGCCACTTCTCCAGGCAAGGGACCTGAGTTGCCGATACAGGTCGTGCAGCCATAGGCCACCACGTTGAATCCCAGTTGCCCCAGCGGCTCCAGCAGGCCAGCCCGACGTAGATACTCGGTCACCACGCGCGAGCCGGGCGCCAGCGAGGTCTTGACGTGAGGCTTGACCGTTAGGCCCTTCTCGACCGCCTTCTTAGCCAGCAAGCCGGCCGCAATCAAGACCGATGGGTTGCTGGTGTTGGTGCAAGAGGTGATGGCGGCAAGCACAACGGCACCATGCCCGATAGAGTACGACCCGCCGTTGACGTCAATCGTCCCCCGACGCTGCAACGCTTCGGGACTCAACTCGAAGCCACGTTCTTTGACCGGGGCTTCGAGTGCCGCCCGGAAGGTTTCCTTCATGGCGGCAAGCGGCACGCGATCTTGAGGACGCTTGGGTCCCGCCAGGGAGGGGACGACAGACCCCAGGTCCAGTTCGAGCGTGTCGGTGAATTGCGGCTCGGGGGTATCTGCCTCGCGGAACAATCCCTGGGCGCGGCAATAGGCTTCCACCAGTTCCACTTGTTCGGCTGGGCGGCCGGTCAAACGCAGGTAGCGCAGGGTTTCGTTATCTACCGGGAAAAAGCCTATGGTAGCGCCATATTCGGGCGCCATGTTGGCAATGGTGGCGCGGTCGGGCAGCGGCATCCCATCCAGGCCGGGGCCGTAGAATTCGACGAATTTGCCTACCACGCCTTTCTGCCGCAGCATTTGGGTGACGGTCAGCACCAAATCGGTCGCAGTGACGCCCTCCGATAGTTTCCCATACAATTTGAAGCCCACCACTTCTGGCAACAACATATCCATCGGCTGTCCGAGCATCACAGCCTCGGCTTCGATTCCGCCCACGCCCCAGCCCAGAACGCCCAGGCCGTTGATCATGGTGGTATGCGAATCGGTGCCAACCAGCGTGTCGGGGAAGGCCACGAGTTCCGACTCCGAAGTGGGGAGACTTCGGACTCCAACGACACTGGCGAGATATTCCAGGTTGACCTGATGAACGATGCCGGTCATGGGCGGTACGACGCGGAAGTTGGAGAAAGCCTTTTGTCCCCATTTGAGGAATTCGTAACGCTCGCGATTGCGCTGAAATTCCACTTCGGCGTTGCGCTGGAGGGCATCGGGGGTGGCAAAGAAATCCACTTGCACCGAGTGGTCAATGACCAGGTCTACCGGCACGAGCGGATTGATTTTCTTCGGGTTGCCGCCCAAGCGAGCCACTGCCGCGCGCATGGCGGCCAAATCCACCACCGCCGGCACGCCGGTAAAGTCTTGCATGATCACGCGCGAGGGTAAGAAGGGGATGCCTACCCTCACCCCTTCCCCTCTCCCAGTGGGAGAGCCCCTCACCCCTTCCCCTCTCCCAGTGGGAGAGCCCCTCACCCCTTCCCCTCTCCCAGCGGGAGAGCCCCTCACCCCTTCCCCTCTCCCAGCGGGAGAGCCCCTCACCCCTTCCCCTCTCCCAGCGGGAGAGGGGTGAGGGGTGAGGGGTGTCCACGCGGCGATGTTTTTCACATCCTCTTGCGTGATCTCGCGCTCATTGCATTGGCGCAGAGCCGATTCGAGCAGGATGCGAATCGAAAACGGAAGCCGCTTCAGGTCCGTGAGAGCGGCCTTTTCGAGCGCATCCAGCCGATAGAAAACGTATGTCCCATGTTTGGTTTTCAGGGTATCACGCGCACCGAAAAAGTCTTGCATACCGGTCTCCTTTGGGTCGAATATGTTTACTACTGTATTTCTTTTTGCAGCCTGGCAACCAGAGACTCCTTCTGGGCCGGCGGTAAGAACGAGGCCTGGGCGGCTGCCAAAATGAGGCCGCGCAGAATGTCAAGCGGCAAGCCGAGGTCTTCGCAGACGAGTTTGTACTCGTGACTCAGGTCTATGCGCGAGACGCTTGGGTCATCGGTATTGACCGTCACATTCAAGCCGGCCTGCAACATGCGCGGCAAGGGGTGGACGCCCAGCGCAGGGACAACGCCGCTTTGGTAATTGCTGGTAGGGCAGACCTCGAAAGGCGTACCGCGCTCGCGCGCCAAAGCAACCACGTCCTCGTCTTCCATCACACGCACGCCATGACCAATGCGATCGGCGCCGAGGACTTCGATGGCTTCGCGCACATTCTCCGCACCGCCCCATTCGCCGGCATGGATGGTGAGTTTCAAGCCGGCCTGCTTGGCTTCTGCAAAGATGGGCGCAAACGGTTTGGCCGAAAATTCGGCTTCGTTCCCGGCCAGGTCCATCCCCACGATGCCATGTTTCATCTGAGACGCCGCCAGCCAGGCCACCTGCTCGGCCAGTTCGGCGCTCTCATGGCGGTTGACCGAGGCAATCAGCCGCACCGTAATCCCAAACTCCTGCGCCGCCTGGGCCGCGCTGGAACAAACCCAATCCATTACATCATGTAAGGGAAAACGCTCGGCGCGGCTGAGGGCTACGGGGGTGAAACGCAATTCCAGGTACTTGATGTGATCGTGCGCCGCATCTTCCACCGCCTCGCGCGTCACGCGATGGATGACCTCGGGCGAGCGATAGAACAGCCGCAAGGTATTGAACTTGGCCAGAAAGTTTTGGAACGTGAGCGGGTCTTCGTCTTGCACCTGCACCATACCGCTCAAGCGTAAAACGCTGGCCGGCACGGTCACGCCATGCGCGCGGGCAATATCCAACATGGTCTGCAAGCGCAGAGATCCCTCCAGGTGGCGGTGCAACTCCACCTTGGGCAAGGCCTTGTAGGGATTCAGAGGGACGGTTAAGTTGGACGCCAATTTCAATGCCGCTTGCGTTTCTTTTTCTTCTTTTCGGTGGATGCTGCCGGGCCTGCCTGTCCACCAGCGGCAGCCGGACGCGCCTCGCCCGTGTCGGTAATGGTCAGGTGGATCTGGCGCGGGCGATAGGCAAAGACGCGGCTGATGACCAGCGCGCGGATGTCGGCCATCAATCCCTGGAACATTTCAGACGCCTGGCTTTTGTATTGTACCAGCGGGTCGCGTTGGGCGTAAGCCTCCAGGCCAATGGACACGCGCAGGGCTTCGACGCGCGTCAGGTAATCCACCCATTGCTCGGTGATGGCTTGTAGCAGCAACTGGCGATAGATTTGATTGAGAACCTGCCGCCCGATTTGGCGGACATACGCTTCATCCTGGACCTCGGCCTGCCCCCCCTGCGGGGACGATGCCCGTTTTGCAAGTTCTCCCTGCCCCCAGGCGAGCGCCAGGGCCTCTTCGGCCTGCGCCAGGTGATCCAACACTTCTTCGACCACCTCTTCCGCCGGGCGGTCTTGCAAGAAACGCGCCGTCAGAAAGACATAACTAAAGCGGCTAACAACCTGCTTCACCTGTCGGTGGGTTTTGGCGTCGAAGGCAGTGCGGACGCCTTGCGAGAGGGCCAGGAGTAGACGCAGTTTGGCACTTTCGTCGTGCGCAGGTTCGCGCTCGAGGCTGGCTTCGATGTCGCGCTGAATTTGGCCGTTTGGCCCAACCAGGCGCTCGCGCCGTTTTTGCAACACGGCTTCGGCGGCCTCCAGTATCTGCGCTGCCAGGCCGTCCCAATCGTCGGTTTGGAAGGCGGCCCTGTCCAGGCCCAGCGGCTCGCCCAGACGGTTCTCGATGGCGGCAGAAACACGCAGGGCGTTCAGGGCCGTCAATTGCACAGCCACCATTTCACCGATCTCATCTCTCAGGTCGTCTGGGTCGCTTGCCAGTCTGCGCATTTGCTCGTTCGACAATTTCAGCGGCAGACGGACGAGATCCTGCAACTCTTCCAGAATTTGTTGCGGGCGGCGTCCTTCTTCTAAGTTCTCGAAGAAGGCGTCCAGCGTATCGCTGCGCTCATCCAATTGCTGGTCCAGGCTTTCGGCGCTGCGTTCGAGCAGGCGTTGGATGGCGCGCAGGGTATGGGCGTGTTCGGCTTCGAGAGCCTCGCGCACCAACTCCAGGGCAGCAGAGCGGATATCCTGCGGGTCGCCAAGCCGCTCCAGTAACAGACGCAGGCCAAAACTGGGAAAGATGCGCTCGTCACCGTAGGCAAAAGGCGGCTGGACCTGTTCCAGCCAGGCCATCAACTTCCAGGGACCTTCTTCGTCCTCCAGTCCGGCCGGCACGCGCGCTTCCACCTCGGCGCGCAGCATGGCCTGGATGTCGTCGCGCAGGTCTTCTTTGGTGAAAACGCGGTCGCGCTGGCCGTAGATGCGCTCGCGCTGGCTGTTGAGGACATCGTCGTATTCGAGCAAGTGTTTGCGCACGTCGAAGTTAGCGCCTTCGACGCGGTGCTGAGACTGTTCGACCAGGTTGCTCACCAGGCGGCTTTCGAGCGGCAGCGAATCATCCACTTTGAGGCGTTCCATCAGCGCGCCCACCTGCTGACCGGCGAACAGGCGCATCAGGTCGTCTTCGAGCGAGAGGTAAAAACGCGAGGAGCCGGGGTCGCCCTGGCGGGCGGCACGTCCACGCAACTGATTATCAATACGGCGGGCCTCGTGACGCTCCGAACCGATGACGTGCAGGCCGCCCAACGCTTTGACGCGCTCCCTGTCCTCGAAGTATGCCAGGAAGAATTTGACCTCGCTCTCGTAGATACCGAAGGCAGACGGATCGGCTTTGAGCAGCGCCTGGCGCTTTTCTTCCAGCGGCAGGTCGTAGGGGTCGGGAATGCCCAAACGGCGCAAGACGCGGTTGACGACAGCGATAACTTCCTCGGCCAGTTCGCCGCCCAGTTTGATGTCTACACCGCGCCCGGCCATGTTGGTGGCGATGGTCACCGCCCCAAACGCCCCCGCTCCGGCAATAATCTGGCTTTCTTCGGTATGCTTGCGGGCGTTCAAGACCTGATGCGGCACGCCCCCCTGTAACACCGCCTTCAGGCGGTCAGCGTATTCGTCTGGCAGATTGAGAATCTCCAGCAAAATGGGCAGGTTAGAGGCGTCATCGGGGTTGAGGCTGGGAACTCCCAACGGCTGGGCAAACTTTCGCAGTTGGCCGACATCAATCTTTTCCAACGGCACATTGAAGGGGACGAATTCCTCGATGAGGCGGCCATCTTCCACGCGGTCGTGGGCTTGCAGCCAGAGATGGCGTACCAGCAAGATTTGCATCAAGCGGCGCACCATCTCCGCTTTCAGCCGCCCCGAGAGCCTCTCCGACGACTCGACCGAGGTGGTGCCTACCAATTGAGGCCTGCCCATGACGTGCAAACGCACAATCTCCTTGACGATGGCGCGCAATTTGGCTTCTACTGTGCGATAGATGACATCAGGATAATCCTTGCGCTTCCATAGCACAATTTCGCCTTCCCCTCTCCCTCGGGGAGAGGGGCCAGGGGTGAGGGCTTCCCCTCTCCCTTTGGGAGAGGGGCCAGGGGTGAGGGCCTCCCCTCCTGTGGTAGAGAGCGCATCGCGCCGCACGTAATAGGTGTACTCGTAACCCTCCTCATCCTTTGCCTTCCGCTCGACCAGCGGCGCATCCTTACCGAAGGCCTGATATTCCAGGTTGGTAGGGATGGGCGTCACTTCCAGTTTGTAGATTTTGTTGAATTCTTCCGCTTCGGTCAGGGCGGTGCCGGTCATGCCGGCCAGTTTCTTGTACATGCGGAAGTAGTTTTGCAGGGTAATCGTGGCGTAAGTGACGCTTTCTGGCTCCACCCGCACGCCTTCTTTGGCTTCCACCGCCTGGTGCAAGCCGTCGCTCCAGCGGCGGCCGGGCATCAAGCGCCCGGTGAACTCGTCCACGATGACCACCTTGCCGCCCTGGACGAGGTAGTCTTTGTTACGCTTGAACAGATGCTGAGCGCGCAAAGCCTGTTCCAGATAGCCAAGTAGACGCGCTTGTTCGGGGGTGACATCTTCGGGACGATCGGGGTCTTGCAGCGGCTGACCGAGCAATTGCTCGACATGCGCAATGCCAATCTCGGTCAGAGAAACGGTTCGGTCTTTCTCGCTGACTTCGTAATCTTCTGGCTGCAATTGCTTGACAAGTTGCGCCATCTTGCCGTACCACTCCAGGTCGCCCGAAGCCGGCCCAGAGATGATAAGCGGTGTGCGCGCCTCGTCAATCAGCACATTGTCCACTTCGTCTACGATGGCGTAATGGTGGCCGCGCTGAACGCGGTCCTCCAGGCGCATGGTCATGTTGTCGCGCAGGTAATCGAAGCCAAATTCAGAGTTGGTGCCGTAGGTGATGTCGGCGCGATAAGCCTCGGCACGTTCCACCATGCGCAATTGGTGCTGGTCTTCATGCGGGGACTCTTTTTCCAGGTCTACCAGGAAGGCCTTCTTACCGTTCTCGGTCACAGCCGCCATTTGCAAGACGCCTACCGACAGCCCCAAGAAATCGAAAATAGGCGCCATCCAACGCGCATCGCGGCGCGCCAGGTAATCGTTGACCGTGACCAGGTGGCAGCCGCGGCCGCTCAGCGCATTCAGATAGAGCGGCAGCGTGGCAACCAGCGTTTTGCCCTCGCCGGTGCGCATCTCGGCAATGGAGTTGCGATGCAGCACGATGCCGCCAATCATCTGCACGTCATAGTGCCGCAAGCCGATGGTACGCTTGGAGGCTTCGCGCACTACGGCGTAGGCCTCGGGCAGAATCTCTTCTAAAATTTCCTGTTCGGCCTGGAAGCGTTTGTCATCCTCTTCGATGCCTTCCGTAGCCTGACGCAATCTGGCGCGAAACGAGTCCGTTTTGGCGCGCAAGGCTTCGTCGCTCAACGCTTCTAACGCCGGTTCGAAGGCATTGATGACTTCGACCAGTTTGCTCAAATGCTCGATTTGACGTTTGTTGGGGTCGCCCCCCACCCATTTGACGAATTGTTGCAGCATAATTACCTTTCTGGCGAGATTATAGCACAGCGTCTTGTCTTCTCACTTTCGATCGCCAGCCTGGAAAGACTACTGCTGTGTTAAGCAACTTTTTATACAAATCGGTCATCTCATTGTTTAGCGCAAATTCACCTGAAAGCATTGAACCGTTTACGTAGGACGGTCTTTCCAGACCGTCCACCTGACCGACAAGCTGGAAAGACAGGCTGGAAAGCCTATCCTACGGAGAACGAACAAAGAGTCCCCAGGAGCGCAAAATCTAACCTAACGCGCACTAGCAGAGTAACTGCCTGCTGTTATGTATCGAGTTGGTCTTTGCAAGAAAACCGTCAACGAATCAACGAATGGGGAAAGCGAATAAACGAATCAGGCCGTGCCATTCGTTCAAAAATTCGTTGACGGTTTGCCCAGGGAACTGCGGAGCGAACCGAGAACGGTCGAACATCGTGCAAAATCTTTACGACCGTGCTCGATTCTCAAGAGCAATACCATACATCTGATCGGGGCAGAGGATGGAGGGGAAACGCTCCCGAAGCGACGTCCGCGCCTCGTAGCACAGGTGACAGGCATCGGCGTAGTCAGAAGCGTGCTGGAGATGGTAGGTCGTCACCAGCGCAACGGGGCCGCCTGAAAGCAGAGGCCCGCAAATGGGATGAGAGTCCACCTCGTATTCGTCACAAATTTGCCGCAACGGTTTTTCGAACAAGTTGCCGATCACAATCCCCTGGCAGATGTGCAAGTTCCCCAGCGGGTCAAGGTGGACGCGGCCGGGATGGCGCAAGTCCTCGTGCGGGCATTGAGTGAACTCACTCCAGGGATGCAGCACAGCGCGCGAGAGCAGTTCTCGAATTGCCCGCCCGCGAAACATGACAGCGGCGTCTGCGCCGATCTGCCCGTGACTGGCGGCGGCTTCGGTCTCTTCAGGCTGCGCCACGCTGATCGTTCCGACCGGAATGCCCAACTGCCCGGCCGCCTCCACAGCATATTGCGCTTGTACCAGCCTCTCTTCACTATAATGAAACAAATCGCAACTGACCGAGAGGTCTGTCAGTTTGCCGGCCAGCGGTTGCAGCCATAGCCGCGCATCTTCGAGGGTGTGCGCCCAATAGCCATTGGTGACGATGCCCACGCTGAAGCCCAATTCGCAGGCGCGCTCGACGCTGCGCACCAGCAAAGCATAGTACAGAAACGGCTCACCGCCCTCGAAGTAGATGGATTCTATGCCCGCCTCTTGTGCCTGCTGTAAGACAGTTTCGATTTGCGCCAGCGTGAAGGTGCCGCTTTGCCAGGGACTGCCCCACACGAAGCAATGGTCGCACTCGAAGGTGCATTGGTAGGTGAGCAAGATGTGAAGGCCGTTTAGGTGCATGGTTTCTCCTTGAGAGAACGTCCCGAAGGTTTTTCAGATTTTGGCAACCTTTGAGACGTTTTTTCGCGATACTGAGAATTGCTGGGGAGATGCTGCAAACCGTCGGCCATCCACTCCCAGCAGGCAGTGACCGAAAGACAAACGAGGCCAGGCCGCGCTACGGGCCGAGCGGCGTCACCGTGAACGTCGTCTGTGGACTTTCTACGCCTCGCGCGCCAAGGGTGTCTACCAATCGGTCGCCGTCGAAAATGCGCACCGACCAGCGGTATTGGCCGGGCGCCAACGCCGAGGGGAGGGTGTATTGGGTCGCGCTCGAAGCCATTTCACCCGACGTGAACGCTCCCTGCCACACCCGATCCCGTTCAGGCTGGAAATCTGGGCTGCTGGTCACGACGACCGAGTCAATGAAAATGGCATATTGAGGGTCTTGTCCATAGACGCGGCTCAGGAGAATGGGCGTTGGGCCGGCCGGCAACTGGAAGGCGCCCAGGTCTTTCCAAATCCATTCGTTGCGCGGGCCGCCGTTCTGCGCAAACTCGACCGTCTGCCCGGCCAGCGAGAGCAAGGTGCGCTGGTCATTGTCTTCGCGCTTGTAGTATCGCACCCACACATGGTACGTCCCTTCCTGGGGGGCGTGAAATTCATACGTAGCCGGGCTGGATTGCCAATCGTCTATCAAGAAGCCAACGCCATTGTACCCTTCTGCATAAATGGCTTCGCCGTGCCAGCCATCGCCTGCAAAGTCCGTTTCTGCCTCCAGCCAGAAAACATCTTCCCGTTTACGTTCTACGGTGAGCACAAAACTGGCGCTGGGGATGCCATGCGTATCCCAGGCAAAAGCCGGCAGGACGGCTGCCGAAAGCGTTTCCCCTTCTTCGGGCGTGAGCGGCTGCGGGGCAGGCGGCTGGAAGCAAGCCGGTTGCATAAGGGCTAGAGGAGAAAACTGGTAGACATCGAAGAAACGCCCGCTCTCGGTCAAGGCAGCCTGCGGGTAACAATTCAAGACGACCCGCAACACGCGCTCCCGCTCCTGCAGAGAAGTCTGGACGGATTTGTCGAACAGGATGGCTGCGCCGGCCCTGTTTCTGTTTTCCCACAAGGCGGGCATGAGATTCTCGAACTCGATGGGCAAGATGTGTTCTTCGGCATCCAGGCCTTTGTGTTTGGCGCCGGCCACAGCAAACGAGATGACATGGCTTTCCACTTGCACGGCGTCGTTCATGAGAGGGATGTAGGGCAGCAAAATCAAGTCAACCTGACGAGCCGCCTGAGCGGTCTGGTCGGCCAATTCGCGGCGTTTTTGGCGTTCGAGCGGGTCGGTCAGCCTGGAGGTAAAAATGGCATAGTCGTTGACAAGGATCGCGATGACCAAGAGCGTGAAAGCAGGAACAGCCAGGCGGGAGGCGTTTCGAGGCAGCCAGGCGCGCAGGGCAGCCAGGCAGGTCCATAATCCCAACGCTCCCCATACCATCAAGGGACCTGTCGCGGTGAACAACACGCGCGGCCAAACCGACCCCAGCAGGATGGGGCCAGGCAGGACTTCCAGCAGGTACCAAAGCAGAAGGAAAGCGTAATGTGACCGCCGCAGATTCCAAAGCGTATAGACCAAGCCAATGACCACAAAGGGAAGGAGCAGCGGATTGACCAGCGGGCCAGCCCAGTTGATGAGCGAATCGGTCCACCACACTTTGAAAAAGGTCGTTTGCAGAAGAATGCCAGCGTTTTTCAGCGCAAAACCGAATACGCCTGCCAGGCCGCTCTGAGCGCCGAAATGCAACAATTCCGTGAAATGATGCACTTGTGCACCCAGCAAATAATCATGGATGAAAAGGATGTAAACCGTTACCACCGGCCAAAGGGTCAGGCCGAGAGAAAGCACCCAATCGCGGACAACCGCCTTTCTTTTCACGATCCCGTCTACGGCCAGACCCAGCAGGTATACCAGTACAATCAACGGTGTGGGGTAGAACGTCTCGTAGACGAGCATCCCCAACGCCAGCAAAACGCCGACCAGTTGGAAGTGCCAGGCTCTCCGTCCACGTAACGCCAGGAAGAGAGCAAAGAAGGAGGCCATCATCCAAATCTCGGTGGGGGTATCGTGCAAGGCCTGGTGGGAGAGGTTCAACTCGATGAAAGAGAACCCATACAAGAAAGCAGACAGGAGGGAGGCAGCCGGACTGCCCGTGATGGCGCGCACAATGAAGTACAGCAACATGACCGAAATCAGGCTGCCCAGCGCGCTCTCGATGCGGGCAGAGAGGAAGTTCAGGCCAAACACACGCAAGAAAAAGGAGCGCACCCAAAACGTCACCGGCTGATGGATGTAATGTTTGATAAATTCACCGTCATCCAGGTGCAAAATAGCCGAATACCAACTTTGCACCGTCCATTTGGTCTCATCGGCTTCCAGGCCATAGACACGATAGGAGAGGTCGTAGAAACGAGTGAACAGCATGACCAGGAAGAGCAAAGTAACGGCAAGGATTTCGGCTCTCTGACTGAATTGCAATTGACGCGAAAAGACATTGCGCCATTTACGGTTGAGCATCCCCCAGGCCACCAGGCCGGCCATACTCCCCAGATAGAATAAAGCGCCCCCCATGAAGATCTCACGGTAGACCAGCCATTGGCCGATGATCGCTGCCAGCACAGACAGGCCCAGCAGATTGGGCTGCGGGATGTGTAAAGGGGGCAGTGAAAGCGTGATTGCCTGCTCCCCGGCCTGAGAGCGGACGAAGGCAAACCGAGGCAAGACAATCTTGATATAGAGCTCCCGCCCCGTTTCTGTTCGGACAAGGCGAGTCTGGACGCGGAAGCGGCGGCGGGCTTGCGGCTGCTCGGCCGGCTTCATCTCCTCCAGTGCCCATTCGGGCGGTTCGGCCGGCGCTTCCTCTTCCATCGCTGCGGCGCCGGCGCGCAGGATTTCCTCCCATTCGTAATCCGGCGGTTCGACCTGCGCCTCGGCCAGAGGAGGGGCGGTGAACCATTCGACGAAACGCCTGAAGGGAGAGGGGAATTTGAAACGCCAGGAGGCCGGCAAGAAAATGGTCAACAAGCCCAAGAGCAAAAGGAGGGCAAACAGCACTAACAGAGAAGGATGCAAATAGGAATCCGCCAGGATTCTTCCGAGACGTTTGTCCCGCTCGAAGATGAAAGGCGTATTCATGCCCGCCGCCAGCACAGGGGTATGAGCGGTGCTGTAAAAGGTCTTTTTGGCAAAACTTGCGCCCCATTGGTCTTGCAACGCGGCCCACAAATCCTCGCGAATATGCGGCGGAAAGAGCGCCACGCTCGGCCGGTCTGCCGGTAAGCGGCGGGCACCCGACAAGATGTCTTCGGCTGCTACAGGCTCGAAGATGACGTTTTCGCGGAAGGGGGTCGCCATGTAGGGCATGTATTCGGCTTCGGCGGCCTCTGCATAGATGTAATACAGAGTCTCACCCTTCGACTCCAGGCCGGTCCAGAGAACGACCTGGTCGGGATAAGGGCGGTAGGCAGGCGGCATTTTGATGAAATAGTCATACACGCCCCCTACAGCCACCAACCCCAGCGCAAATGCCCACAGGATGTTCCTGCCTTTTTCCAATTTCCTGCGCATGGCAGCGGCGCCATAGGCAAGGATTTGGACGCCCAGGGCGGTCAACAACGCCAATGCGGGAATCAAGGCCACCATGTGGGTATGACGCGGCGGCACAGTGTTCAAGACGCTCAGCCCCAACGCATTGACAAAGAACCACAGCAATAGCAGTTGGTTGCGCGGCTGTTTGAAGTGCCAGATAGACCAGGCCAACCCCACCAGGTAGAACAAGGCGCCCACCGACCCGGCCAGCGGATAAGCGATGTAATGCTCCGAAATCAACCAGGGTTTCTGGAAGGCCAGCATCGTGCGGATGAATCCACGCGCCAGCAGTTCCAAGTAGATGCGGGGATGATAGAAAAGTTGATTGCCATTGACCTCGAAAGGCGGCGCAACAGAATAAAGTTCCTCTTCGCTGTAGAATTGCAAGCCGTTGAACGTGTTGAAGAAGACGCTCTCGAAGGCCTTGTAACCCAGCGCCTGCGGGTCATGGCGCAGCGCATACACAATATGCGGCGTAACGAACAATGCAGCGCCGAGCAAAAGCAGCGCAGCGGCGAACAGGGCCTCGCGGAATGCAAGCCGGCGCCCTATCCACAAAAAAGCAATGAAAGCCAGCGCAATGAACAGCGCCATCCGCGCGCCAAAATACACATAGAAACCTAAACCGGCGGCGCAGCCGGCCAGGTACAGGTATAAACTGCTCTTGCGGTCGAGGCCCACATGAAGCCAATAGAGCGTTAGGGCGGTGACAAACAAAGCCTGGATGTTGTTGTAGCCTAGCCGTGAGAAGGCAATGAAATACGGGCTGGTCACCAAGATCAGGCTGGCGGCAATCGCGGTGGTGCGGTTGAACATCTCGCGTGTCAGCAAGTACAGCGGCGGGAGGGTCAACAGCCCAATCAAGGTAGAACTCAGCCGCCAGCCCCACAGACTGACGCCAAACAGCCGCATGAACCAGGCCGGCAGGATGGAACTGAAGACCGGGAAAGTATAGACGCCGACTGCAAAAATCGAAGGTTTGAAATTCCCCAACGCAATATCGCGAGCGATGCCCCAAAAATTGCCTTCGTCGCCGATCAAGCCGTCGGGGAGACCTTGCAGGCGAAACGCGCCAATGACCAGGCCTGCGAACAACAAGCCCAGCATCCACAACAGGTCCCGCCGGCTGACCTGCGGCGAGAGGTCAATGGCTCGCTGCGCATCCCAACGAGCCATGGCAACCGCTATCAATGTCAAACTGGCAATCCACAAAGGCGCATGGAGGAACTGCAGCGTCTCGACGTTGACGCGCAAAAGCAAGACCATGAACAGGCCCAATCCAATCAACAGCCAGGGCCAACGGGGGGTCAATTTGCGCAGTTCGATGGCAGGATGTTCTTCCCACGCTTTTTCGGCAGGCAGGAGAGGGATACCGCGCAGCGTCCATGCCAACAGTGCGCCCCCCATCAGCAAAAACGGCAGGCCATACAAGACGTTGTCTATACTGGGGATAGCAAGATGGATTTCTTCGGTCAGCCAGACGCCCCACTCGAGCGGCGGACGGGGCGGGAGCGTATCGAGACTCACCCAAACTTGCCCGCTGACCATCAAGAGCAGTCCAATCACCCCGGCCAACCAGCGGTATTTGAGCCAGGTTATCTGCTGTGGGCGTATCGGTTCGGTCATACAGGTTTCGATGCGGCGGCTTTTCTCTATTTCAATCCCAATTCACTACGGCTGATGACCAGGCGTTGAATCTCACTGGTGCCTTCGTAAATTTCGGTAATCTTGGCGTCGCGGAAGTAACGCTCGACCGGATATTCCTTGCTGTAGCCGATGCCGCCATGAATCTGGACGGCGGCATGGGCGCAGAACATGGCCGTCTCGGAGGCAAACAGTTTTGCGGTCGAAGATTGAAGCGTGAAGCGTTCCCCGCTCGTCTTGGACCTCTCTTTGGCCATGGCGGCATTGTAAATCAGCAAGCGAGAGGCCTCGATGCGCGTCTTCATATCGGCCAACTTGAAAGAAATGCCCTGAAATTCGCCGATCTTCTGACCAAAAGCCTCGCGCTCGCGGGCGTAAGCCAGGGAAGCCTCATACGCGGCCTCGGCGATGCCCAACGCTTGCGCCGCAATGCCAATGCGCCCCACATCCAGCACCGTCATGGCAATTTTGAACCCCTCGCCTTCCTCGCCCAAGCGGTTTTCGACCGGCACGCGGCAATCCTCGAAGACCAATTCGCTGGTGGCCGAGGCACGGATGCCCAGTTTTGGCTCCTTCTTGCCGCGCACGAAGCCGGGCGTATTGGCTTCGACAATGAAGGCGCTGATGCCCTTCTGCTTCTTGGCCGGATCGGTCATCATGAAGACGACCACATAGTCGGCCACGGGTCCGCTCGTGACCCAGGACTTGCGTCCGTTCAAGATGTAGAAATCGCCATCCCGCACGGCGCGGGTACGCATCGAGCCGGCATCTGAACCCGACATAGGCTCGGTGAGCGAATACGCGCCGACGCTGCGGCCAGAGGCCACGGGCGGTAAATATTTCTTCTTCTGTTCTTCCGTCCCGAATTTGAGAATGCCATGACAATAGAGAGAATTGTTGACAGACATGATGACGCCATGCGCCGCATCCACTTTGGAAATTTCCTCCAGCGCCAGCACATAAGACAGGGTGTCCATGCCCGCCCCTCCGTAGGCTTCAGGGACTTCGATGCCCATGAAGCCCATGGCGCCCATCTTTTGGATGGTCTTGTGTGGAAACTCCCCGCTCTCATCGAATTCTGCCGCGATGGGAGCAATTTCCTTTTGGGCAAAATCGCGCGCTGTGTCGCGAATCATCTTGTGTTCGTCGGTCAAAGGGAACAAAGCAAGATCACTCATCTCATCCTCCAGGCAATAGAATTAGGCATTAACGTCGGGATAACCGTTCCGAAGGCTTTTTAGAGCAAGTGTATGGGCAAAAGCGAGCCTTCGAGACGGTTCAAAGGCTGATCCCGAATTCAGGTAAATTATACTCTCATGTCTCCCCCCTCTGCGCATAGCAAATTCAGATTATTTCTCCCTCAGCCCCAAGACTCCCGCCGTAGCAAAGGGGACAGTTCACTTTTTACGTTCGTTTCCTGTGCAGGGCAACTCAGGTAGGACAACGTTCGAAGAGGTGTGCTACAAAGGCTGGGAAATTGCGCCAGGTCTGGTTGGACGGCGGTATGAAAGAGATGTGAAACGCATTGGCAATCGCTACACCCAAACCCCAAAATGGGCAGAAGGCCATCCATGGCCTGTAAGAGGCCGGCCCAGTCATGTTCGAGCGGCGTCGCTGCATGACAGTACCAGGCGCCCAAAGGGGTAGTCGCTGCACTCAAGTAATCTATGTGCCAGTGAAGGGACTTCTGACGGCGGCAATGACGCAACACCCGCGCCCGCACGCCCCCCGGCCCAAACGCGCTGCCCACATAAAGGTAGTAGCCCGGCTCGAACCGAATCTCTCGCAAACGGCCAACTCGAACTGCGATTGGCGTCTTGTTGTGGAGCAAAAAAACGTACGTGCCGGGCGCAGCGTCCATGGCGGTTCACTCGATCTTCCCCACCGGGGCCACGTAGACGACGAATTCATCTTCTCCGTCCACACCTACCAGCGCGTCCATTTTGTCCTGGTTGTAGGCATCCACCGCGCAGGTGCCGGCCCCAATGGCGCCGCAAGCCAGGTACAGGTTTTGGCATACATGGCCGGCATCCATGGCGATCATCTTGTGCGCAACCAGGCCATAGCGCCACTCGGCCCGATAGGGGAGGGTTGTCCACACGAATACCACCGCCGCATTGCCAACGAACTTCTGGTCGCGGCAGCCTGCGCTAACTTGTTCAGCCAGGTTGTCCACAGGACGGAGAAAAAGTAACTTATGCTCGATAGGCAGGTAACGATACAGGCCAGGCGCCAGGCGTTCCACGCGATTCACCAGCAGGTACGTTTCGAACGAATGGCGCGCCCCTCCGGATGGCACCGTCCGCTTGGTATATTTGCCGTCTGGTGACACCTCCCGTATGCCTTGGGTGGCCCACAACAAGAACGACAATTCCTCCAGTGAAAGGGAAGCCTGCGTGTAGGCCCTGTGGCTCTTGCGGGAGCGGATGACCTCCAAGAGGGGCGTTTTTCCCACCTGAAAATCGTCCGGCGCCACCAGATCAATCAGTTCTGCCTGCGTGGGGTAGGGCTTTTGGAGGGGAGGCGGAGGCAAGTGTTGGCGCTGAGCGGTTTGCTCGCTGGCAAACCTATCCCAGCGATAGGCTTTGAGAAATTCTCGTTGTTCTTTCATAGCGCGGCCTCCAGCCGCAACCAAAGGGCGATATAAATGACTCCACTGCAAAAAGGTCATTTTTGAGCAATTTGCCGCTATATATAGGGGTTTGGCCGCCATTTTAACGCCATATATGGCGGTCTTTTTGCCCAAAAAGTTGTTTTTGCAGTAGAGTCATAAATATCACGCTACAAATGCGTTCATCCGCTTGACATCCGTTGACCCTCATTTTTCGAAATTCAGACCGCCGAAGCCTGAAGACTTCGGAGCCCAGACTCTACTGTAACAACAACTATCCCCATCTCCACATCGTTCCTTCTTTGCTGTCCTCGACGATCACGCCCAGGTCTTTGAGTCTGTCGCGAATCATATCCGACAAGGCCCACAGTTTTTGTCTGCGCGCTTCGCTGCGCACTTCGAGCAGCAGTTCGATGAATTTGTCGGCCTC
>DAOUCM010000241.1:0-4525 GCA_034431895.1 Anaerolineales bacterium
ATTCGACCGTCTGCATCGAGCAGGAAGGTGGTGCGAAGAACGCCCATGTATTCTCGGCCCATGAATTTCTTCAAAGCCCATACCTGGTACAACTCGCAGACTTTATGCTCGACATCGGCTAGCAGCGGGAACGGCAGATTGTACTTGGCCTTGAACTTGGCGTGTGCCTTGACCGTATCAGGGCTGACGCCTAGAATAGTGACCCCGGCTTGCTCGTAAGCCGAATAGTCATCACGGAAGGCGCAAGCCTCGGTTGTGCAGCCGGGCGTATCGTCTTTGGGGTAAAAGTACAACACCACCGGCCGACCGCGAAAATCGGACAGCCGTCTCGGCGTGCCAGCGTCATCGGGCAATTCGAAATCAGGGGCGGGAATGCCGCTTTGTAAAGGCATGGGATACCTCCAAAAGGAAAAGTGTGGCGGGCAAAAGGTGCAATCTCAAGCGCAAAAAAGCCGGGGACGATCACTTCGTTGCCCGGCTTCTTAGACGTTCTCAGGCTCTAAATGCTTACAAAATCTCTACAAAATCTTTGCGTTTCTCAAGGCACTTTCCAGCGCATCCAGCGTGGCAGGTTTGATGATAATGGCCGATGCGCCGCCTTTCAACACACGCTCGCGCGTCTCCGGCTGATCATCGGAGGTAATTACAATCACCGGCACGCCCGCCAGGCGCGGCTCGCGGCGCAAGAACGCCAAGATTTCGAAGCCGTCTACCCCTGGCATGTTGATGTCTAGCAGAATCAAGCGCGGCGTCATCGTTTGCAGCAGTGAAATGGCTGGGCTGGAGCCATACGCTACGCGCGCCTCTATGTCCAGCACACTCAACATTTGTTGCAGAGCATCTGCCGTTTGGCGGTTGTCGTCAATGATCAAGGCTGTAGACATATCTTACTCCTCCAAAACAAGGTTCCCCATTACGCTCACATCATACCCCGGCAAAGACGCCACCGCAGCGCGAAAGTCTGCCTCTGCCAACAAGTCGAACAGCGGCTGCAGCAAATCGCTCTCAGCGTATGGCTTGGGGATGACCAAATCATAGCGTTCCTGAAACAACGGGATGAAATCTAGGTCAAGGGCTTTGGCTGCGGCCGGAATGCCCAGCCCGCAATCGGCGCGGCCCGAAGCAATCGCCGCTGCCACAGCCAAATGAGTATATTCTTCTTGATTGTAGCCGATAATGTCTTGGGGGGCTATCCCCTTTAAGGTCAAATGATAATCCAACAGGACGCGCGTGCCGGCTCCGCGCTGGCGATTGACGAAGCGGACGGTTTCCGCCTCTTTCTCACCCCCCGGCCTGCGCAGGTCTTCCAGGCTTTTGATGCCCTTTGGGTTTCCTTTCCTCACCATCAACCCCTGCTCGCGTCCAACCAACGTAACCACCTTGACCTTGACGCCCGGCAGGTATTGACGGATATATGAAAGATTGTATTCTCCCGTTTGCGGGTCGAGCAAATGCGAGCCGGCCAGATGCGCCTCGCCGCGCCGCAAGGCGACCAGCCCGCCTTGCGAACCGACGTTGGCCGAGACCAGCCGCCGTCCGCGCTCCGCTAGAAATTGCGCCATCAGGTCGAGGGTCATATCGTGGGAGCCAATGCAAAACAAGGTGCGGTCGAGGTCGGCGCGCGGGCGATACAAGCGCACTTTGACCGTTTCGCCGGCTTCCAGGCCTTGCGAGCCGCGCGGCACCAGCACCAGCCCGTCGGCGCGCACCAGCGAGGTGATCACGCCCGCCCCGCGCGAGAGCGGCGCGACCAGCAGTTTGTCGCCTACGCGCCCGGCTACCACGCGCACGAAATCGTCGTCTCCAGCGGGCGAGACCAGTTTGCGCGTGATCTGGGCGCTTTCGAGCGGTAATTCTGCGGGCGGCCGTCCTAGCCAGCGCGCCAGCAAGGGTTCGACGAAGAGTTCCAGCGTCAATGCCGCCGAGACCGGATAGCCAGGGACGCCGATGATGGGGATTTGGGGGGTGGGATTTGTGATTTGCGATTGGGAATCTGCGATTTGGGATTTGCGAGCGAGCATTCCCAGGATGACCGGGTGGCCGGGGCGGACGGCTACGCCATGCACCAGCAATGTCCCCAGTTTCTCGACCACGCGCGCCGAGAAATCTTCTGCGCCGGCCGAGGAGCCAGCGTTGAGCAGCACCAGGTCATGCTGTTGAGCGGCCTCTTGCACTCGGGCGCAAATCAGGTCGAAGTCGTCGGGCGTGATGGGGAAGCGGGTGGGTAGCCCGCCCATCTCGGTCACTTGCGCGGCCATCACCAGCGAGTTGTATTCCAGAATGTCACCCGGCTTGAGTTGCGTTCCCATCGGTACCAGTTCGCTGCCGGTGGGCAGGATGGCTACGCGCGGCTTGCGCGCTACGCTGATTTCGGTGTACCCTGCGGCGGCTATGGCGCCCAGGTCTACGGGCCGCAAGACGTGGCCGGCCGGCAAGACCAGTTCGGTGGCAACGATATCTTCTCCCAGTGGGCGGACGTGCGTCCACGGGGCTACGGCGGCGCGGATGCGAATGGCGGCCGGCTGGCGCAGGTTCTCTGTCGCGTTTCCGTTTTCATCGAGGGCCTCGATGTTCTCGATGGGGATGACGGAGTCGAAGCCGGGGGGCAGGGGATCGCCCGTGTCGAGGTAGCAGGCCTGAGCGTCGTCCCGAAGCGCGCCCAGGTGTGCAGTCCGCAGCGTAATCGGGGTTGTCGGTCCGGCGCCGGCTGTGTCGCTTGCGCGGACGGCAAATCCATCCATCGCCGAGGCGTGGTAGTGCGGGGAGGAGGTGCGCGCCCAGACTGGATTTGCCAGCACCCGGCCGAGGGCGCCTTCGTCCAGCGGGAGAGTCTCGATGCCCAGGGTGCGCCATAGGCCGGCTTCGCGCAGGGCGGTTTCCAGGCGCGCCTGGGCTTCGGGCATGGGGATGTCGTGGAGGTAGACGGTCATGCGGCTATTATACTTTTTTCGGATACAGATTTCATGGATCAGACGGAACTTGTAATATTACGGAGATTGTTTTGCCGGTCTGGACGCAAAGAACGCTACTCTGCCAGCGGTTTAGCAATGACAGGCAGGTGATACAATTTGCATGAGGTGAAACCGTGAGTGTGACTTTGACCGATATTCGTCAGGCGGCAGAACGCATCCGCCCGTATGCGCACCGCACGCCGGTGTTGACCTGCGAGAGTTTGGACCGGCAAGTGGGGGCGCGCGTCTTCTTGAAATGCGAAAACCTGCAAAAGGTGGGGGCGTTCAAGTTTCGCGGAGCGTGCAACGCGGTTTTTTCGTTGAGCGAAGCGCAGGCGGCGCGCGGGGTGTGTACGCATTCTTCGGGCAATCACGCCCAGGCGCTGGCGTTGGCGGCTCGCCTGCGCGGCATTCCGGCTTACATTGTCATGCCGGAGAACGCGCCGGCGGTGAAGAAGGCGGCGGTGGCCGGATATGGCGGGCAGATTACGCTTTGCGCGCCCACGCTGGAGGCGCGAGAAACGACCCTGGCTCAGGTGCGCGCAGAGAGCAGGGCTGAGATGGTGCATCCTTACGATGATGTGCGCGTCATTGCCGGGCAAGGCACAGCGGCGTTGGAACTGTTGGAGGAGGTGCCTGATTTGGATGCGGTCATTGCACCGGTGGGCGGCGGCGGGCTGTTGAGCGGAACGGCCCTGGCCGTAAAGGGGCTTGCGCCGCGCGTGCGGGTGCTGGCGGGTGAGCCGGAGATGGCGGACGACGCTTACCGCTCCTTGCAAGCCGGGCGGGTTTTGCCTTCTCTTCACCCCGCTACCGTTGCAGACGGCCTGTTGACTTCATTGAGCGAACGCACCTTTGGCATCCTTCGTCGTCACGTGGAGCAGATTGTCACGGTTAGCGAGGCGGGCATCGTGGCCGCGATGCGCTTCGTGTGGGAGCGCGCCAAGATCGTGATCGAGCCTTCGGCGGCGGTGGCCGTTGCGGTGTTGTGGGAAGGCAAGGTTAACCTGGATGGGGCGAAGGTGGGCGTCATCTTGAGCGGCGGGAACGTGGATTTGGAGAGGCTGCCGTGGCAAGAAAGCGGCCAGGGCAATGCCAATCATGCTCTGAGTCCACTGCAAAAACCTTGAAGTTTCACCCCTCATCCAAGGGGCAGGATTTCATTCGCCGAGTTCTTCTGCGATTCCTTCGAATTGTTCCAGCGCGGATCTCAAATCTTCCACGATCTCGGCTGCCAGCACGTCCGGGTCGGGCAGGTTGGCGGAGTCTTCCAGCGACTCATCCCTGAGCCAGAAGATATCGAGATTGACTTTGTCACGGGCGAGCAGTTCTTCGTAGGCAAAGGCTCGCCAGCGACCCGCTTCGTTTGACGGCGACCAGGCTGGGGTGCGTTCGAAGCGGTTTTCCGCATGGAAGCATTCGACAAATTCGTCCAGGTCGTCCCGTGAGAGCGGCCTGGTCTTGAGGGTGAAGTCCATGTTGGTGCGCAGGTCGTAGATCCAGAGTTGCTTCGTCCACGGGGTTTCGGAGGCCGGTTTACGGTCGAAGAAGAGCACGTTGGCTTTGACGCCCTG
>DAOUCM010000242.1:0-1816 GCA_034431895.1 Anaerolineales bacterium
CGGGCAAGCGTATAGTCCTAGATTGTAAGGCCCGCCCAACAAGCCCAATGCAGCCGAATTGCTAATCGTGGCCTTTTTTGAAAGTCGGTTTGGCCACAATCATTCGGGTGGTTGTGGGTAATCTTGCTCACCCGCAATCGGCTGATTGGGAGCGTTGGGCAGCTAACTACTACAGTTGTAAAAATAAATGTAGCAACTTGGCCTGGTGGTGATCTCATAAATAAGGTAAATACGGCAAATTTAGAGATCACGGCTCTTCAGTAAATGTTAAAAGCTCGTTATATTACAGTTGACCACAGAAAAACTCTTGTTATTGAGCGAAATATACCTAAAAATTCGGCTATCTGGGATAACGGTTTGACATAAATGCAATTTCATTTACGAAATTCAGCCCCGAATTGTACTTTTACAAAGGATTTTTAACTTACCTGTTCATTACCCGACAAAAGGAGGTATCCGGCTAAAAGTCAAAATCTGGCAAAAATCCAACCATTGGGATGAGCTAACGAGCCGGAGACAGACTCTGCCCCTGGTGATTGTGTCTAGTGGCGTCTTCGCTCCCTTCTCAGGCCGGTTGAAAGCCTGGAGGTGGCAATTGGAAGTCCCAGCGGAACACGATTTTCAATTCAGCCAGGCGGTTGAGGGCCAATAAGCGGTACAACCACCGCCAGCCTATCTGAAACAGGCTCAAATCACGCCGATCCGCCCGATCAACCTGGTCGCTGTACCCGCTTACAATTAAGTGCGTGCCCAAGCCCAGGGTCAGGCACGTGGCGATGGCGACAGCCAAGATCAAGCGGTCCAGATGGGCTGGGATTTCCATCTCGGTGCGGGCCAGTTGAAAGCCGCGGGATTTACAATTGCCAAACAAGGTTTCCACCCAATACCGCCGTTCATAGATCAGGTGGGGTTGTTCAGTGGGGGTCAAGTTGGAAACCAGACATAAGGGCTCGGTCGCCCCAACCGCCCAGTGGACGGTAGCCGTCAGGTTAGCCAATTGGTGAGCTTGGGTGAAAGCAATCTGGGACCAATGGCGGAGATGACCCGCTTGCACGCCCGCTTGAGTATAAATCTCCTGCATCGGTCGCCAGGGCTGGTCTGGCCGGGTCTGGAGCAAGTAGCTACTCTGGAAACGCAAGACGAAGCCCCAGTTATACCCTTGCAGGGTGGTGATCACTGCCTCATTACTGAACTCGGCATCGCCCAGCACGATCACCCGCCGACAGTGGCTGACGTAGCCGTAGACCCGGCGCAGTAACTGCTGGTGTAACTCGCTTTTGACGTGCCCTTTTTTGCCTTTGACCGTTTGCCACACCAGCGGTAAGACCGTCTGCTGATAGGCCAGGGCGATGAACAGCGTCCGACACTTGGGCCCAGCCTGAGTACAGTCAATGATTAAATAGGCCGTCTCGTTGCCCAAGCTGGCGACCATCGCATAAATGAAGGGGGCAAACAGCCGCTCGACCTGCACCTGCTCGTTGGCCACAAATCGCTCCAAGCGTCGCACCAGGCTGGTCAATTTGATGGGCACAGGGATGCACATGGCAATGGCAAACAGTTGCACGTGCGGACCCAGCAGCATGCCCGTGAGCATCATCGCCAGGGTCTTGAGCAGGGTCTCGTCCATATTTTCGGGCGCATAGAGGTCTTGTAAGAAATTCCGTAGCCACAGGTACAAGGCTTGATTTGAGGTCGTTTGAGGCAGCATATCCTTCTCCCTTATCCTCACCGGAGGTGTTTTCAAACTAACTACTATGCCTCAAACTCATCAGTTTTGTAAATTTAACCCAGGTTAAATATTGTGTCGGGTACTGAA
>DAOUCM010000243.1:0-4726 GCA_034431895.1 Anaerolineales bacterium
GTTGTCATTGCGAGGAGCGTTTTTTGCGACGAAGCAATCTCCTTGCAAGCCAGGAGACTGCTTCGCTTTGCTCGCAGTGACAAAATGCGTAGAGTTTATAGAACAAGAGTTTAACTTGACATTGTCAAACTATAAGGAAACTCATGTTTCGAACCACGACAAAAATCCATCCAACCGGTTTTCTCCCTGTTGCAGAGACTTTGCCACGAGTCGTCGAACGCCTTGTAGCCGAACTCAAACCTGAAAAGATCATTCTCTTTGGGTCATATGCGGATGGAACACCCACGTCCGATAGCGACGTGGATTTGCTCATCGTAATAGACGGCGACAAAAGACAAAATTTGCTTGCTGCATCCATGCTGCTTTACCCGCGTCCATTTCCGGTGGACATCATTATCAAAACACCGACTGAAATCGAAGAGGCCTTGAAAGGCGGCAAAGACAACAGCTTTTTCGTTCGCGAGATTCTCAAGAAAGGTAAAGTGCTTTATGACAGCCATCAGCGAACTTGAGTCCTGGATAGAAAACGCAGAAGAAGATTACGCTGCGGCAAAAGCCTTAATTCGGCTGCGAAAGCCTTTGACGGCTGGCGCATGTTTTCATGCCCAACAATGCGCAGAAAAGTATTTGAAAAGTCTTCTCATCTACAAAGATATAGATTTTCCAAAAACCCATGACCTTCCATCCTTGAACACACTTTGCAACCATGCCGGCATCATAACAGGTTTTGAAGTACGCCAACTTATTGACTTGACAGAATGCGCAGTTCGCAGGCGTTACCCGGGAAGTCAACCTACCTTGGAAGAGGCGCGAGAGGCGATCAAGATTGCAAAAACGATTAGAAAGTTTTCGCGGCGTTTTCTGGGCTTGAAGCGATAAACGCTGCTTCGATCCGTCTCCTCTTGACAGACGAACCGCCCGAACTCTCCGACCTGCCCTGCCCGCCCCAGCCAGATGGCACTCGACTGGCCGAGGGCGTGGTCTCGCGCAAGAAACAGTTGCTGCCGGTGGTGTTGGGGTTGCTGGAGAGGTAGAAAAAGTTACACATGAAAACCATTTATCAAGCACTTGTCGAACTCGAAAAGAACAACGAATCCGCCGCGCTGTGTACGGTGGTGCGCAGCCGCGGATCCACTCCGCGCCACAGCACCAGCAAAATGCTGGTCTATGAAGACGGCCACATCCTTGGCACGGTGGGAGGCGGGGAACTGGAAAACCGCGTCTTCGAGGAGGCCATGCAATCGCTCGTGGACGGTCAACCGCGCCTGCTGGAATACAACCTGTCCGATCCGGCGCGCGGAGACGCAGGCGTATGCGGCGGCACAGTGGAGGTGTTCGTGGAACCGATCTTACCTGCCCCTACCCTGGTGGTGGTGGGCGGCGGTCACGTCGGCAAGGCGGTGGCGCATCTGGCCAAGTGGCTTGGCTTCCGCGTCGCCGTTTCCGACGACCGCCCTGAATTCTGTACGCCCGAAGAAAATCCCGACGCGGACGTTTTTTATCCTGTGCCGATGGAAAAGTTAACGGAACAGTTCAAGGTCACGAATCAAACCTATTTCGTGCTGACAACTCGAGGCGTAGCGGTGGATGCGCCGGGCTTGCCGAGTCTGCTCGATTCGCCGGCGGCCTACATTGGCGTCATCGGTTCCAAAAGGCGCTGGAAAATGACGGTGGACAAGTTGAAGGAAATGGGCGTTTCTGATGAAAAGATTGCCCGCGTTCACTCGCCCATCGGCCTGGAGTTACAGGCCGAAACGCCGCAGGAGATCGCGGTCAGCATCTTAGCCGAAATCTTGATGCTGCGCGGCGGAGGCAGCGGAAAGCCGATGAAATACGATCCCCAAGCAAGTTAATGCGACCTTTGGGCTACTGATTCGTATACCCGAATCGAAATATCATCTTGAAGACCCCTTTAGCATAGGCTATAATCAAATTGTTCGAGAAAAGATAACCAAGGAGAGAGTCATGGCCAGAATTTTCGATATCATCGAATATCCAAATGAGATGGAAAACGAGCTCGTACATCGCTTTCCAGATGAAACCAGCGCTGCCGATTACCGCCTCGGCTCCAACGTCATCGTGCGCGAGGGACAGTCGGCGGTTTTCTTCCGTGATGGCCTGGCGCTGGATGTGTTCGGCCCTGGCCGGCATGTGCTTGCCACAGCCAATATTCCCTTGCTGACTCAGAAAATCCAAGACCTGTTGACCAGCGGCAAAACTGTCTTCCCGGCAGAGGTATATTTCGTTTCCATGAAGGAGTTCCCGCAGCGCAAGTGGGGCACGCCGCAGCCCATTCTCGTCAGCAATCCCGGCATGGGATTGGGTGTTGCGCTGTTGCAAGGCTTTGGCACGTACTCTTTCCAGGTCAAAGACCCGCAGCAATTGGTGACGCAAATCGTCGGCAAGAAGGCTTCCTTCCAAATTAGCGACATCGAGGAACGCCTGCGAACGGTCATCCTTTCACAATTGCAAGATACATTGAACGAATGGGGCGCCAAATTCAACTTACCGCAACTGCTGGCCAAGACGCAGGAAATGTCTGCCTTCATCCGCTCGGAAATGGAAGATGACTTCAACGCCATTGGCCTGACCCTCAAAACTTTCTACATCGGCAATCTCAAACCCTCCGAGAAGTCGGCCCAGGAACTGCGCGATATGGGGATGCTGGACATGGCGACCTACACTCAGTTGCAAGCAGCCGACGCGATGCGCGATGCGGCTGCCAACCCAAGCGGCGGAGCGGGCCTGACAGCCGGCATCGGCGCTGGGATGGGCATTGGCAATTTGATGCAGCAGGCAACTTCTGGCGCGATGGCTGCCCAACAGCAACCTGCCGGCGGCGCAAAACCGGCCGCGATGCCAGACGTGATGACGCCCTCCGAGGCAGCCGCCATCCTGAAAGTCTCCGAGGAGGATGTGTTGGCGGCCATTCAAGATGGCTCCTTGAAGGCCAAGAAATTGGGCAACGCTTACCGCATCAGCAAAGCGGCGTTGGAGGAGTTCTTGAAAGGTTGACTCCGAATCTTCGCTAACACGTAGCGCGGCCTCCAGCCTGTCCTCTGGACAAGCGCAGGGCAGGCTGGATGTCCAGGGGGGCAAGCAACTTCGGTTCGACCAGGCAGAGCCTGGGGATATGCTGATCAGCCGTCGTGCCACCGACCTTTGGTCGGGCGGCCAGGCAGAGCCTGGGGATACGCGGGTCAGCCGTCGTACCACCGACCTTTGGTCGGGCGGCCAGGCAGAGCCTGGGGATACGCTGGTCAGCCGTCGTACCACCGCCCTTTGGTCGGTTCGACCAGTCAGAGCCTGGGGATACGCTGGTCAGCCGTCGTACCACCGACCTTTGGTCGGTTAGACCAGTCAGAGCCTGGGGATACGCGGGTCAGCCGTTGTGCCACCGACCTTTGGTCGGTTCGACCAGGCAGAGCCTGGGGATACACGGGTCAGCCGTCACTGGCGTTTTGTTAACTTCATCAGACTTCGGATGCCTTGCTAAAGGGTAGCGAGTAGCGAGGTTATCTGTAAAACGCCAGCCCAAAGATGGCTGCCGCCGCCACCAACAAGGCCGGGTTGAGATCGGTCATCGTCAACACCCCAAAGGCCAGCAGCGAAATCAAAACCTTGTCCCAATTTTGGAATAAGCCGCCCCCCCAGCCCAAAGTTTTGACGTTGAAGACGGAATAAGCCATGATATAGACCGTCCACAACAACAAGCCAACCACGACCGGACGTACCGCCTTGAGCATAGCGGCCACGTTAGGGCTGTCTTTGACGCCAAAGAAGAAAACGATCATGACCAACATCAGGAGCGTGGTTGGCAAGACGGTGCCGGCCACGCCTGAGATGGCGCCGGGCAAGCCGGCTAATTTGTAGCCCACAAAGGCCGAAACTTGCGGCGCAATGGGACCGGGCAGGGCATTGCCTACTGCCAGCGCGTCGGCAAATTCTTCCGGCGTGACCCAGCCGGCTGACACGGTTTCACGCTGCATCAGCCCCATCGAAGCCGGGCCGCCGCCCCACGAGAACAAGGCTACGCGCGAAAAGACGACAAAAATATCCCAGAGAAGTTTCCAATTCATGGGTTCGGTAAATCTCCTGGACACGACAAAAGTATTGTTTCGACAAACTGGGGCGCGGATTGGCTGGGCGTGCCGGGTATACTCGAAACACGCCGCTTACCACTCCCCAAAGTGCGGGGAGGACACCCCAGCGCGATATTCCTCCAGGCGGCGGCGATGACCGGGCCAGGTATCCTGCGGCAAGGCGTCCAGCGGGAAGAAGCGCGCTTCGGCAATTTCGGCATCCGGCTTTCCGGTCAGCGTGAAATCGGTGCAAAGGAAGAGGATGTTATGGTCGCTCTCCCATGCGCCAAAGTGAGTATAGGCGCCCAAAAGTTCCAAAACGCCCATCTCGGCGCCGACTTCTTCGCGCACTTCGCGACGGGCGGCCTCTTCTAAGGTCTCGCCGCGCTTCGCACCGCCGCCGGGCATGAACCAGCCGGGCAGGTAAGTCTGGCGAACGAGCAGCGCCTGTCCCTCTCGAATCAGCATCACCCGCACCCCCAAAGTGACCGGCCGGACGAAGAAACAGTACAGACGAAATGCGGCGTAAAGGAAGCGGATCCACAAGGTCATCATTTCGACTTCTGGCTTGCGAAAATCGAGAAGCGAAAGCGCTGCGCCTAGAACAACCTTCCCTGCTCAGCATGGAAAGGACGGCTGGCGGC
>DAOUCM010000244.1:0-2735 GCA_034431895.1 Anaerolineales bacterium
TGACAACAACGGCAACCTGCTGGCTGACGGTCTCCGCGCCTACAGTTACGATGCGGCCAACCGGCTCATCACCGTAACGCAGGGCGCGACCACCACTCAATTTCAATACAACGGCGACGGCGCCCGGACACGGTTGACCCAAAACGGCGTGGCTACCAATTATGTGTTTGACCCAACGGGCCTGACTCAAGTGTTAGCCGAAACGACCGGCAGTCAAACCCGGCAGTATGTACCCGGTTTGGCGCAATACGAGGCTGGCGCGTGGGCCTATCAACTGCCGGATGGCCTGGGGTCGGTGCGGCAGCTGGTCAACAGTTCCCGGCAGTTGACGTTGCTTCAAAGCTATGACCCCTTTGGCAACCCGACTCAAATGGTTGGCAGCCCGGCCAGTCCGTTTGGTTACACCGGCGAACAGGTTGACCCAACCGGGTTGGTCTTCTTGCGGGCGCGGTACTATAATCCGGGTATCGGCAGGTTTATCACCCCGGATAGCCTCATCCCTGATCCGTTGAGTTCGGAGGCGTGGAATCGGTATGTGTATGCAGGGAACAACCCTATTCGGTACACCGATCCCAGCGGGCATTGTTTAGTCGCCGCCGGGGTAGATACTGTTCTTTGTGTCGGAATAATTGTAGCCGGTGCTGCTTTTGTAGCATATGGTGCTTACGTGGTCACCTCACCAACTTTTCAGGATGCCTTGCGGGGTGCTATTCAGTCGATCCCTGCCGTTCCTTTGCCGCCGTTCCAACTTCCCGGCACAACACTCGAAGAAGACATCAATCCGTGCTACGAGGCGGGACCGAATGTAGGTCAACCGGACGTTTGGCAATTGCCCCCGTTTTCGCTGGGTACACCGCCTTATTTCGGACCGGTGAGGCCAGGGTTCTCAACCAATCCTGGTATTGAATTACCAAACATTTTGACAGCCAACTCTTCTACTGAGCGGCATCACTTGCTTCCCAGGCAATTTAGCCTAGTTTTCGGTGCGAAACTCCCCTGAAAACAGGGCAGTTTCTAGCGGGTCGATGGTTGTACCTTGATAACTTAATCATTGGTTAGTTGTGGGCCAACGCGGCCCCGATCACCCTCAAGTTGCCGGCAATAACGCCCCAACCGACCCACCGGCCGAAGCCATCTTGGCCGTGATCCAGGCAGCGGCCCAAGTCGTGCTTGCGGATCAGGACGCTAATCCGGCCTTCAATACCGGCGTGGAAACGACGACCCCGTTTGAACCAGGGTTGTTTCTCGTGACTGCGTCGCTCGACTGATTTGTGACCGGGTTGAGGTAAGATGACCCGTTTGACCCCTAACGTTTGGGCGTAGGCTTCGTTGTCTGGCGAATAGAGCGCCCGGTCGCCACTGGCCTGGTCAGGCGGCCTGCCAAATTGTTTGAGGTGGTGATCCAAACTGGGCTGCCATTGGTCGTGATCGGGCGGATTACCCGTCAGGATCCGATAGTCACTGACAATGCCGCCATCGACCTCGTCCAGCCAGACTTTGTGCCCAAACTCGGTCGGTTTGCGGACTTTCTGACGACGAATAATGGCGGTGTGGGGTTCAAACAAGCTGACGATCTTGGCTTGGGCCGGCACACTTTGGCCTTCGATGACCCGCTGGATGGTCTGTTGGACGACTTGCTCGATCCGAGGGATGAACGTGGTCAGGCGCTTGACCAATTGTTGGGCTTGCTTAGAGGTATCGGCTTGCAGCAGGCTCAGCACTTGCCGGGCCTGGCTCAGACTGGCCCGGGTCGTTTGGATTAAGCCCTGATACTGTTGTTTCAGGCGGAGCCGGGCGGCCTCGCTCCGTTTGCTGGCGGTATCGGCAATCCGACGAGCCTGCTGCCGGGCGCTGCGGCTGCGATCCCGAAAGGTGGCGACCGCCACCTCGGTCGTTGCCGTTAGCAGCTTTTTGGCCCGTTTCAGGCTGCGGCTGAGCACCCGCACCCCGTCGGCTAACAGACTGCTGTCTGAAGGATAGTGAATATTGGTTTCGACCACCGTCCCATCGGTCCGCAGTTTGCGCCCACGGGTCACCTTCAACCTGGTGGCAATCGTCGTGATCCGTTCGTTGAAGGCGTGCAGGGTTTCGGGCTGGATCAGCAAGGCCCACTTATTCAGATTGGAGTGATCCAAGACCGGGTTGAAGTAAATCCGGCAAAACCAGCGCAGGATCAGGCTATCCCGCACATGGCGTTCCGTGTCGGCGTAGCTGAAACCGTACAACCGTTTAACCGTCAACATCCGGATAATGACTTCCACCGGGGTCGAGTTCCGCCCGGTCAGCAAGGTCTTGGGTCGATGGTTAGCCAGGTCGGTCTTGATCAGTTGAAACAGTTCTTCATCTTCTAAAAGGCGGTCGATCGCCGCTAATTCTGGCTCGATTGTGAAGGCTTGTTGTTCAATCACGGCCCAAAATACTGGGTCAGACGCATATCTGTCTCGTAACATCTCGCTGGGTCTTTCTAGGCTTAAGGTAGAATCTCAACTAAACTTATAATTTTACCCGCTGTTGCCATTAAAACCAAGCGTTTCGCACCGAAAACTATTCTAGTCCTACTCCCTCACCTTTCTTCAATATTTTTTTAGTCACAATTTTGGGGCTTTTTTCTGAAAATGAGGCGCGTGATCTGCTAAATAAAAGACTGTCAGATGGAACTTCTATATTTAATGAAGAAGAAATTGATTACCTTCTTGATGTTTCTGGATGGTATCCTTATTTCTTACAATTAGCAG
>DAOUCM010000245.1:0-1685 GCA_034431895.1 Anaerolineales bacterium
CGCAATCCAACCCGGCCATGCGCAGCATGATGAAAATGGCCGGTTTCGAGATGACCCTGGAGCAGTTTCTGGCCGAAAAAGAGCGCTTCACCTTCGTCGTCTTCGAGCCGACCGGGGAGCAAACGCCCCCGCCGCTCCAAGCCGATTGGGTCTGGGTTTGGGCGGTTTTGCTGCCGCTTTGTCTCTGGCTCGTATGGATTCTCAGGTAAATGTTTATGAAGGAGCCTGCCATGACCACATCTGCCCCTCTCACCCCCGTCCAGCCAGCCGAGCGCATCCAAATCGTGGACATCCTGCGCGGGTTTGCGCTGTTCGGCATCCTGCTCGTCAATATGACGATTTTCAGCATGGCTGTGGCGCTCGCTCACCTACCTCAAGCCGCAGCCGTTTCGGCGAATGGTTTAGGCAGGCAATGACGATTGCACATTCTTTTCAAAACAGGAGGTTGGTTTTCGTATGGAATCAGGTTTTCTGGCAGTTTCTCTCTTACTGCTGCTCGTTCTACCGCTTGTTCTATTTTTACTTCTCTTATCGAGCAGGAAAAACCAACAGGAAAATCGCTATCAACGGTTAGAACCTTTTCTCAACCGGTTTGGGTTTCAAAAAGCAAAGTGGCACCAACCTTTGCTGGAACACGACCTGTATGACTATCTCCTCCTCAAACCAGACCGCTCCTTCAAAGTTCGAGTCGCCGCTGAATGGAGTGTACAAGACCGGTGGCCTCTTTTTCTAATTTTCTGGATTGGTGTTCCCTGTTATGAAAAATTCATGATTTATACCGCCAACTTGGAGGAAGTGGCGCAATCCATCTTGTTTGATTCACACTGGCCGATGAAAAATCTGGACGATTGGACTTCTCTGGGACTTAAAGTCGTTTCCCATCCTGACCATGTAGAGTCTCTACGGAATCGCTTGAACTCTCCCGCCATGCAAACAACGCTGCAATCGCTTTTGAATGTGAAGGCTCCTTTTTATCTGTTTGGCGAGGTAAGTTCTGGCTTCAATTATGGCGTTGCGCTCTCTGAACCGCTGGAACAAAAAGCCGCCATCTGGCTCAGCGCGGCGGAAAAATTTGCTGATGTATTTGCTGAAGATAGACGGAGAGGATGATGTTAGCGGTTCTCCTTCGTTACATATTCCTTGCCCTGCTCATTTTGCTGGGGCTGAGCGGAATGGCGGGCGGCGCGGTGATGGTCGCCGACCCAAGCGGCGCGGAGATGGGGCTTTCGGTTTCCATGCTCGAAGGTTTGCCCATCGCCAATTTCATGCTGCCCGGCTTGTTCCTGATGGTCGTCATGGGCGCGGCGCCACTGGTCGTTGCCTTTGGCATCTGGCGGCGCTTGCCCTGGGGCTGGCTTGCCGCGTTGACCCAGGGCATTCTGCTCGTTTTGTGGATTGGTTTGCAAATTGTGCTGTGGGGCGCTCCCATGCCGGTTCAGTGGCTTTACCTGACCTGGGGCGCAGCCATCCTCGCCCTGTGCCTGATTCCCGCCGTGCGCGCCGAACTGCAAAAGCCGCCGCAAACCGTTCTGCCGCGCCAGCCAGAGATTGCCGAGCTGGAAGCGCAGTTCACCAAAGAAACCGACCCCGAACGCGCCCGCAACCGCCAGTTATCGAATACCTATCGTTCTGGCAGAGGCTGACAAGACAGATTCTCTCTCGGACGATCTGAAACCGGACAGGAT
>DAOUCM010000246.1:0-1986 GCA_034431895.1 Anaerolineales bacterium
TGTGTTCGTGAAGCCTCTCAGGGAACTACTCTCTTTCTCAACCGGCAAGCATTTCTCGCTGATGTTGAGGAGGGATCAAAGGCTTTCGACCACCGTTTCGAGAGAGTAGGCTTTCAAAGAAGTGCTCCTCAGAATAATTTCAGGCGGCTAATTGCTGCACGGATAAACGCAGGTCGCTTCTGTTTTGACACCGTAAGTTATGTAACAGAGAGCGAATGCTCTGTTGATCTTGATTTTTTGGTACTTCTCCTGAATTCAGAATTGCTGGATTGGTATTTCCGAATAGGAAGTTCAAACTCGAAAGTGAATAATTACCAGTTCAATGCACTTCCTATTCCTTCGGAGATCCCTTCTATAGGATTGGATTGGAAGACGCATTTTGATGCGGACAATTGGTATCAATTGCGTGATATCCTAGAGAGTGCTTGCAGAGAACCGGGTAAGATGCCATCTGACGTTATGGAAGCATTGAGCGCTTGTAGTCGGAGAATTGCTCAAATTGAAGCTAGCCGACATCTCACGACCAGGCGAGAGCGTTCTGGGCTAAGCGCGGCGTCAAAGCCCATTCAAGACGTCATCGATCATGTCCTGTTCAGATATATGGGAATAGGCGAGACCGATGAGGAGTATATTCGCAAACGAAGAGCAAAGATGCTTTAGACTTCTGCAATGTGAGGGTGTGGTGTATCTCATCGACATCGTCGAGCGCGTCAAGACCAACGAGCGCAACTCCATCAAGACCGCCTTCCCGGTGTCGGCCCGGCGCCTGAAGGCGCGGGCAAGCGTTGCGAAGGCCGCCTGCGCGGCCTTATCCAGCCCACGGAGGCGGGCTTCGCATCCGCAAGCCGAGGGCGGCTTATGGACTCCAGAAATTAAATCCGGCATAGCCCGTGCAGGCGGGCTTGGCAATCAGGAGCCAAGCGCTTATGAACTTTGCTGAAAAAATCGGGAACGGCACACCGCCGCACGCCGTGGGCCTGAAGGCCGCGGCTACGTTCGCGAAGGCCGCCGACGCGGCCTGCCGGAGCCGGCGTAGGCCGGCTTCGCAGGTGGTAGCCCGCGGCCTGGGCCGCCGGGCGTGGGTGGTCGCCGGCTACCCGATTAAATGCTCAAAGTTCATTAGCGCGACGGCGGCCCTGTAATCAGCCCTTCGGCAATTAAATGGTGTATCTGAATGCGCACCCGATGTGCGGATGACACCTTGGAAATAGTGACATCATGGCTCCCTACACACAACTCTATGTACATCTGGTGTGGGCAACCTGGGATCGGCTTCCCTTGATTGCTCCCGAGGTTGAACCACGGCTCTATGCAGCCTTAGCTGACAAGTGCCGTGCGCTGGGTTGCCAACCTCTGGCTATTGGTGGTGTCGCTGACCACATTCATCTGCTGGCTGGCTTTCCCACAACGATCACCATTGCTAAACTTGTGGGCGAGATCAAAGGAGCAAGCTCACACCTGATTACCCATGAGTTAGCGCCGGGCACATTCTTCAAGTGGCAGGGTGCATATGGAGCATTCACGGTGAGCAAACACTCGATTGCGACTGTCGTCGCATACATCCGCAACCAGAAGGAGCATCACCGTGATGCTACGACACTCGTTGAGTTCGAGATGTTGGATACTGCAACGCATACCAATGCCGAGCAATAGTCAGGCCGCGCAGGCGGCCTTCGCCGGCCATAGCCCGCGGCTTCCAGCCGCCGGGCTGCTGCAACGCATACCAATGCCGAGCAATAGTCAGGCCGCGCAGGCGACCTTCGCCGGCCGTAGCCCGCGGCTTCCAGCCGCCGGGCTGCTGCAACGCATACCAATGCCGAGCAATAGTCAGGCCGCGCAGGCGGCCTTCGCCGGCCATAGCCCGCGGCTTCCAGCCGCCGGGCTGCTGCAACGCATACCAATGCCTAGCAATAGTCAGGCCGCGCAGGCGACCTTCGCCGGCCGTAGCCCGCGGCTTCCAGCCGCCGGGCTGCTGCAACGCATACC
>DAOUCM010000247.1:0-2497 GCA_034431895.1 Anaerolineales bacterium
GATTCGCCTCCTCGCGCGGCAGCCCGCTTCAGGTCCAGACCCGAAGTGGCTGCCGTTTCCCAACTTTTGCCAACTTTTTTGCTCCCATCCCTATCGTTTTTGGGGGGAATTTCAAGGAAAATGAGAGCAATGGAACACTCGACCTCTTCCGCTACTCCAACTCAAATGCGCGTCTTGGTCGTAGACGACCATCCCGGCACGGCGGAGACCCTGGCGCGCGCAATTTCACAACTTGGGCCCGGTATCGAGGTGCTGTCTGCTTGCAGCGGAAAAGAAGCCCTCGAGCAGGTGGGTAACGACTCGGTAGACATTCTGATTACCGATATGATGATGCCAGGCATGAATGGCCTGGAATTGATCGAGCGGATGCAATCGCACCCGGCTGGCAGGCCGGCGCATTCGATTCTCATTACCGCTTATGATGTCCCCGGTCTGAAAGAAACTGCCCGTCGTTTGAAAGTGGACGAGACTCTCGTCAAGCCTTTTCGCCCGGAGCGCATTTGTCAGATTGTGAGCAACGCCATGCAAAGCATGGAACGCTATGCGCCGCCAGCGCCAGCCTTAGAAGCGGAGGCCCAGCCTTTTACCATTTTGATTGCCGATGACATGCCTGATAACTTGACCCTGTTGTCTCGCTACATGGTCAACGAAGGCTTCAAATACATTACGGCTTCCAACGGCGTCGAGACGTTGGAGAAAATACGTGCCGAAATGCCCGACCTGGTGCTGTTGGACGTTAACATGCCAGAAAAAGACGGCTTTGCCGTGCTGGAAGAGTTGCGTGCCGACCCGGCCATCCAACACATCCCGGTCATCATCTTGACTGCCGCCCGCCCGTCCGCCGATGACATCCATGCCGGCTTGAACCTGGGCGCCGACGATTACATCACCAAGCCGTTTGACAAGCGCGAGTTGTTTGCCCGCATCCGCACTAAGCTGAGGGTCAAAGAGGCCGAAGACGCGCTGCGCCGCCGCAACAAGGAACTCAACGTCTTGCCCGAAATTGGCAAGGATTTGAGCGCCCGCCCAGACATGGATGAGTTGATGGATGTTATCCTGCGCCGCACTGTGGAGACTTTGGGGGCCATGCTTGGCCACATTCTGATTTTTTCGCCCAACGGAGTGCTTCACAGGGAATATCGTATTGCTGATGCAGCCAAATCCCATCTCGAAACGCGATTCCCGTCTTTGAATGGCTTTCTCGACCAAATCAAGGAAACGCGCCAGGGCTTGATCGTGAACGATACGCACAACGATGTGCGTTGGCAGACTTCTCCCAACGATCCAACGCGCTCGGTCATCATGGCGCCTATGTTTGGTCGCCTGGACTTGATCGGCCTGCTGGTGCTGACGCATGAAAAGGCGCATTACTTCAAAACGGATCACCAAATGTTGCTGCAAGCCATTGCCAGCCAGGCGGCCATTGCAGCGGAAAATGCGCGTTTGTATGCCAGCGTAGCATACGAACAGCGACGCTTGGAGGCCGTTCTAAAGAGCGCCGCCGATGCCATTTTGATGTTCGACAGCGATGGTTGCCTGGCTTTGTTGAACCCGGCAGCGGAAAAACTATTTACCGATTTCGAGACCAAACTTGGGCTGCCGCTGGCGCGGGGGCGCGGCTATGACCCATTGATAGACCTGGTGGAAGCGACTTGCGCTTCGGGCAATCCCAGCAGGGGGGAATTGGAATGGCCGGATCATCGCACCCTTTCGGCCAGCGTCACTCCCATCGAAGATAGCGGTTGTGTGGTTGTCTTGCAAGACGTAACCCGTTTCAAGGAATTGGAACGGGTGAAAAATGAGTTCATTTCGACTGCCTCGCACGATTTGAAGAACCCGATTGGCGTGATTGCCGGTTTCACAGATTTATTGCCCAAAGCCGGGCCGCTAACGGAAACCCAGGCCGATTTCGTGCGCCACATTCACTCTGCCGCGATGAATATGAGTGAGTTGGTGCAAAATCTGCTCGACCTGGCTAAGATGGATATGGGCGTGGAACTCAAGATGGAAGTCATAGACTTGAGCGACCTGGTTTCCGAAGTGATGGAGGAGTTCCAGCCACAGGCCGAAACGCGCGGGCAGGAGTTATCGCTTGGAGAAAACAGGAGCAAGCCCAAGGTCCAGGGCGATGCGCTGCAATTGAAGCAGGCGCTGCGCAACCTGGTGGGCAACGCCCTCAAGTACACGCCCTCTGGCGGCCGTATCCATCTCTCTATCCAGCAGCAAAAAGATACGGTGAGTATCCATGTCGAAGACAACGGTTATGGCATCTCGGCAGATGATTTGCCGTTCATCTTCGACCGTTTCTATCGCGTTCACAATGATGACACCAAAGATATCGAGGGTAATGGGCTGGGGCTGGCGATCGTCAAATCCATTGTGGAGGCGCATGGCGGACAGGTGAGCGTGAATAGCAAAGTTGGACAGGGTTCTTGTTTCAGTATTTCATTGCCATGTTTGGCATGAAGGTGTTTTTTCAAGGAAAAGCAAAGGAGAT
>DAOUCM010000248.1:0-17699 GCA_034431895.1 Anaerolineales bacterium
CAGCCCAGCAAGGTGATTGTCAGGTACCAGGAAAGAAACCAGGGCATATCAGATCAAATCCTTGACCATGCGATGATAGCCGGTATGCGCCTCTTGCCGCACCGGGGTAGGTTTTGGAAAATACCACGCGATATCCAAAGCGCTCGTATAACCGCTGCGCTGCTGGATTTTCGATATGAACGATCAGGGAACACTTTTCCAGCCCAAGCAGACAGGCCTTTTTTTCGGCATGTTCGAGAAGCGCAGAGCCAATACCGCGTCTCTGGAAAGGGGGAAAACCGCCATGTTTGCAAGATAGAGTCCACTGCAAAAACTTTGAAGTTTCACCACGAAGACACAGAGTCACGGAGATTTCTTTCATTATCGCGCTCGGTGTCTCCGTGTCTCGTCTGAATTATATCTGCAATTTACCCGCAGGCAGCGAGAAGGTCCCATCAGCGGCCGGCTCGAAGGGGATGACTTCGATGACAGCCTCCAGGTTGAGCGGCCCGTAAAGGTGCGGAAACAGGTCGCCGGCGCGCGCGTGGGAGGGGGCGGGTTCGGCGGGCGGCTCCCACTTGAGTTCGCTGGTCAAGCGCGCCGGCTCGATGACCAGTAAGACCAGTCCGCTTTGCCCGCGATAGAAAGCGTTGGCGACTTCTACGATTTGCGAGGGGCTAGAGCAATGGATGAAGCCCTCGCTCGCCAAACTTTCGGCACGGTATACGCCTTGTTCAACGGCGGCAAGCCAGGCGGAGCGGGAAGCGAGGTGGAGGATGGGGGTGCCGGGTTTCAAGTTTCAAGTTCCGGGTTGCAGCGGTCAGGTGGAGCGCCAGGGTGGGGGGTACGTACAACGTGAAACGTAATGCGTCAAGGCAGGACTTGGTAGATGGTTGTTTGGGCGTCGTGGTAGACCGACTTCCACAACCTCCCATCCAGTTGTTGGAATTTCGCCAATCCCTCGCCAGGGTAATAGATGGCTTCCAGTTGGCCGACGACGATATAGCGCACGTCATATTGGGTGAGGAAAGCGCGGGCAAATTCGGGGTCGGTGGAATTGTAGAAAGCGCCGATGGCGTCTACCCGGTCGGTGACCAGGTTGGGCGGCAGGAGGGCGCGCTGTTGACGCTGGTGCCAGTTCCAGCCCACCACGCCCGGCAGGCCGGTGTAAATGGTGAAGCGCGAACACCAGCGATATTCGGGGCAGTTGGCCTCCACGATGACCGGCGAGCCTTGCACGTTGTCCTGCATCCAGCGGATGGCGCGGTAGTCTTGACTGAGGTCCATCGTTTGGGCATCCCAATACTCGGAATGCGCCATGTACTCCATCGAGTCGAGAGAGTGCGGCGCTTCTGGATTGATGCGGTCGTTGACCTTGTCGGTGGTGGCGGTGACGGTGAACAGCAGCGCTCCCGAAATCAGGACAATCACACCGCCCTGCCAGAGATTGCGCCAGCGCGGCTGCCATTGGGGAAGGGCAGATAAGGTCCACGCAAACGCCGCCGCGGCGCTGACCGAGAGCAAAGCCCAGGCTTGCAAGTAGAATTTGAAGATGGTGTTCATACGGCCAATGTCGCCGCGCACCGTGACCAGTTCGACGACCAGCGTGATGACCAGCGCCGTCCCAATCCAAAACAGCACCAGCCGCCGCGTATCCGATAACTGCGGCCGCAAAAGCAGAATGCCCGCCCAGGTTGCCATCGGCAGGGCTATCCAGCCAATCCACACCTTGCGGTAAGCCAGGTACAGCAAGACGACGCAGAAAAGCGCCAACGCCAGTTCGATGAGCAATTGGTAGGGTTTGAGTTTGCCGAGCGCCGAGACCGGGGTGGCCGCCATCCACTCGCGCGTTTCCCAGGTCAACCAGGCCAGGATGATGAACAAGAACAGTCCCCAATGAGTAAGATAGGAGGAGAGCGGCGTCTGGCTGGCCGTCCAGGGGTCGAGTTTACTATATGCCTGGCTATAAGCGGCGCGATAGGGAGCGTAGAAGCCGAACGATAGCGCCAGCAGCAGCGTCACGCTGAGAGCCACCCACAGCAGGCGCTTGACGGAGGGGGAGATGCCCGGCCAGAAACGAGGCAGTTTCGACGCATCGGCGCGCCAGAGCGCGTAAACCAGAGCCGTCAGACCCACCGGCAGGTACGTGTACATGTCCGACAAATTGGCTGGATACAGCGCCCCAATTGCCAGCGCGCCTACGGTCAACGAGAGCAGCGACGTTCGACGCGCCAACAGTGTGCCAAGCGCCCAGGCCAGGACGAAGAGCGCCAGCGGCATGACAATCATGTGAGCGTGCAGGTCGCTGTACAAGAAAGTGAAGAAGGGAAATTCGGTAATCTCGTTGCCGGGGCCCGGCGGAATGACGCGGCTGGGGTTCCAATACCATTCTCCGCGCCCGATGGGCAAGGCTACGCCCTGGGCAATCGTCTTGTACAGTCCTTGCGCGGCCCATATCAGCCGCTGAAAGAAATACGTATCGGTAATGCTGCCATCTGGCGCCGCAATCCGCGCCAGTGCTTGAAAAATCATCTGGAGCGTTCCCAGGTTGCCCAGCGTCGTCATCAGCAGCGCAGCGGCCAGGCCGGCCAGCGCGGGCGAAACAGGCTGCTGCTTGGGGCTTTTGACAAGATTGTACCCTACCGAAAAAGCGTTCACGGCTGTCAGGGCAAACCAGGTCGGCAACAAAAAATTGTAAGCAATCGAAGGCACGATGCCCAGCCATTTGACCGGCGTGCCGACCAGCACGAAACCGTAGTAATAATAGTTGATGTACCCGCCCGCAAACCAGGGGTCATACGGCGGGAAGGTGGTGCTTTTCAAGACGGCGTTGAGGTACGAAAAATCCATCGGACGCTCGCCGCCCCTGGCCGGATGCCACAAGTCGGGGTTGCCCAGGCGGATGAGTAAATCGAACAAGAAGAAGGACAGGAAGACGGCCTCGACCAGCAGGAAGTAACGGCGGTTGGATTGCCACTCAGCGGCCCACTCCTGCCTGCGCATCCAACCCAGACCCAGGCCTGCTCCCGCTATGGCGGCCAATACCCACCCGATAGTTGCCCGGCTGTACGACACCCCCAGCGATCCCAACAGCCAGGGGACGTAAGCCAGCAAGATCAGGCCCAACGTGCGCGCCAGCGGATAACTGCGCTCCTCCAGGGCGGGCAGCGCCAGCCGCAGGAGGGGATAGGTGAGCGCGCCCAAGACGAAGATGAAAGCATACCAGATAAGCAGCCCAAGAAAGGGGTATTTGTTTTGCAGCCAATCGTAATCGAACAATTCCGACCAGGTTCCGCCGGCGCGTTGAACGGCCAAACGCTCCTGAGAAAGCATCAAATCCTTGTATTTGTATTGCGAAGCCTCACGCGGCGTCAAGTGGACGACATGGCTCAGGTCAACGCTGCTCAAGATGGCTCGCACTTGCGCCGGGTCGTAGTCGGCGCGCTTCTGGAAGACCAGCACTTTGGGATGGTCGTAGAAAGTGAACGCCTCCTCAGCGGCCTGATCGTTGATGACCAGTGGGCCCAGCGTTGGATAGGAGGTGAAGGTCTTTACCAGAGCGAAGCCCAAACGACCCTGGAACATGCCCGGCTCGGCCACGCGGTAACATTCGATGATGTCCCGTTCGGGGGGGCAGCCAATCAACTCGCGGTAATAAACGGTCGTGAGCGGGTACCGCTCTGGCAGACGGGTAATCTGCGCGTACTGGTGATTGGTGGGGATGAAGATGTAATCGGTTTGGTCGAGCGTCTCGATAAAGCGCGTCAGTTTATCGGCGTTGTCGTCCCAATAGACCTGGAAGTTCAGGTCGCCGCGGTAGAGGCCGCCAAAGCCGTCATATTCCGTGCGGAAGGGCAGCGGGTAGTCGTAATCGGTCTCGTTGGCGATGTTTGCGCCGCTCAATGTCAAGGCCCCGCCGCTGGCCTCGAAGTGCAGGAAGTAGACTTGACCTTTCTTGAGTTCGAGCGGCGGTTGCAATTTCAAGACTGCCGGCCTCCCGCGCGGGTCATCGGCGGGGGCAAAATTGCCCGTCAGCGCGGCACGGGCCAGTGTCCGCTCAGGGGGTGGATTCGGCTCCTCGGCCAGCAGCAAGGTCAGGGTCTGCGGACCCGAGGCGGTCGAGTCCGCCAGATAGCCCAACGCTACTTCGGTCAGCAGACCGTCGCGCTGGGCGTCGAAGGGGGTCTTGTAGGGTAATCCTGGCTGGATCAGGAGACCGGCCGGAAAAGGAAGCGGCTGGTTGTAGGTCGAGCCGTCAGCCAGTTGAAGGTGGAGGTTGATCGGCGCCGGCACGTTCTGGTAAATCCAATCCGAAGCCGCTATGCGCGTTTCTGGGCGGGTGTAGATGCTTTGGAAGGCAAAAGCCCAGACAGCGGTTGCAACAAGAACGAGGAAGCCAATGGTACGTAATGCGTAATGTTTAATGCGTGAAGCGTAAAACGTAAAGCGTGATGAAGAGACGTTCGATGACTCGAACACCACCCAGGCCGCCATCAACGCCAGCAATGGGTAGATGGGTAACTGGTAGCGCATGGTGGGGTTGAATTGCAGCGATTGCCAGGTGAAATAAAAAGCCGTCCAGCCCCACAGCAGCAGGTGACGCCATTCCCCCTTGAAGATGCGCCATCCCATGAAGAGAAAGCCTCCCCAGGCCAGGATGCCCAGCGGCAGTCCCAAGCCCCATACCGTCAGGTTGGTGAACGAGTACAGGTGCGTGCGCCGTGCCCATTGCAGATTCCAGGGCAGGTCGGCATCGCCGCGCGCCTGTACACGCTGCTCGGCGATATTGTCCAGCCATTGCTGGTTGGGAAGTAAGCCATCGAAGGCATACGGTTGGAAGACGCGGAAGGCTAGAAAGGCGGCCAGTCCGCCCGCGACCAGGCAAACCATGGCCCGTGACCAGTAATCCGTGGCCAGTGACCCGTGATCGGTGGTCAGTGTTTGCAGAAAGCGGGTGGCTGGCGGCTGTTCTTTTGGTTCGCTGGGCGGCTTTTCATCGGCGGTTTGTTTCTGGCGTTCGGTGGTGAAGTATCGTAACAAAAAGGCGGCAGGCAACAAGAACGCCAGCGGGTAGATGTTGACCTTGGAGGCCAGCGCCATGCCAAAGGAAAAGCCAAAGGCAAGGCTTGAATAGAAAAGAGGGGTAGAGAGTAGAGAGTAGAGAGTAAGGGGTAGAGAGTAGAGAGTAGGGGGTAGAGAGCCAGGAGTGAGTTGCCTGTTCTCTGCCCTCTCTTCACTATTCTCTTCACTATTTTCTCCTCTCTGTTCTCTATTCTCTCCTCTCTGTTCTCTACTTTCTACAATTTCCACCGCAAAGTAAATTGCCAGGAAGGAGAACAAGTTGACGAACAGATCGGTGGTGAAGAAGTGCGACTGTTGGATTTGCATGACCGCAAAAGCCGAGAAGGTCGCAGCCAGCAGCGCCGTGCGCCGGTTGTACAGCCGCGCGGCAATCAGATACAACAGAAAAATCGTCCCCACGTCGGCCAGCGCGGAAAATTGCCTGCCAAGCAATTTCAACTGCCCGTAGTCCGTCTGACCGATGAGCTCTGCCGTGTAGCGGACGAGGAACATCGGCAGAGTGCCATAAACGAAGAAGGCAAAGCCGCGATTGTGCGGGTTCAATGTGGAGGTTCGAGTATCGAAATAATCGTCCAGGCCAAGCCAGCGTTGCTTTTCTGGCGGGCAGGTTTCGATGATGAGGTCTTTTTCCAGGCATTCATGCGCGCGCAGGTTAGCCAGTACGCCGGTCAAGAAGGATTCGTCGGGGTGTTGGTGTTGTAGTTCGCCCCAGTCTGCGCCGTTCAAGCGCAAAAAGGCCGCTATGGCTAGCACAGCAATGACCAAAATGTCATACATCCAGGGATGTCTTTCGCGTTGTTCTGCGTTCATTTGCGTTTATCTCTGGTCAGGAACGAAATACGTCCAAAATTCATGCCCTTCGACGCGCGAGGGGTGCAATTCCAGGCGGCCTTGCGGGTACAAGGCCTGGAGGGCATCCAGCGTGGCCTGGTCGTTATTCTCTGGCTGATTGAGGTTGGCTTTCACTAGGAACAACTTGGGGCCGCGCAATTCTACCGTATTGGGGAGGTTTTCGCGCCACATGGCAAAGTCGCGGTTGGGGATGCCCGCCCACACACCCGGCAGGCGCGTATCCACCCAATGCGGAAATGGCACAATCCAAACCGTTTCGGTCGTTCCATACGTCTGACCAAATTGCTTGATGACCGCGCCCATCTCAGACGAATTCCACGCTCCGCTATCGAACTGACTTGCATATTGACGGAAGACCAAGTCATAGTTTTGGATGGCAGACGCGGACAGCAACAGGATGGCCAGCCCCCACGCCAGTCTTGTACGCATCTTTCCGGACCTTTTGGCCTGCTCCCCGTTTCCCAGGCCGATTGCCGGCTGATGCGCCACTGCCGTCAGCAGTCCGTCCAGCGCCAGCGCCGCCAGCAGGAAGGCAGGGATGTAAGCCGCCCCGGCGCGGTTGAGGGCCGGATTCTCGCCCGGAAAGGCCAGGGACAAAATCGAAGGCATTGCCAAAAGCGGAACGCACAGGAGCAGGAACAGGTCCAGCCAGTGGCGGCGGCGAAGATAGCGTATCAGCGTGAGCAGAGTCCCTATCAAGAACAGCGCCGCCGAGACCACGTCCAGCGCCGGGCGGTGTGTCACCGAATGCACCCAGATTTCGCCGTCATCATAGTTGAACATGCGCAGGGCCTTCCACAGGTTCGAGAAGAAAATCTGATATGCCGGGCCCGGCAGGGGCTGCTCGAGGCTTCCCAGCCGCGAAAACGCTCGATAAGAGAAGGCTTGGGGGTTGTCGAGCGTGTAACGCAGCAGAGGCAAAAAGACCACCAGGGAGGTCAGGCCCACCAGCGTCAACCATACGACAGCATCTTTGCGCGCGTTTTGCGATTGCGCATGGAGCAGGTATAGCCCAATCGCAGCCATCACCACGAACGGCATAATGCGGATGGGACTGTATCCGTGCAGGCCCACGCCCAGGAAGAGGCCCGCCAGGATGAAATCGTTGCGCTGGCGTGTGCGCAGTCCGCGCAACAGGTAGAAGAGCGTGGGCGCGGCAAACAGCGGGTAGAGCGGGAAGCGTAATCCCACCCGGCTGATGACATTCGGCCAGTAGCCTATGCCGGTCAAGAGCAATGCCAGCAGTCCAACGCGCTGACCGCCGATTTCTTTGCCCAGCAGGTACACATACGGCAGCGTCAACAGGCCCAGCAGGACCGTTCCGATTTTCAGGCTGGAAAACGATAAACCGCTGCCAAATATCCAACTGACCAGGATGGTCCAATACATTTGAAAGGCTTCTCGCCCGGTGTTGCGCGTGAAGAAGATGCTGGTTTGCCCTTGTGTGACTTCGTAAATATCCAGGATTTTTTCGGCGTGATCGCTGAACGGTTCGGAGGGAACTTGTTCGAGCCGATAGACGCGGAAGAAAAGCGCCAACGCGCTTACCAAGAGCAGCAACGCTCCCCACAACACGCGCTGGCGGGTGTAGGGCGATTGAGGGAGATGTACGCGGTGCGGAGAGGGCAGCCACACGGCAAAGACGAACAGCGCCATTCCCGTCAACCAGAGAAAGACATTGTTTGCGGTGAAGAGGTTGTCGTCGAAACCCAGGAAAGCCGCATACGAGACACCCAGGGAAGCGAGGAATGGCAGCAAACGCACCGTAGACGGATCGTTCCCGTCTTGTTCTGGCGGTCGTGCAGGCAGGTTCCATTCTTGTTCGAAAATTCCCCAGCCGATCAAGGCCAGAGCCAGAACATACATGCCCATCGCCGCAGGGATATTCTGCCCAGCCTTTTCGAGGTGCCAGTTCCCCAGCGCAAGGACGATGCCTACAGGCTCTAACATGTATTGGGCCAGCAGCGCCATGGCCAGTCCAAGCAGGGAGCGCCAGGGGAAGGCGCCTCCTCCTGTTGGAGTGGGAAGGCTTGTCTCTTCTGCTATCGGCGGCAAGGTTTTCTCTACGAGCAGGGCGCGGTTGATTTCTTCCCGCCGCCCGCTGTCGAAGGCAGAGGCCAGAAAGGTAGAAAAAGACCTCCAGTCCTTGAAAATGGATTTGAATGCATCCAGGACTGTGGGTTCTTCTTGTGGCAGGTGAGGGGTGGAATTTTGCATCTCGTCGTTCACTGCTTACCGCTCACTATTCACCAACACTGAACACGGATTCCTGTTCACCGCTTCCTCGCAATCACCATGATACTCTCTCCCCAGCGCGGCGGCAAGAAGACCAGGCCGGTCATGGCTTGAAAACCGCCCAGCGAGCCAAAGCACAATTTTTGAATCATCTTAGGGACGATGGGAATGTAGGGTACATCCCAGAAGCCATCGGCAAAGACGCGCTCTATCGAGAAACCGGCGGCGCGCAGCATGTCCAGCCATTCGGCCGGCTTCCGCAGCGAAATGTGAGTCGGGTCTTGGTAGCCGATCCAGCGTTCTCCCTTCCAGGGCTTGAGCAGAGAATCCAGGTTGGGGGTAGATAAAATCAACGTTCCGCGCCGCGCGGTCACGCGGCTAATCTCGGCAATGGCTTTGTCTGGTTGCGGCAGATGTTCAACGATGTGTTTGATGACCACAATATCGAAGACGCCGCTGGCAAAGGGAAGTTCCTGGGCGCTGGCGGTATGCAGGGCCGTTTTTTTGGCTACCTTTTTGGATTGCTTGACCGCCCAGTGGTTGAGGTCTATGCCGTAGGTGAGGAATGTATCTTCCAACTGTCCAACCAAATGCCCCAGCCCGCTGCCAATTTCCAGCAGGCGGCCGCCATGCTTTCCGTGTCGGCGCGCCAGCATGGCATAGAAACGATTGGACCACCAATACATGCTGTATTTGGCAAAAGATACGTTCTGGTAGGTATGGGTGGAGAAATAATGCTCGTCGAAGGGCATCGTTGAGGAGAGTAGAAATCAGGGAGTAGAGAACAGTCTATCGTCTTTTTCTTGCAACATAAAACGTGAACGTTCCGTCTTCCACCGGTTGGGGTGAAGCATACTTCCTGAGGAAGCGTTCTGTCAACGCCAGGTTCCAGCGTGCGCGGCTGATGATCCATTTGCCGGTCAGCACGTGCGGGAGCAGGGTCGGCGCGCCCAAATAATGCCCCCATTCTAACACGCGCATGGCCGAAGGGGAGAAATAATGCCACCAACGTACCAGTTCGAAACCGGCGCTTTCCAGCCTGGCTTGCCACACATCGGGTTCATCGGCGTGATGGACGCGCGAGATGCGCCGAAACCATTCGGTGTAGGCCTTTCCCAATACATGCGAGAGGGACAGTTCCGAAAGATAACGCGGATTTGGCACGCAAAAGTAGAAGGGCGCGCCGGGCTGCAATACGCGCGCCGTTTCGGTCAGCACCGCTTCGATATGCGGAATATGCTCCAACACCGAGTTGCTGATGGCGCTGGCAAAGTAGTCGTTTGGAAATGGTGAGCGGGCGCCATCGGCTTCCACCAACCCGCGATAAGCGCCGACCTTCTTGGCCTGATGGATGGGTCCATCCCAGGGGTCTAGCCCTACGTCCAGTTTGCGCTCGAAGGCCAGTGAAGCAAAATGCCCGTCACCGCAGCCCACGTCATAGACGGGGGCGGGCAGGTCGAGATTCTGGTAATAGGTCGCTTCCACCGCGCGAATCAAGGCGCGGAAGTAGGGCAGGTCGCGCAGATGTAAGAAGAGGAAATCTTTTTCAGGCATGGTATAATGATAGCACTTTCTCGAAAAGTGATAGCATCCCCTTTGGGGATAGCATCCCCTTTGGGGATAGCATCCCCTTTCTTTGGAGTCCGAAATCTCCTGATTTCGCCGAAGTTTGGAAAACGAGGCATCTATGATCCGCGTGATGGTGCAGTTGACCGAAGAACAGCAAAAGGCGCTAAAGGAATTGGCCAGGGCGCGCAAGACCTCCGTCGCCAGCCTGGTGCGCGAGAGCGTGGCGCAGTATGTGGCTATTGCTGTGGAAGAAGACGAGCGCGAGGAAAAGTGGCGCCGAGCATTGGAATTCCTGGATTACATTGATGCTCATCCTGAGGAATTTCGGGACATCGAAGGCAAAACCGATGTTTCCGTCAACCACGATGAATATTTTGTTCAGGCTATCGAAGATGATCTTCGTGGATAGTTCCGCTTTACTTGCACTCATCTCTGTTGGCGATCAACATCATCTGCGCGCCAAACAATGCTTCAGAAGCCTGCGTGAAGAGAGAAAAATCCTTATTACCAACAACTATGTCATTGTCGAAAGCGTATCGCTTATGCAAAAGAGGTTCGGTCTCGATGAAGTGCGCGATTTCCAGGAAAAAATACTGCCTCTCATCCAAATCGATTGGATAGACGAAGTGCGGCACAAAATTTCCATCCAGCGCGTTCTCTATGCCAACCGCCGCCGCTTGAGTCTGGTGGACTGCTCCGCCTTCGAAACCATGCGCCGCAGGGACATCGAGACTGCCTTCACCTTCGACGCTCACTTCCGCGAGGAAGGCTTCCGCGTCATTCCGTGACGTTTTCTCTCCATCAATTTCTCGAACAACTTTTCATATTCTGCCGCAATCGAATCGGGATCATAGCGACGTGCCAGCGCTGCTCGGTCGCATTGCCACTTTTCCGCTTCGCCCAAGACGCCGAGGATGGCTTCCGCTAAACTGAGCGGGTCGCCGATTTGGGAGATGCGCCCCATCTTGTGCATCAGCACCGGCTGGCGCACACCCGGCAGCGCCGAAGGGACGCATGGCACCCCGTTGAGCATGGCTTCGATTTGCACCAGCCCAAAGGCCTCGGTGGAATTGAGCGAAGGTACGGTCAGCACGTCCAGGTTGGGATAGAAAGCGGCCATTTGCTGTGGATCGAGGACGCCCAGGAATTTCCAGTGACCTTCGGCTTCGTATTGCCGGATGCGCGGCATGAGTCTGTCGGCATAACGCTGCTCGCCCCATACATTTTGGTATTGGCCGGCAAACAATACCTGCGCTTTGGGATATTTTTCGAGGATGACGGGCAGGGCCTCCAGCAGCACTTCCACGCCTTTTTCGGAGGCGAAGCGCGCCGCCATGCCAATGACGGGACGACGTTCCTGGAGGCGATGTTCCTCTGCAAAGGCTTGGATCGCGCCGGGGCGTGGATGAGGCAATTCGACCGGCGGCAGGATGGGGGTCAGTTTGGAGGCGAAGCGGGAAAGATACGGCGAATGGTCGGCGTAGTCTTGCGTGTAGGTGACAATATGGTCGGCCAACAGTCCCGCCATGTGGTTCTGGAAGTCCACCACCCGGTTGACGAAGCGGTTGAACAGGCTGTTGGGAAGTTGCAAGTCGCAGTGATAGGTCAGCACGGCCGGCTTGCCAAACAGACGCCCTCGAAAAGCCACGCCCGGCGCGTCGAACTGCGGCAAGTGCATTTGGACGACATCGTGCTGCCAGGCCAGTTTGGTCGCCACCCAGCCAAAAGTGGGCGCAATGACGCCCTTGCTCAGGCGGAAGGTCACCGGTACGCGGATGACGCGCACGCCATCCCTCATTTCTTCGCGCGGCAGAGACTGGTCGTACTGGGTAGTCATCACGGTCACGGTATGACCGCGCCTGGCGAAAGCGCGCGCCAGCCGCTCGGCATAAATGGTCAGGCCCGAGGTGTGCGGGCGGTAATAGGTAAGGACGGTGAGGATTTTCATAAAGCGGGCAGATTATAACGCACGAATATGGGCGAGCAGGTGATGAATTGTCATGCCCGCGGCCCAAACTGTACCCTCATCACGTGCCGGTTCACCGCTCCAAAACGGTACTTGTATTCCTCGTCGCCGCGCATGAAGTCGAACTCCCGGCGGCCATGCTCGTTGGCCCACTGCAACAAGTATGCCAGCAGCACCCAGCCGGGCGAGAGGTCACGGAATTTTGGATCGAGGCCAGAATTATAAACCCAGATGCGCCCACCATAGTCGAAGTTGATGTAGCCGGCGGCTTTCTGACCGTCTATTTCCATGAAGGCCAGTTGCAGGTAGCCTTCCTTGAACGCGGCGTGCATCATCGCCTTCATCTGGGAGCGCATGGTTTGAGTCAAAAAGGCTTGCTTGGCCGGGTCTTGCGCCATCAGATGACAGCAGGCTTCGGCTTCAGCGTCTAACACGGCCTCGTCGCTGACGATGTACCAGCGCACATTTTGGCCGCTTTCCTCGGCGCGGCGCATCTTGCGGCGGATTTCGTGGCGCTGCTTCTTGTCTATGCCGGCCAGGTAGGTCTCGAAGTCGCCTGGCAATGGGATATAGGGCGTGGGGCGGTAGATTTCCTCACGCAAGTCCCAGCCGCGCCGGGCCGACTCGATGCGCAGGGCGGGGAGGGTGGGAGAAGCCTCGGGCAGGTTGTACCAATCGAAGCCTCCCCCGGCCGAGGCGTGGGAAGATGCGAGCGCGTCCAGCAGGGCCGGCAGGAAGCGCGGCAGGTCGTCTGGTCGGACGATCAAATCCAGATAGTCCGAAATCTCGATGCTGCCGAGCAGAAGTAACTTTGGGCGGCCTTCATGTTCGGCCAGGAAGAGAGGGGCAATTCCAATCAGATGGCCGCCTTCGTGAGCCGAGAGCAGCACCAGTTCGGCTTGCGGCCATTCGCCGCCGCCGCGCGTTCCCCACCACGCATTCAGGTATTCGTAGCGCAGGAAGGGGACGTTGGTTATGCTTGCGGCCAGTAACGTGTTCCATTGCGCCGGCTCGAGTTCTGAGAAATCTGTGTGAAAGGTGAAATTCATATTTTCGATGTTATCCATTCTGCTGGATTTTACCAGTATAATGATAGGAGTCTACTCCGCTTTCTTACGCCGTGACCACACTCGATTTGACTCTCCTCCCCCTCTATCGCCTGAACAAGCAAGAATTACCGGCTTTGCCCGGCTTGCTGGCAATGACCCCGCCGTCCAAAACGGCGCGTGGGCGCGAAAACGACCGCCTGGTGGTCTACTTGTTTTTGTCGGGCCAGGTTGCTTTCAGCACTGCCGAATATTTGCAACTGACCAGTTCGGTTGCCAGCCGTTTCTTCGAGACCCCCGGTGCGCTGACATCGGCCATGCGCGCCGCCTCCGAATCGCTCAACCATGCGTTGTTGGAGCGCAACCTGGCCGCTGCCGGCAGCGGGCAATCGGCGGTGGGCTGGTTGACGCTGGCTGTTTTGCGCGCACAGAATTGCACCATGCTGCAATCTGGCCCTATGCACATTTTCCTGGTGGGGCACCAGGGGGTTCGTGAATGGTTCGACCCGGCGCTTTCGGGGCGTGGACTTGGGTTGGGTCAGACCGCTGTCTATCATTTCAGTCAGGCCGAATTGCAGCCTGGCGACCGCCTTCTCTTTTCTGCCAAACCGCCGCAGACGTGGGAGCAAGCCTTACGCGACGAGAGCGGCCCCGCCTCATTGGAAGCAGTGCGGCGGCGATTGTTTACGCTGGCGACTGGAGATGTGAATGCCGTCCTGATACAAGCGCAAGAGGGAAGCGGCAACCTGATTGTCCTGCGACCGTTGCCCTCTGAGAAACCTTCGTTCACGGAGAACGCCCCTGCGCCTCCGGCCGGGACCGAAAACCTGCCTCCGCGCCCTGAACCTGAATCTGCCTCCCGGCCCCTTCCGCCCGCCCCTGCCGGCCCTGACGCAGCCCATTGGGTTGCGCCTGCTTCCCGCGAACCTGTTGGGCCGCCGGTCTCTGACCAGCCAGCCGCTCCCTTAGAGGCGCCGTCGGCTTATGCCATCCCTCCCCAGCCGCGCGAGTCGGACTATTCGCCAGACAGGATGCTTGCGCCGCAATTCCCGGCCTCGATCCCGCGCGCGCCCCTCCCGGCGGCAGTCGAAGCGCCTGCTCAAGGCAAAATAGATGCGCCTGTCATCCAGGAAATGGACGAGCCAATCATGGGCGAGCCAAAGCAGCCGTCTCAGCCGCCCGAGGCTGCCCGTCAGGCGGCTCGTCTGCTGGTGGGCGGCATCCGCCTGTGGCGGCGTATGAGCGAAACCCTATCGCGGGGCTTGCAAAAGTTCTTGCCCAACCTGTTGCCCGGCGAACAAAACCCGGCGGCTTCGCCAGGCTGGTTGATGTTTCTCATCGCTGTCATTGTGCCGCTGATGGTGGTGGCGGTCGGCAGCACCATCTATCTGCGGTTTGGACGCAGTTACCAATACGATCATTATTTCTTGCAGGCTCAAGCGGCGCATGAACAGGCTGTCAGCGCAACCGATTTGGCTCGTCAGCGCGATGCCTGGCAGTTGACGCTTTTCTTCCTTGACAAAGCGGAAGCCTACCGCGATCCTACGCCCGAGTCCAAAGCCTTGCGCCAAGAAGCGCAAAGCAAATTGGACGCGCTGCTGGGAATTCAACGCCTGGATTTCTATCCTTTGCTGGGTAATGGGCTACATGCGCAAATCAGCCGCATGGCTGCCAATGAGAGCGACCTGTATCTGCTGGATGCCGAAAAAGGGCGTGTGTTGCGGATTGCTCAGGTGGGTGATGGCTTCGAACTGGATAGAGCCTTCCGCTGCGAGCCGGGCGTGTATGGGAGTTATCAGGTCAACCCGTTGGTAGATATTCTCATCCTGCCGCGCTTGAACGCGCTCGATGCGGCGGTTTTGGGCATAGATGCCGCTGGAAACTTGTTGTATTGCGCGCCGGGGGTCTTGCCTCAGGCCATTCCTCTCCCCGTCCCAGATACGAATTGGGGGCGCGTGACCGGTTTTACGCTGGATAGCGGCAATTTGTATGTGCTGGATGCCGTCTCGCGCGCCATTTGGGTGTATGTGGGCAAAGACGCCTCCTTCGTAGATCGTCCCTACTTCTTCTTTGGCGGTCAAATCCCGCAAATCGAAGATTCCATTGATCTGGCAGTCAATGGCAATGAATTGTTCCTGCTGCACGCCGATGGGCATCTCTCTACTTGCTCTTACAGCCGTGTGGAGGCTTCACCTACCCGCTGTGTGGATCCTGCCGTTCTCGTCAACAAATTCGAGGCCTATCAGGGGCTAGATGTGTTTGCCCAGGCCAATTTCACCCAAATGCAACTGGCTGCCTTGCCAGACACCTCTCTTTTGTTGTTGGATGCCAACACGCAAGGCATCTTTCGCATTGGCACGCGCTCGTTGGAGTTGCAATCGCAACTGCGGCCAGCGCCGGGGCGCAGCAACCCTATCCCGCGCACGCCGGCCGGCGCTATGACGGTCAATCCCAATGGCGTCCTGTTCCTGGCGGTCAAAGATCAGGTATATTTTGCAGCGGGCGCGCCTTGATTTTCGGGCTTGTATTGCAAGGAGTGTTCTATGGCAGACAAGAATTTTCTGCGCTCATTGCTGGAGTTCATCGCCTCCCTCTTCGGCAAGAAAAAGCCTGAGCCCCCCTCGCCGCCTCCCGTTCCGGTCAATGATGCGGCGGAACCGGCTCAGGTCAGCGTCAACCGGGTTCTGGTCATCGTCTATGACCCGGTCATGGATGCAAGCGGCAAGAAACTATCCGAACAGCAAGGCTGGCAGCGCGTGGAAGACCTGGCAACCGGTTTCATGGCTGACATCCTGCAAACCAGCCATGGCATGGCGCGCTATCAGGTGGTCGAGCGCATAGATGTCAACGAATTTCCGCCGAAAGTGGATGGTTTTCGTTATACGCCCGATGCTTACCTGGACGTGCTGCGCGGCGTCACCGCTCCTTACATGCCGCAGGAGGTAGATTACTATGCTATCCTCAGCCGGTTTGACTTGCTCCATCGCGTTGCCAGGAACGAAATAGACGAAGTATGGGCGTTCAACTTTCCTCATGCCGGCTTCTATGAGTCCGTCATGGCTGGTCCTAAAGCCTTTTGGTGCAATGCGCCGGCCCTGAAGAACACGGAGGCGGCCAACCGCCGCTTTGTCATCATGGGCTTCTCCTATGAACGCGGCGTGGGCGAAATGTTGGAAGCGTTTGGACACCGCGCCGAGTCCATTCTAGCCAAGACTTTCGAGCGCCTGAGCGGAGAGGCCAACTTGTGGCAGCGCTTCGTGCGTTACGAGAAAATCGCTCCTGGCCGGGCGGCGGTGGGCAGCATTCATTTTGCCCCCAACAGCGAGCGCGACTATGATTGGAACAATCCCACTCCTGTTTTGAGCGAGTGTTACGACTGGTTGTTGAATTTCCCCACCTTCAAGGGCGACATCCGCGAGGTGAGCGCCAGAGAATGGGGCAGCGGCGACATCCGCCTGCATCACCAGTGGTGGCTCAAACACCTCCCGCATGTCAACGGCAGGCAAAACGGTATTCACAATAACTGGTGGCAGTACATCCTCCAGCCGCAAAATGTCTCTGTGTAAAGAAAACGTCCCGAGGGTTCGAAGCCTTCGGGACGTTTTGATTTAGCGGGTGGTCGTTTTAGCGGTTCTCTTTTCTCCCTTAGTGTATGCCTGCCGCAGTTTGACTGGCTCGACCTCCATGCGGCGCAGGCGCAAGTTGAGCATCTCGACGAAGACCGAAAAGCCCATAGCAAAGTAAATATAGCCTTTGGGAATGTGTTGGTGCAAGCCCTCTACAATCAATGTAAAGCCAATCATCAGCAGAAAACTCAACGCCAGCATTTTGATGGTGGGATGCTCCTCTACGAAATCGCCGATGGGTTTAGAGGCAAAGATCATCACGACTGCGGCAACGATGACCGCTAGAATCATGATGCCAATCTCGTTGACCATGCCGACGGCTGTAATGACCGAGTCCAGGGAAAAGACCACGTCCAGCAATAAGACCTGCACGATAACGCTGGTAAAGGTGGCCGCCACTTTGGCAGAACGATGACCCTCTTTTCCTTCCAACTTTTGATGGATTTCGAAAGTGGCTTTTGCCATCAAGAACAATCCACCTGCCAGCAAAATCAGGTCGTGACCGCTTACCTCGAGCGAAAATAGCCTGAAAAGCGGTTCTTCCAAACGAATGATCCACGAGATGGAAAGCAGCAGCAAAATGCGCGAGATGACTGCCAGCGAGATGCCGGTGCTGCGCGCCCGTTGCTGCTGATTGAGCGGCAGTTTGCCGGCTAGAATGGAGATGAAGATGATGTTGTCCACCCCCAAGACGAGTTCCAGCGCCGTCAGCGTCAGGAAAGCAATCCAAGTTTCGGGCTGAGTCAACCATTCCATCGTTGCGTTCTCCTTGATTTTAGTATCACATGGTAAAGCATCGCGCGGCCTCCAGCCTGTCCCCTGGACAAGCGCCGGGGCAGGCTGGGTCAGGTCAGGCCGCAAGCAAGGGTAAAAACCCTCGAGTCATTCATGTGATTCGATGCAACTCAGATTTGCGCGAACGATGCAAATTGTGCGCAAACAAAACACCCCGCTTCCTTCTTGCTGTCGAGAAGATGGGGAGAGGAGAGTATAAAATAACTCCTCCAAAGATGCAAGGAAAGGGCGGCAATGTGTCCACGCAAAAGATGTCAGCGATGACGAGGAAAATCCGCAGATTTCACAGATTACGCAGAAAAATCTGCGAGAATCTGCGTTATCTGCGGATGGTTCGACAACCTTTGCATGCACACCGGCAATTCTCTTATGGCTTTCTCAAGAAAATAGACGTGTATATATCACAACTGTTTTCAAAATGTCGCTGCGAGCCGCTCTCTGGCGAAGCAGTCTCCCGTTTGACGGACAAAACTGACCTTGAGGAGATTGCTTCAGCGGCACAAACCGCCGCTTCGCAATGACATGGCTATTTTGTCAAGCATTCTTGAG
>DAOUCM010000249.1:0-17195 GCA_034431895.1 Anaerolineales bacterium
CTACGCTTCCAACAACTCTTTGGCCTTTTTCTGTTGTTTCCCGCGTTCCTCGGTGTCCAGGATGCGCTTACGAATACGGTAAGCGACGGGCGTCACTTCCAGCAACTCGTCGTCGGCCAGGTATTCGATAGCCTCGTCCAGGCTCATCTGGCGGGGCGGCGTCAGGCGAATCTCCATATCGCCGCGCGATGAGCGCATGTTGGTCAGGTGTTTCTTCTTGCACACATTCACGGCAATATCCCCGCTGCGGCTGCATTCCCCTACGACCATGCCTTCATATACTTCTACGCCTGGCTCCACGAATAACACCCCGCGCTCTTCGGCGCTTTTGAGCGCATAGGCCGTGGTGACACCGCTCTCCCAGGCCACCAGCGAGCCGGTCGAGCGTGTGTTCATCGGGCCGGCCATTTCGTCGTAACCGGAGAAAATGGTGTTCATTACGCCCATCCCGCGTGTGGAGGTGAGAAATTGATAGCGAAAGCCAAGCAAGCCGCGCGTGGGGACGCGGTAGACCAAGCGCGTCGTTCCCTGACCCTTCGACCCGCTCAGGGCAGCACCCGTGTCCTGCATATCCATCATCTGACCGCGCCTGCCCCCCAGCATCTCTACCACCACCCCTACCGTGTCGGTGCTGGTTTCGATATGGACTTCTTCGTATGGTTCGAGCAGCGCCCCGTCTTCGCCCTGGTGGAAGATGACCTCCGGCCTGGAGACTTGAAATTCGTAGCCCTCGCGGCGCATCGTTTCGATGAGAATGCCTAGATGCAGTTCTCCGCGTCCGCTGACCAGGAAATTCTCGGCTGAGTCGGTATCTTCCACGCGCAGGGCCACGTTGGTGCGCAGTTCGTTGTACAGCCGCTCGCGTAGTTTGCGGGAGGTGCCCCACTTGCCCTCGCGCCCGGCGAAGGGGGAGGTGTTGACGCCAAAGGTCATGCGCACGGTTGGCTCTTCGACTTTGATGGCCGGCAAGGCAAGCGGATTTTCGGGGTCGGCCAGCGTCTCGCCGATGGCGATGCCCTCCAGGCCGGCCAGCGAGACGATGTCGCCTGCGCTGGCTTCTTCTACTTCGATTTTGTCCAGGCCTTGGAACTGATACAGGTAACGTGCCGATTCGGGCAAATTTTGGCCGTCGAGGGTCAGCCGCGCCAGGCGCTGACCGGCCCTGATCTTCCCGGCAAAGACACGCCCAACGGCGGTCACGCCGCGGTAGTCGTCGTACCCCAGAGTGGTGACCAACAATTGCAGCGGGGCGTCAACGTCCACGCGCGGAGCGGGGATGTGGCGCAGGATGGCGTCGAACAACGGTTGCAAGTTCGGGCTTAGGTCAGGATGCGTCCCGGCTTGTCCGCTGGTGGCTTTGGCGTAGATGACCGGGAAGTCGGCCTGTTCGTCTGTGGCGCCCAGTTCGATGAACAGGTCGAAGGTCTCGTTGAGGACGCGGGCGGGTTCGGCGTCCTTGCGGTCCACTTTGTTGATGACGACGACGGCCTTGTGTCCACGCTCGAGGGCCTTTTTTAGCACGAAGCGGGTTTGAGGCATGGGGCCTTCGGCGGCGTCTACCAACAGCAGCACCCCGTCAACCATGTTCATGATGCGCTCGACCTCGCCGCCAAAGTCGGCATGACCGGGCGTGTCTACAATATTGATTTTGACCATTCGACCGCTGAGAGGGTCGGGGATGGTGATGGCGGTATTCTTGGCCAGGATGGTGATGCCGCGCTCACGTTCCAGGTCATTGGAATCCATGACGCGCTCGGCCACCTGCTGATTCTCGCGGAAGACGTGCGCCTGACGCAGCATGTGATCCACCAGGGTGGTCTTGCCGTGGTCTACGTGGGCAATGATGGCGATGTTGCGGAGATCGGTTCGTTCGATTTGCATAGTTGCCTTATGTCTATAGTCTGATAGTCTTATAGTCTGATAGTCTGATAGTCTTTAGGGTTGGACTCACACACAAAAACCCCGGCATGGGGACCGGGGCTTACCAAAGTCGTACCGGCGCTTTCTGGACAGGTTGTATCTTATCAGAGAGTGATGATTTTGGGTAGAGGCTCGTTGGATGAATCGAATGTATCTACTCCCCCAATCGTCCGCAGATTTCGCAGAGTACGCGGATTGGAGGAAAATCGGCGAAATCCGAGTCACGGCGTCCCCTTTGGGGATCTGTGGATGAATGTGGCGGTTTGTGCAGCAGAGCAACTATTCTTTATCATTGACCACTACCATAGGTCTTGCCGGCCGGTTGCTCATCTGCCGGACGCACAGCCTCTATGAAGGGCGTGCAAAGGTCTTGCGCAGAGATCGAGCCTTTCTCTACCGCCTCGAAAGTCAGACGAGTGGGATTTAGGTTGCGTTTCTGGCACAGGCCTTCGAACAGCGCCAAGTAACTGGCCGGGATGGCGGCCTCGAAGTCCAACCCCAGGGTTTGCGAGGCGGTTCGTAAACGTTCTACGTTGGGGCCTTCGATTTCCACGAAATCGCCGTAGGGCAGTTCGTCCAACATGATGTGTAGCCCTTCCCACTCGTAGGTCGTGCGATATTTCTCATACGTAGCCGAAACGACATATCCGAGCGCGCGCAGGATGTTTTGCGCTGCCTCGAAATTTTCTACTTGGGTCTCGTATTCTGCGCGGCTCAAGACCCCGTCCAGCCGTTCGGAGGGCCCCTTGTAGGTCAAGTGCGCTTGGGTGTCCATGCGCAGCCGTAATACCTGGCCGGCCGTCCGCAGGCTGCCATCTGGCAGGTCGAAGCGCAGGTTGGTTTCATGCACACGCGGCTGAATCAGACGCGCTCCGAGCGTGCGCAGGTGTTCCTCCACTCGCTTCAGGTCGTTCACGTAGAATTTGACTTCCGTCTCTTGAACGTTCATGGTCCTCAGGCTTCGAGCCCTCCCTTTTGGACAGGCGTAAAGTCTATCCCTACTGGACGCTCAACAGGGTTTGCTTTTGCTCCACGCTCTCGCCCGCGCGCACGCGGATTCGATGAACCGTGCCGCCGCGCGGGGCTTTCAACTCGTTCTGCATCTTCATGGATTCCAGGATGACCAGCACCTGTCCTTTTTCGACTGTCTGCCCTTCCTCGACCGGCACGGAGACGACCATGCCGGGCATGGGCGCTTTAAGATGGAACTCTCCCGCGTCGGATACGGAACTTCCGCCGGCCGCTCTCAACCGTTTTTCTCTCTCATCCTCGACTTTGACCGAGTATTGATGCCCCATCAAAAGCACTTCCAACTGTTCCTCGCCCGAATAAACGAAGCCCTCGAAGGAACGGCCCTCCAATAAAAGCGAGAAGACCGGCTGCCCATGGATGGAATCGAAATCCACTTGTAAGGTTTGGCCGTTGACGATGATGTGGCGTTCGTCTACTACCTCGATAAGGTATTCTTTGTCTTTGACGGTCGTAATATATTTCATGGCGTCGCCTCTAACGGTGCATCCGTTCCCAACGTCCTACCCACTTCCAGTTGCTGGTATCTCGTTCTCCGCGCCGCACGATTTGGGCCGAGCGTTGGGTCTCTTGGTGGGCAACCAGGGTGGCAATGATGGCAGCCACCTCGTCATAGGATTCTTTTCCCTCTTCCATTTCTTGCATGGAAAACCGTTCTTCGACGAAGCGCGTATCGTATTGTCCGGCCAGGAAGCGGTGTGAATCCATCAGGGTCTGATGAAAGGGGATGTTGGTGCGCACCCCGACCACGCGGTATTCTTCCAGCGCGCGCCTCATGCGCAGAATGGCCTGCCCGCGCGTCTCGCCCCACACAATCAGTTTGGCAATCATCGGGTCGTAAAAGGGGGTAATCTCGAAGCCGGGGTACACGCCCGTATCCACGCGCACGCCGGGCCCGGTGGGCAGCAGGCTATGAGTGATACGCCCGGTGGAGGGCAAAAAGCCATTGTAGGGATCCTCGGCGTTGATGCGGCACTCGATGGCGTGACCGTTGAAGTGAACATCCTTTTGCCTGGCGCTCAAGTGCCGTCCACGCGCGATGCGGATTTGCTCGGCCACAATATCTATGCCGGTGACCATCTCTGTTACGGGATGTTCTACCTGCAAACGGGTGTTCATCTCCAGGAAATAGAAATTCTTTTCCTTGTCCACCAGGAACTCGATGGTACCAGCGTTGACGTATTCAACCGCCTGGGCCGCTTTGACGGCCACCTGTCCCATGCGTTGACGCAGGTCTTCATCCAGGAAAGGAGAGGGGGACTCCTCCAACAGTTTCTGGTGGCGGCGTTGCAGCGAGCATTCGCGCTCGCCCAGGTGAATGACGTTGCCGTGCATATCGGCCAGGATTTGGAATTCGATGTGCCGGGCGCCCTCCACCAGTTTTTCCAGGTAGACGTTACCATCCCCAAAAGCGGCTTCGGCCTCGCGGCGCGCCGATTGCAGCAAAGCGGGCATCTCTTCCAGGTTCTTGACCTCGCGCATTCCTTTCCCCCCTCCGCCGGCAGTGGCCTTGATGAGCAGGGGAAACCCGATTTGCGGCGCGCGCGCCAGCAGGTCTTCGTCTGTCATGTTACCCACATCTTCCGTGCCTGGCACCACCGGCACGCCCGCCTTGATGACCGTAGCGCGTGCAACCCCCTTATCGCCCATGGCGGCAATGGCCGAGGGCTTGGGGCCGATGAAGGTCAGGCCGGCGTCTTCGCAAGCCTGGGCAAAATCCTCGCGCTCTGCCAGGAAGCCATAGCCGGGATGGATGGCGTCTGCTTTGCACCGCCGGGCAATGTCAATGATTTTGTCTCCGCGCAGGTAAGATTCACGCGCCGGCGCCGGGCCGAGCAAGTAGGCCTCGTCTGCATAGCGCACATGCAGCGCTTGCCGGTCGGCCTCGGAAAAGACGGCTACGGTTTCGATGCCTAACTCACGGCAGGCGCGCAGGATACGGACGGCAATTTCTCCTCGATTGGCAACCAATACTTTTTTGAACATGTGCGCTCCCAAGAATGTATACAAGTACACAGGTACACAAGTACACAGGTTTTACCTGCCTACCTGTATCCCTCTCACAGCGGAATATTTCCATGCTTCTTGGCCGGGTTGGCGTCGCGTTTGTTGCTCAACATCTCCAGGGCATTGATCAGGCGCGGCCGGGTCTCGCGCGGCTCGATGACATCGTCAATGTAACCGCGTTCAGCCGCAATATATGGATTGGCAAACTTTTCACGGTATTCGGCCACCAATTCTGCCTTCCGCTTGGCGGCATCTTTCGCTTTCTCCAGTTCTTTGCGGAAGATGATGTTGACGGCTCCCTCCGGCCCCATCACAGCAATCTCGGCGCTCGGCCAGGCCAGGTTGACATCGCCGCGAATGTGCTTGCTCGACATCACGTCGTAGGCCCCGCCGTAGGCCTTGCGGGTGATGACCGTCAGTTTTGGAACGGTCGCTTCGCAATAGGCATACAACAACTTGGCGCCATGACGAATGATGCCGCCGTGTTCTTGCGCTGTGCCAGGCAGGAAGCCCGGCACATCTACAAAGGTCAAGATGGGAATGTTGAACGAATCGCAGAAGCGGACGAAGCGCCCGGCTTTGTCCGAAGAATTGATGTCTAGCACGCCTGCCAGCACAGCCGGCTGATTGGCTACGATACCAATCGAATGCCCGCCCAGGCGTGCAAAACCGACCACGATGTTTTGCGCATAGGCCTCGTGAATCTCGAAGAATTGACCGTTGTCTACTACGCGATGGATGACCTCTTTGATGTCGTAGGGCTTGCCGGGGTCATCGGGAATCAGCGTGTCGAGGCTTTCATCCATGCGCAGTGGGTCATCGCCCAATTGGACGACAGGCGGGTCTTCCATGTTATTGGACGGTAGATAGCCGAGCAATTTCCGAATCAAGTAGAGCGTATCGGCTTCGCTATCGGCGGCCACATGGCAAACGCCCGAAGTCTCGGCATGGACGCTGGCGCCGCCCAAATCCTCGAAGGAGACTTCTTCGTGTGTCACCGACTTGACCACTTCGGGGCCGGTGACGAACATGTAGGATGAGCCGCGCACCATGAAGATGAAATCGGTCAGGGCCGGGGAATAGACGGCGCCGCCGGCGCACGGTCCCATGATGGCGCTGATTTGCGGGATGACGCCCGAAGCCAGGGTGTTTCGCAGGAAGATGTCGGCATAGCCGCCCAGCGAGACTACTCCTTCCTGAATACGCGCCCCTCCCGAGTCGTTCAAGCCAATGACCGGCGCTCCGTTCTTGAGCGCCATGTCCATAATCTTGCAGATTTTCTCGGCATGAACCTCGCCCAGCGAGCCGCCGAAGACGGTGAAATCTTGCGAGAAGACGTATACCAACCGCCCCTCGATGGTGCCCCAGCCGGTGACGACCGAATCGCTCAGGATCTTTTGCTTGTCCAGCCCGAAATCGTGCGTGCGGTGCGTCACGAAGGCATCTACCTCGCGAAACGAGCCTTTGTCCAGCAGCAGGTCTATGCGCTCGCGGGCGGTCAAGCGGCCCTTTTTGTGCTGGGCTTCGATGCGCTCTGCCCCTCCACCCAGGCGAGATTGGGATTTCAATTTTCGCAAGCGTTCGATTTTATGCGTATGCTCACTCATTTGCCTCTCTCTTTGACGATGGTTTCGAGAAGAACATCTTTGTTTGGGGAAGCCAGGCGCATCCAGCGGCGACGAGCAGTAAGATGGTGGTCACGCCCAGGGCAAAGGGCGCATTGGCGCGTGGGTATTGGAAGAAGAGCCGGTCGCACCAATACCAGACGGTGAAGCCAACTGCCGCCCCAAACAAGCCGATGCGCGCCCAGGCCTTGCGCCGCCACGTTCCCCACAGCAGCCCCATCCCTGTCAACATCCCGACGCCTCCGCTGGCGGCGATATAGAGCGCGCCGGGCGGTGCGCCAAATCGCTGCAAGTCGTCCCACCAGTGGAGGGCGCTCCACAGGCGCAATCCGCCCCATGCTGTAAGGCTTAACACCAGCCAGAGGAGTATCGTTACACACAAAGGACGTTTCATCGTGAGACTCTGTAAAGACCTGAAAAACGAAATACTCGATCCGCGCCGCAGTTCCCTGGTCTGACGCCAGCCTGGTCCAGGGGACAGACTGGAGGCCGCGCCAGGGTCTTTTGTTAAGGTTTGGGCAGGAAGCGCATGATGGCCTTCCCGCCGTAGTAATCCAGCACCTCGTAGCGGCCGGTGTATTGGCCGCGATAGGGCACGGCTTCCAGGAAAGTCGGGTTGGCAAAGATGTAGTCCAGGCCGAGGGCGGCTAGATAATCGCTGCCGTGCTGGGTCTTGTGCGCCTGGAAATAGGCGTAACTGTTGATCAGGCCGTCCATGTTGACAATAGTGCGCTCGCGAATGAAGTAGCCCACGTTGCCCCCACCGGTCATACCGATGAGGCTGCCAGGCTCGGTATGTTTTTCGACGAAGGCGACCACCTCCATGTAAGGCGGGCGAGCCTCTACTGCGCCGTATTGCATCTGTGCAACGGTGAGTTGACCGAAGAGGAGGGCGCGGGTGAGGCCCCAATACAGCGCCATTAGCGTGAGAACCGTCTCGACCATCGGCAAGCGCCGTAACGGTTGTGTCAGGATGTCAAGCAGTAGACTGGCTGCCAGGACAAGGAAGACCGGTTGGCTGATCCAATACCACTCTTTGGCGGCGGCGTAGCCGGTGGCGTTGTACGACAGCACTTGCAGGAAGGAGCCGGCCAGCAGCGGCACAAGCACCAGGTCGCGCGCGCCGCGCGCTGCCCGGCGACGGTTGAGGAGCAAAAGTCCGCCAAGCGCCAGCAGCGTCACAGCAAAGATGATGGCGTATCGCAGATGATAGTCCAGCGGCCAAAGACGCATCTCGATAGAGCCGTTCCATTGTCCCAGCAGGTTCGTAAAGGGCGCCCAGGCGTTCAACTCGCCATCGGCATCGATTCCCAAAAAGGAGGTGGGATAACGCGCCGCGCCGCCGTAGACGCGGCTGGAGAACGAGCCCCACCAGCGTTTGATCTGCCCGCTGACCGGCGAGGCAACCCCAAACGTCAGTTTGTTCCATAGCATATACGCGCCCAGCGCCCCGCCCAAGATGCCGTAATAGGCGGCGCCCTCCACCAGCCAGCGGCGTCCATAGTATTGCAAGGCGCGCAGCGGCGTGAAGACACGCGGCCTTTCTTGGAGGCTGCTGAACAGCGCATAGACCAACCGGCTGCTCGATCCCAGCAGAAAGACCAGCCCGCCATCTATGAGCGGCACAGTGCGCGGGAAACTGCCCTTCAAGACGCCCAGGTGGAACAATCCAAGCATCACGGCCAGTATCGCCAACGCCGACCCGCCCGTGCCTATCAACGCCCGCCAGACCAGGCGCAGCGGCGGGTGAGACTTGGGATGTTCGTATAGCCCCAGAAAGTAGAACAGCGGGATGCGCACGCTGACGCTGACCGCCAGCATCAGGATGGCGCTGTCGGCATAGGTGTAATATTCGGGCAGACCGGTGCGGAGGACGAAGGCCACCAGCGCGCTGACGGTCAGCGATAACAGGTCGAGCGGCAGGAGAGAACGCAGCGGGTGGCCGCGGAAGACGAACCACAGCCCCAGCAGCAGGGAGAGGAAGACCAGGTCGAGGCGGCTGAAAGTCAGCAGGGTAGCGAGAACGCCCAAGGCGGCCAGCCACGTCCAATGAACGGGAAAAGGCCACAGGTCGAATTCGAAGCGTCGAAGAACGAAGAGGAACAGGAGCAGGCAAAAGGCTGCCAGTCCGGTCTCCAGTCCCTGCTGGTACATATTCCAGTGTAGATTGAGGTCGAAGGCCCAATACAGCGCAGCCAGCGCGGCCACCGGCGTCGAGAGGCTTCCTTTGACCAGGCGGTACAACAGGATGGCGGTAGCGGCGCGCAGAGCGGCCAAAACCAACAGCAAGATGCGCAGCGGCAGAATCAAGTCGAAGCGCGCCAGGGCAAAGATAGGCACGCATACCAGCATCCAGAGCGGATGATAACCGTTGGTGAGGTTGAGGCCGTCGAAGGTGCTGCCTTTGCCTTCACTGATGTTCTGGGCGACTTTGAAGTAATAATAGGCATCATCGCGCGTGAACCACTTGTTGGGGAAGTTGTAAGCGTCTGAAAAAGCCGCATAGCCATTGATGGACAGCAAAGCGGCCAGGAGGAAGAGTTCGAACCAGGGCAGGCGTTTCCAAAGAGGCATCAAGGGCATTATCCGAGGTCTAGGGTGATCTTGCCGAAGTTTTCGCCATTCCACAGGCGCTGTTGGGCGCGGGCGGCCTCGCGCAGCGGAAAGGTGCTGTCGAGCGCGGGTTTCAATTTCCCGGCCACCACCAGGTCCATGACGGCCTTGAAATCGGCCCGATGGCTCATGGTAGAGCCGATGATAGACAGGTGTTTGGCGAAGATGTAACGGTTGTCTATTTCGAACTGGGGAGCGGCAGAGTTGCCCACCGTGAGCAGCCGCCCGCCTTTTTTGAGCGTTCGCAGGCTGGACATGAAGGTGACGCCGACGTTATCTACGACCACGTCTACGCCACGTTTGCCGGTCGCCAGGAAGACGGCTTTGGCCCAATCGTCTTCTTTCGAGCGGTCTATCAGGATGTCTGCACCGCGCGCGGCGGCCTTGTCCAACTTCCACGCTTCGGAACCGACGACGATGACCTTCGCGCCGATATATTTGGCGATATCCACGCTGGCAGTGTTCACCCCGCCCCCCGCGCCCACGATAAGCACCGTCTCGCCGGGTTGCAGGTTGCCGCGCGTGACCAGGGAGTGCCAGGCGGTCTGGTAAACCAGGGCGGCCGCAGCAGCCGTGTGGAAATCGAAATCGGGCGGCAGTTTGTACAGTTGGCGGACGGGCAGGGCAATGTATTCGGCATAGGTGCCGCGCACGGTTTCGCCGAGCAGGTGCCAGTTACGACAACGGTTGTCCCAGCCAGAGAGGCAGGCTTCACATTGCCCGCAGCCCAGGTTGGCGTTGAGGACGACGCGGTCGCCTACCCTCACCCCTGGCCCCTCTCCCAAAGGGAGAGGGGTGGCCCTCACCCCTAGCCCCGTTCCTTCAGGGAGAGGGGAGGCAGTGGCTTTTGGCCCCTCTGCGGCAGGGAGAGAAGGGCCGAGCGCAATCACTTCGCCGGCGCCATCCGCGCCGTTGATGTGGGGCAAATCGAGTTTCAGGCCAGGCCAGCCATTGCGCACCATCACGTCCATGCGATTGAGGGCCGCCGCCCGCAGCCGCACCAGCGCCTCGCCGGGCTGAGGCTGCGGGGTGGGAAAGTCGCCGTATTGCAAGACTTCGGGGCCGCCGTGTTGGTAGAAAAGAATGGCTTTCATTTGTATCTTCCTTCAGAAGCAATTGTAAACCAACCTGCCTAAGTCGCTTTCGATGCCGCGCCCGCCGGTGGCGTCTACCAGGCGGTCACGGTCGAATAGACGCACTTTCCAGCGATAGTCGCTGGGGGGGAGAAGAGGGGGAAAAGCGATGGCGAGCGATGTCAGGGAGTGCAGGACAATCGCCCTAAATCGTTGATTCGTTGCCCGATTCTTTGACGGTTTGCCATCACGCGACATGGCTACGGTAGGTTGCTTGACATTGTCGAAGTAGTCACACCATTTCTATCTTACCAGAAATCGAGGCGTCGAGGGGTAAATTGCATCTGACATCGCAAAGTTGATTCTGTTGGCGAACTCATGCAACGGCGAAAGCCGCGAAACGAGCGAAATACGCGAACTCCTTTTTGTTTCGCACAATGCCTCGTTGATACGTTCGCGCTTTTCACCTTTTTCGCGTCATTTGTGTTCGGTCAACGCCTGGCAGACTGTGCTCGGGAGCGCAAGGCTTCAGGAGACGCATGCCCACGCACTTCGCCAACAGACTCAAAGTTGCCTTGACAGCCATCCAAAGGCGGGGCATACTTACGTCATTGCTTGCCAAATCCTCTCGAAGAGGAGGGGGTGTGCTGCATACGTCCATATCGAGAGGAGATTGCCAGAATCTATCGCACCGCGAAAGTTCTGCGCATGGCATTCGTTGTTATGCTACTTTGTTCGATGACCAAAAGACGGCAGGGTACTCCGATGAACCTTAGACTTTCCTGGCGAGTGTCGGGCTTGCTTTTGCTCAGCCTGGCGCTCATCGTCTCCTGCGCGGGTCCGCAACCCCAGTCCACGCCTCGACCTACGGAGACGCTCTCCGTGCAGGCCGAGCCTCAGCAAGTGGGACCAACCGTGCTGGCGCAATCTCCCGTGCAAGGACAACGACTGGACCTGGCCGCGCCCATCCAGATTACCTTCGACCGCGACATGGACGCCGCCCGAACGGGGGATTCGTTCACGCTTCTGGGCGCGGACGAGGAACCTGTTCCCGGTAAATTGACCTGGCTCGACGCCCGAACCTTGTCCTTCCAACCCGACAAGCCGCTTCGCCCGTCCACGCTCTACACTGCGCTCATCGAGCGGGCAATCGGCAAAGATGGCAGCGCCGCCGCAGAAGCCATCCGCCTGGAATTCAAGACGGTCGAATCGCTGGCGGTGGCACAGGTCTTCCCAGAACCTGAAGCAGAGGACATTGACCCCGAGACGACCATCACGGTCATCTTCAACCGTCCCGTCGTGCCGGTGGTGGTTGCCGAGGAACAGGCCAACTTGCCCCAGCCGCTGGAGTTCTCGCCCGCAGTCACAGGGACGGGCGAATGGCTCAACTCGTCGGTGTACGTTTTCCAGCCGGAGAAACCCCTGTTGAGTGGAAGCAGGTATACGGTGCGGGTAGATGCGTCCCTGCCAGATACCGCCGGTAACGGGTTGGAAGAGCCATACTTGTGGCAGTTCACCACGCGGGCACCGAGCATTTTCTATTATGGACTGGTAGGCGGCGACATCAATCCCCAAGAGACCGTCAAAAACGTCCCCCTCGACCAAGCCTTTTTCATTACCTTCTCACAGTCTATGGATGAAGCCAGCGTGGCAAAGGCTGTCGCCCTCCAAGACCGCGAGACGGGGCAGATCGCTCCTGTGCGCTTGAAATGGAGCAAGGACTTGACCAGCCTGACGGTCGAACCGGCCGTGCGGCTCAAGATTGCCAGTTTCTATCGCCTGACGGTGGCGGAGAGCGCGCAGGCCCAGGATGGAGGCCGGCTGAAGAAAGGGTTGAGCCTGTCCTTCGATACGGTCGGCCTGCCGCGCATTCGGGACGTGTATCCCAATTCCGATTCCACCCCAAAAGGCTACCAACGTTGCTTTATGGTCTACTTTGCCTCGCCGATGAAAGCCAACACGCTCTACAGCCGCGTGCAGGTATCGCCAGAACCTAAAGCCAAATTGGGAATGTACTATTACGACTATGGCCAGTATCTCTCCGTCTGTGGGCTGGAACCGGCCACCGAGTACGTGGTGCGTCTGCTGCCCGGCATGACCGATCTATACGGCAACGCCATTCAGTCGGAATACACCTTTACGTTCAAAAATCCCGACTACGCTTCCTATGCCCGCCTGATTCTGCCATGGGGAACGCCGCTGGTCTACCGCGCGCAGGGGCCGCAGGAGGTGTTCTTCGAGCATCTCAACCTGGATTCGGCGCAGATTTCCTTGTATCCACTCAGTTACCTGGAATTCAGCCGCCTGTCGAAGGGCGATATAGCCCTGACAGACTTCCAGCCGCAAAACCAGCCGCTGCGCACCTGGCGGCCAACGGTCGCTTCTGAGCGTAACCAATTGCATTACCTGAACATCCCCTTGGAAGACCCCAAAGGGAAACCGCTCGAAGCGGGTTACTATTTCATCGGCGTGCAGGCGGAACCGCTGGAATACGATAGCCAATACTATCAGGGCTTCGTGTTCATCGTGGCAACCGACAACCTCACCTTCAAGGCTACGCCGGTCGAGGCGCTGGCCTGGGTGACCGACCTGGAAAGCGGAAAGCCGCAAGCCGGCCTGCCGGTTACGTTTTACAACGACAAGTTCATCTACCTGGGCCAGGCCAAAACAGACCGGGACGGCCTGGCGCGCCTGAACGCCAACGCCCCCGTCTACGCCCGCGTGGAAGGAGACGGGCATCTGGCTTTCACCGCCTTGAAGTGGGGCAGCGGGATGTGGAGCGGGCAATTTGGCATCACAGAAAATTATTTTTCTGCCCGACCGAGTAACTTTGCTTATGTGTACACCGATCGGCCGCTCTACCGGCCTGGGCAGCGGGTGTTCTTTCAGGGCAGCGTGCGCAGGAATGACGACCTGCATTACAGTTTGCCCAACATGGAGAGCGTATATGTGACCGTCGTACACTGGGGCGAAGAAGTCTATGCGCAAGAGGCGGCGCTTTCGGAATTGGGCGGCTTCAGCGGCTCGTTCGACCTGGCCGATTCTGCCGCCGTGGGAACGTACGACATCTATGTGCGCGCTTCCGCCGGCGGAGAAACCTTTGGTCATCTTTCTTTCCGTGTGGCGGAATATCACAAGCCGGAGTTCCAGGTCAACGTTTCGGCAGCGCCGCCGCAGGCGCTGCTCAACGACAAAGTGGAATTCGACCTGGAGGCTGTCTATTACGCGGGCGGAAATGTGGCCCATGCTCAGGTGGAATGGTTCATCGAAAGCAAGCCGTACACCTTCGTCCCGTCCAAAGAGTATCGCGGTTTCAGTTTCGCCAGCCCAAGCGCAGGCACATCCTCGTCACAGCCAGGAGCCGGCAAGAGCAACTTGCCCACTGAAGGCCAGGGCGTCACCGATGAGAATGGACGCCTGACGGTTCCCCTGCCGCCCCCGGCTCAGGCTGACCCAAACGCCGGGCGGGGATGGACGCTGACTTACACGGCCAACGTAACCGACGTAGGCGGCAACCTGGTGAGCGGCAGCGGCAGCGTCACCCTGCATCCCAGCCAGGTGTATGCCGGTATCCGCGCGGAGAAATTCATCGGCGCGGCGGGGGAAGCGCACACCTTCGAGGTGGTTGCCCTGGATTGGGATTCGCAGCCGCTGGCGGGTCAGGAAATGAGCGTCCAGTTCGTCGAACGCAAATGGTACAGCGTGCAGGAGAAAGACAAGCAAGGCCAGTTGCGTTGGGTCACGTCCATGAAGGAAATTCCCGTTGGGACGCAGAAGGTCGTCAGCGACGAAAAAGGGCGGGCAACCGTCACCTTCACCCCGCCTAACGGCGGGACGTTCGAGGCGCGCGTCAGCGTGCGAGACAAGAAAGGCAACACGCAGCGGGCTTCTGCCTTGATTTGGGTGAGGAGCCAGGACTACATCGCCTGGGAACAGACCAACAACCGTTCCTTTGCATTGGTCGCCGATAAAGCGGCTTATCAGCCTGGCGAGACGGCTGAGCTCTTGATTGCCCAGCCCTTCAATCACGAGGTCTACGCCCTGGTGACGGTTGAGCGCGGGCATATCTACCAGCAAGAAGTGTTGCTGCTGAAAGACAACAGCACGGTCTACAAGTTGCCCATCACCGCCGACATGGCGCCCATCCTTTATGTATCGGTCACGGTGGTGAGCGGGGCGCACGGCGAGGAAAGCCCGGACTTCAAAATCGGCATGACCCGCCTGGAGGTGGACACGCAAGAGCAGGAACTCCAGGTGAGCGTTGCCGCCGACCGTGAAATCAGCGGGCCGGGTCAGTCTGTGACCTATACCATCACCACCCAAGACGCTTCTGGCAAAGCCGTGCAAGCCGAAACCTCGCTGGCGGTGGTAGACAAGGCTGCTCTGGCGCTGGCGCCGTCCAACGTTGCGCCTATCCTGGATAGTTTCTACCCCAAAAAGGCGCTGGGCGTGCAGACCGCGCTTGGGTTGGTCTCCAATGCAGACAATTACAACGCCAACTATCGCAAGAGCATCCCGGAGGGCGGCGGGAGCGGCGGCGGAGGCGGCGAAGAGAGTTTGGGCATCATCACCGTGCGCCAGAATTTCAAGGACACGGCCGCCTTCGAGACGTTGGTGATGACTGACGAGAACGGCCAGGCGCAGGTGAGGGTGGAATTGCCCGAAAATCTCACCACCTGGCAGGCCGATGTGCGCGCCGTCACCGCCGATAGCAAGGTCGGGCAGGCGACGAGCGAGGTCCTCAGCACCAAACCGCTGTTCGTCGAGATGACCACGCCGCGCTTCTTCGTGGCCGGCGATCAGGCTCAAGTAGGTGCGGTCATCCACAATACTACCGCCGCCGCTCTGGAGGTGGCTGCTGAACTCGAAGCGGAAGGAGTGACTCTCGATAACGGAAGCAGCCGAAAGGTCCAGGTCGAAGCGCGGGGGCAGGCTTATGTCACTTGGGACGTTACCGTGCAAGATGTCCAGCGGGTAGACCTGACCGTTCGGGTCTCTGGCGGCGGCTACCAGGATGCCAGTAAACCGGCGCTCGGTACGCTCGAAGGCCAGGGTATCCCGGTCTATTCGTTCACAGCCCAAGAGACCGTCGGCACGTCGGGGATGCTGCGCGAGGCCGGTTCGGTTACCGAAAGTTTGCAACTGCCCCGAACGCTCGATTACCGCGACGCCAGCCTTTTCATCCAGGTCGAGCCGTCGCTGGCGGCTTCGCTGCAAAGCGGACTGACTTATCTCGCAGACTTCGATTACCTGTGCATGGAGCAAACCGTCTCGCGCTTCTTGCCCAACGTCATTACGGTGCGCGCGTCGAAGGCGGCCGGGTTGGCCGATTCTCAACTCGAGGGCGCTCTCGACCGGCAGGTGAACGCGGCCCTGCAGCGCATCTACGCCAAACAATTGTACGATGGCGGCTGGAACTGGTGGGATGGCGGCGAAAGCGACCCCTACCTCACGGCTTACGTGGTCTATGGCTTGCTCGAGGCGCGCGAGAGCGGCTACACCGTTGCGGAAGATGCACTTTCTGCCGGCCTGCGCTATCTCGAAGAAAACCTGCCAGACATTGGTTCATCGGCACAGGATGGGACGACCTCGCTGCGCAGCGGGGGTAGCGGAGGCGACCAACTGAACTGGCAACTCAACCGCTACGCCTTCATGATGTACGTCCTTGCACGCGGCGGCAAACTGGGCGCCGGCCAAACCAACGGCCTGTACGAACAGCGCGCCATCCTGAGCCTGTATGCCAAAGCCTACTTGATGCAGACTCTACACCTGCTCGACCCCGACGACAAGCGCATCTCTTCGCTTCTTTCGGACCTCGGGTCTGCTGCCGTTATATCGGCCTCTGGCGCGCACTGGGAGGAGGCCGAAACGGATTACTGGAACTGGAACACAGACACGCGCACGACGGCTATCGTGTTGAACGCCTTGATACAGATAAACCCAACCCATCCCATCGCGCCGCAGGCCGTCCGCTGGTTGATGGTGCAGCGCAGCGCCGGTCACTGGGCCTCTACCCAAGAGACGACCTGGTCGTTGATTGCGCTGACTCACTGGCTGGTCGAGTCGAAGGAATTCGAGACCGATTACTCGTATGCCCTCGGCTTGAACGGCGGCCTGCTGAAACAAGGGCAAGCCGGGCGCGACAATCTGACCGAAACCTTCGACCTGCAAATCGAATTGAAAGACTTGCTGAAAGACCAGGCCAACTACCTGGTATTCACGCGCGGCGAAGGCGCCGGCAGCCTGTATTACTCGGCTTACCTGAGCGCCACGCTGCCGGTCGAGCAGATTCAGCCGCTCGACCGGGGCGTCAGCCTGACGCGCGAATATTTCACCCTCGAGGACGCCAAGACGCCTATCACCGAAATCGAACGCGGCCAACTGGTGCGCGTGCGCCTGACGATGGTCGTCCCGGCGGCGCTGCATTACGTGGTGGTCGAAGACCCGCTGCCGGCCGGTTTCGAGGCCATAGACGCTTCGCTCGAAAGCGGAGTGGAAGTCCCGCGCAAGTACACGCGCGCCGACTACGACCTGCATGGCTGGGGTGGGTGGTATTTTACGCATCGCGAAGTGCGTGACGAGAAGGTGGTGCTTTCGACAGATTACCTGCCGGCCGGCACTTACGTCTATACCTACCTGGCGCGTGCCAGTACAGCCGGCACGTTCAAGGTCATGCCGCCTGCTGCTGCCGAGTTCTATTTCCCCGATGTAGGCGGGCGCGGCGCCGGCAGCGTGTTCGTGGTCAAGCCGTGATGGATGAGATGCAGGACAAGGATTTGGACTCGTCCTGCCATACTACTTTGACAATGTCATCTTTTCGTATAGTTGTCATTGCGAGGAGCGTTTTTTGCGACGAAGCAATCTCCTTGCAAGCCAGGAGACTGCTTCGCTTTGCTCGCAGTGACAAAATGCGTAGAGTTTATAGAAC
>DAOUCM010000250.1:0-2754 GCA_034431895.1 Anaerolineales bacterium
TGGCTTCTCTGGTTGGGCCCACCCCCCCCTTCCAGGGCAAGGACATCAACAGCCTGCGCGCCACGAATGCCTTCCTTTTGCCGTTCGCGGCGGCGCTCCTCAGTGCGGTTGGGCTGGTCTACCTGCTGCAAGACGAGTGGCGTGACCTGTTGAAAGTCGGCCTGACGCTGCTGTTTGTGTTGTCTGCCCTGGGGGCGCTCTTTTCGATGGCAGAATACTCGGTCAGCGCCCCCCTGGGAGGAGATAAGGTCGTCTTGGCTCGTCTCATCATCCTGACCGTGCTTGCGCTGCTTGCCCTGGCCGGACGGTTTATCCTGCGAGGTGAGCCGCAGGGTGACTTCCCTGCTTTGCTCATCCTGTCCTTCTTTGCTCTCTTGAGTGTGCTGACCGCCCGTGCTGCCTTCCGCGCCGCTTACATCAACTATGACAGCGCCATGGAATACCTGGTTTATGCGCACGGCGCCGGCCCCGTCAAGCAAGTCATCCAAGAGGCCGAACAGATTTCCAGACGCACCACCGGCGGCATGGATATGCTGTTGGCCTACGACGCCAGCGCGCCCGATACCGGCGTTTCCTGGCCGCTCGTATGGTATCTGCGCGATTTTACCAACCAGCGCGCCTTCGATCAGCCCACAAAGTCGCTGCGTGACGCCCCCTTTGTCATCGTAGACGCCAAGAACTTCGACAAAATCGAGCCGGCGCTTGGCCCTGGCTACTATCGCTTCGACTATGTCCGCATGTGGTGGCCCAACCAGGACTACTTTAGCCTCACGTGGGATCGCATGGCTGTTGCCCTGAGCGATCCCAACATCCGCGCCGGCATCTGGGACATTTGGTTGAACCGCGATTACACTCGCTATGCCCAGGCTACCGGCCATACCGACATGACCGAGGTCACCTGGGAACCGTCTGATCGCATGCGCGTGTATATCCGCAAGGATGTGGTTGCGCAAATTTGGAATTATGGTGCCGCGCCGGTCGAATCGGCCACCATCGAAGACCCGACCGAGGGCAAGGCCATTTTCCTGCCTCCTGACCTGATATGGGGCGAGGATAGCCAGAATCCGCTTTCCCTGAACGCGCCGCGCGCCCTGGCTTTTGCCCCAGATGGCACGCTCTATATTGCCGATTCGCGCAATCACCGCATCGTTCACCTGGACGTAGACGGGAAGGAATTGGGTCACTGGGGCTCTTACGCCGATGGCGTCTCCAGCCCGGCTGTCCCCGGCACGTTCAACGAGCCGTGGGGCGTAGCCGTAGGGCCTGATGGCTCGGTGTACGTCACCGACACCTGGAATCACCGCGTGCAAAAATTTACCGCCAATGGAAAGCCGCTTACCACCTGGGGGCAGTATGGCACCGCTGAGCAAGGCGATGGCTTTTGGGGGCCGCGCGGAATTGCGGTGGACGATCAGGGCTACGTCTATGTTGCCGATACCGGGAACAAGCGCATCGTGGTGTTCGACGCGGACGGGAACTACGTTTCGGAGTTTGGCTCGGCCGGTCTGGAGGCGGGTCAATTCGACGAGCCGGTGGGCGTCGTCGTGGATCAGGCCGGCAAGCTCTTCGTCACCGATACCTGGAATCAGCGCATCCAATCGTTCACCATATCGGAAGATCGCCTGACCTTTACCCCCGACCGCCAATGGGAAGTGTTCGGCTGGTATGGTCAGTCGCTAGACAACAAGCCCTTCATTGCGGTCAACGCGGCGGGGCATGTCTTCGTCACCGACCCGGAGCAATACCGTGTCATCGAATTTACCGCAGAGGGTGAAGTGGTGCGCACCTGGGGCGACGCCGCAGGCGCAGAAACGACATTTGGCCTAACGGCTGGTATTGCCATAGATGCGCAGGGACATGTGTGGGTCACCGATGCGCTGTACAACCGCATCCTGCGCTTTACGCTGCCTGAATGAGGGCTTGTGAGCCATCTGCTCTAATCGTGAGAGGAACGTGGGGTGTTTTTGGCGCACGTAGCGCGCCAAAACACCCCGTTTCTTTCTTCAGCAAGGTGCACTTGCAGGGCAAGCGCATCTAAATCGAGGGATGATTATCGTTGTAGGCGCCCAAGCAAGGCACACATATTTCAACAATAGATTGCGCGAATCCTACAACTAAATGTGTAGAATTGCGTTCAAGAATCATGAACTTACATGATAAGGAGTCGCTATGAATACCAACACTTCGCCTGCCGCTGGGCAAACTTTCCCTTGTGAAACCTGTCCCATGCGGAAGAAAGCCGAAGTCAACCCTAAGTCGTTCTGGTCGCGCCTTTGGCGTTGGCATACCACGTGGTGCCCGGGTTGGAAGGCTTACCAGGCATACCTGGCGCAAGGGACGAACAGTTAAGGCTTGAAGTAGCCTGCTTTGCCTGGTGGCTTGTTCGAACTTCTGTCAGGCCATAAAAACCAGATTATCGCCCGGTTGTGTTGCGCCCGCTCATTGAGAGATGCCCTGCCGGTATTTCTTTGCGCCACAAGCCGGCTATTTCTCGAAAACCCTCCAAGATAAAAAAACGCCCTGTTTCCAAGTCAAATAGTAACAATCTATTGCTGCCGGCCCCCCTCTGCGCTTGGGAGGAGGGATGCCCTCACCCCCGCCCCCTCTCCCGGTGGGAGAGGGGAGGCCCTCACCCCCGTCCCCCTCTCCCGGTGGGAGAGGGGAGGCCCTCACTCCTGTCTCCTCTCTCGGCGGGAGATGGGACGGCCCTTACTCCTGTCTCCTCTCTCGGCGGGAGAGGGGAGGCCCTCACCC
>DAOUCM010000251.1:0-1789 GCA_034431895.1 Anaerolineales bacterium
GATAACCGTCCCGAAGGCTTTTTAGAGCAATTGTATGGGCAAAATCGAGCCTTCACCCTGCGGGTACTTCGCGGGACGGTTCGAAGGCTAATCCCGAATTCAGGTCAACAAAATGTTTGAACGCTTGTTTCACTACGAACGAGCCCGCCAACGGGCAATGATTGCCGGGCAAGTGACCCCCGACCCCAACCGCTGTGTGCAGTGTGGAATCTGTTCTTTCAACTGCCCAATTGGCATTGACGTTCGTCGTCATGCCTGGTTAGGTGAACCGGTGGTCAACAGCCGCTGCCTCACCTGCGGCGAATGTGTGGCGCGCTGCCCTCGCGGCGTTCTCATCTTCGAGCGCACCGATCTCTTCGCAGAGGGCAAAAGATAATGCGTTATCTCATCCTTGGTTCGGGAGCGGCAGCCATCTCGGCCATCGAGGCCATTCGCAGCGTGGATAAGAGCGGGGAAATTTGTGTGGTGAGCGATGACCCGCATGGCTATTACTCGCGCCCTGGCCTGGCATATTATTTGACCGGCGAGGTGGAAGAGTCGCTGTTGTATCCTTACCGAAAAAGCGACTTTGAGCGCCTGAACATGCGCTTTTACCGTGCTGTTGCCCAGCGCATTTTGCCTGCCGAGCGTGTCGTAGAGCTCGAGCCTGTTGCTCGCCTGCCCTACGACAAACTGCTCATTGCCACCGGTTCGCAAGCCGTACCGCTCAGGGTGGCTGGCGCCAATCTGAAAGGCATTCACAAACTTGACCATCTGAACGATGCGCGCGCCATCCTGGCCCAAGCGCGGCGTGGACGGACGGCCATTGTCACCGGCGGCGGTATTACCGCCCTCGAATTGGCCGAAGGGTTGGCGACGCGCGGCATGAAGGTCCACTATGTCTTTCGCAGCGAACGTTACTGGCCGAACGTGCTAGACGCTACCGAATCGCGTCTCATCGAGAGCCGCCTGCAGAGCGACGGCATCGAACTACACCGCCAAAACGAAGTCATCGAAATTTTGGGCAAAAACGGCAAATTCCAGGCCGTCAAATTGGCCAATGGCCGTCTCTTGCGCGGCGAATTGCTGGCTTATGCCATTGGCATCGCCCCACGCATTGCTCTCGCTCAACAAGCCGGGATCGCCTGCGAACGCGGGATTCTGGTCAACGAGCGTATGGAAACCAACTTGCCCGATATTTACGCCGCCGGAGATGTCGCTCAGGTCTATGATGCAGCCGCCGGCCGCTATGTTCTCGACAGTCTGTGGTCTCCTGCCCGCGAGCAGGGGCGTTTTGCCGGCTGGAACATGGCTGGCAAAACCTCTTCTTATCGCAAAGCAGTTCCTTTCAACGTCACCCGCTTGGCTGGCTTGACCACCACCATCATCGGCAACGTCGGCTCTGGGCGCGATGAAGACTTGCTGGGCATCGCGCGCGGCGACAGCGAAACCTGGCGCGAACTGCCGGATGCCATCATTGCTCAAACGGGGTTCGAGGTTAATCGCTTGCGTCTCATGGTTGGAGAAAGGCATTTGGTTGGCGCCATCGTGATGGGCGACCAAAAACTTTCGACCCCACTCCAGGCGCTCATCGGTGGAAAAGCAGACATCACCCCTATCCGTGCCGCCCTGCTTGCCCCGAATGCCCCACTGGCAGATATTCTCGCTGCTTTTTGGAGGCAAGTGAAACAACAATCATTCGGACAAGGTATGGGATAACCGTCTCGAAGGCTTTTGGGAGCAATTGTATGGCCAAAATCGAGCCTTCACCCTGCGGGTACTTCGCGGGACGGTTCGAAGGCTTATCCCG
>DAOUCM010000252.1:0-1720 GCA_034431895.1 Anaerolineales bacterium
TCGGCGACGAATCGCACCACTACACCACCGACCCCGCCGTCGCCCGCGCCGGTCACCTGACCGAACTGCCGGCGCGCGAACTGGCCGAATATGTCGGCTCGCCGCACCCGCCCGAAGTCTCGCTGGGCATGGCAGCGGTCAACGCGCTGATTCCGCCCCGCCCCGACCAGTGGACGGACCTGCACTCGAAGGAGGTCCTCGCCCGCCTGGGCGCAGGCAAGACCGTCGTCATGGTCGGGCATTTCCCCTACGTCCCCGAACTGCGCCCCAAAGTGGGCAAACTGCTCGTGCTGGAGCAAAATCCGCAAGACGAGTTCGACATCCCTGCCGAACGCGCCCCCGAAATCATCCCCCAAGCCGACGTGCTGGCGATTACCGCCATGACCCTGCTCAACCGCACCTTCGACGACCTGATCGCCCTGCGCCGCCCGGACGCGCCGATGGTCATCGTTGGCCCGACCACGCCGCTGACCCCGATTCTGTTCGAGATGGGCGCGGTGATTCTTTCCGGCGCGGTCGTCGAGCAGCCCGAACCGGTCCTCCGCGCCCTCAAAGAAGGTGCCAACTTCCACCAATTGCGTCAAATGGGCGTGCGGCTGGTCTCCATGACCGCCGAACCCTTGTAACGCAAGTCATAGACTTGCGCCACAAATCCACTTTTAGGAGTAACTCTCATGAAACGCTTTACCCTGTTCGTTCTGTTTGCTGCTCTGCTTTTGGCGGCGTGCGCGCCTGCCTCCCCTCTCCCCTCGGGAGAGGGCCAGGGTGAGGGCCTCCCCTCTCCCACCAGGAGCGGGGACGGGGGTGGGGGCGCCACCGAAGCGCCGACCGCCGTTCCTGCGACCGAAACGCCCGCCGACACGTCCGTCACCATCGTGGACGCCCTCGGACGCGAAGTAAAACTCCCCGCCCTGCCGCAGCGCATCGTCATCACGGGCAAAGCCCTCTTCATGATTGCCGATGCCGCCTACCTCTTCCCCGGCGCGGCGGAGAAAATCGTCGGGCTGGGCGATGCTGGTCAAGGGTCGGGCAACTTTATTCGTCTGATTGACCCGAACTACGACGCCAAACAAACCCTCGACCGAGACGCGGGCGCGGAACAGGTCGCAGCCCTCCAGCCGGATCTGGTCATCCTCAAGAGTTACCTCGCCGACAGCGTCGGCGCGCCCATCGAAGCCCTTGGCATTCCCGTCGTGTACATTGATTTCGAGACCCCCGAACAATATCAGCGCGACCTCGCCATCTTGGGCAAAGTCTTCGGCGACGAAGCCCGCGCCGCCGAAGTGGCCGCTTTCTACCAGAACAAAGCGGACGCCATCACCGCCGCCGTCCAGGACGCCCCCAAGCCGCGTGTGCTGATGTTGTACTACAGTGAGAAAGACGGCAACGTGGCCTTCAACATCCCGCCGATGAGTTGGATGCAGACCCAAATGGTGCAGATGGCGGGCGGCGAACCCGTCTGGGCCGATGCCAACCCCGCCAAAGGCTGGACTCAGGTCACGCTGGAGCAAATCGCCGCCTGGGACGCCGACCAGATTTTCGTCATCTCCTACTTCAAACCCGCCCCCGAAGTGGTGGATGCCCTGAAAGCAGACCCCAACTGGCAGTCCATCCGCGCCGTGCAGGAAGGCAAACTCTATCCCTTTGCCGCCGACCTCTACAGTTGGGACCAGCCCGACCCGCGCTGGATTCTCGGCCTGACCTGGCTGGCGGGCAAACT
>DAOUCM010000253.1:0-2732 GCA_034431895.1 Anaerolineales bacterium
CAGCGGACAGCGGCTTTGCCGCTTCAGGGTATGCGCCGCGAGCCAGCGAAGGTTTTGACAGGCGAAGGTGTCTTGCCTGTCCCGCCGCTGAAACCAACCGTTGGGCGCAGTTTCGAAAAGGAAAACATGCGAAAGAGTGTCTTTGACATAAGATTTTGCACCACAGTTATTCTCTTATCCTTGTTTCTTTTGTGTCAACTCCTATTCCCAGTGACATCTTGGGCTGGAGCATTGTGTGTGAACAGCTTACAGAATCCCGCAGAAAGCCACTCTTTCTACGAGAGCAGTTCTTATGGCTTGCCACTACCCTTTATCACCGTTGGTCAAGAAGGGTGTTTTGGCAGTCGCAGGTCATTTACTGAGTGGTACATTCCGTTTCTTTTGATAGATGTGGTGGTGATGTGTTTCATAGGAGCGTTGCCCTACATACTCCCGCCGTTGTGGCGCCGAATAAAGCATCAGAGAGTTCAATGATTATCAGTGACGCGAAGGTGCCCTGCCTGTCCCGCCGCTGCCGCTGAAACCAACCATTGGGCGGCAAGCAGATGGTACAATTGCACAAGACAGTCGAGTAGTCAAGAGAGTCTGCTTATGAATTCACAAGATATTGTACTCAAATTAAAAGAATTGAAGCCTACTATTACTGCACGTTATAAAGTAAGGGAAATCAGTCTATTTGGCTCTTTTGTTCGCGGAGAACAAAAAGAAAATAGCGATATTGATTTACTGGCAGAGTTTGATGAAAACGCCGATCTCTTTGATTTGATAGGGCTGGAATTGTACTTGGAAGACACCTTCAAGCGTGCAGTAGATATAGTTCCGAAACAAGCCCTTCGCGCAGAATTACGAGAAACCGTCCTGCGACAGGTTGTTGCGATATGAGAGATTATAGCCTTTACTTGAAAGACATTCTGGCGGCAATAGAAAGCATTGAAGACTTTATTGCAGGAATGGATTTGGAAACATTTGAAGTTGATGATAAAACAAATAGCGCCGTCATGCGAAAACTTGAAATTATTGGAGAAGCGGTAAAGCAGGTTCCTGATGAAATTCGCCAAGAATATTCTCAAATCCCCTGGAAAGAAATGGCAGGCATGAGAGACAAGTTAATTCACTTTTACTTTGGCGTAGATTATCACCTGGTTTGGAAGACAATAACGGAAAGATTGCCACACGTTAAAAAAGACATCGAGAATGTATTGCGAAAAGCGGGCTAACAAAGCGTGCTAAGAACTGACTTGTCCAGTTCATGCGGTTGGAAGGCAGGCTACCGCCTGCCAGGGAGTGTTGCTAAGAACTTGCTCGCCCAGTTCATGCGGTTGGAAGGCAGGCCCCCGCCTGCCAGGAAGTATGCAGCGGACAGCGGCTTCGCCGCTTGCTAAGAACTGACTTGTCCAGTTCATGCGGTTGGAAGGCAGGCCCCCGCTTACCAGGGAGTGTTGCAGCGGACAGCGGCTTCGCCGCTTGCTAAGAACTTGCTCGCCCAGTTCGTGCGGTTGGAAGGCAGGCCCCCGCTTGCCAGGGAGTGTTGCAGCCGACTGGTGGGATTCGTCGCCGTTTTCGGGCATTTTTCTCGCTTCGGGCTTTTCCTGCTCCCCAGCCGAATCCACGCCCGCCCACACGCAGGTACCGCAAACCGTTGGGCGAGCGGATCAGGCGTCCAGCGGACTTTTTACGGCCAGCCCGCCGCGCTGGAGGACGTGGGTGTAAATCATGGTAGTGCGCACGTCTTTATGGCCGAGGAGTTCCTGGACGGTACGGATGTCGTAGCCGTTTTGGAGGAGATGGGTGGCGAAGGAGTGGCGGAAGGTGTGGGCGGTGACGCGTTTGTGAAGGCCCGCTTTTTGAACGGCTTGTTTGATGGCGCGCTGGAGGGCGGATGGGTCGAGGTGATGGCGGAGGAGGCCCTGCCCCCCGGCCCCTTCGCGAAGCATCCCTTGGGGGCTCCCAGAGGGAGAGGGAAGTCTGGGGTCGCGGGAGAGTTGAGATGCGGGGAAGAGGTATTGCCAGACGAGTTCGCGGGAGGCGTTGGGGTATTTGGATGCCAGGGCGTATGGCAGGTCGACTTCGCCGAAGCCGGCGGCGAGGTCTTCTTCGTGGAGGAGGCGGACGCGTTCGATTTGACGGCGCAAGTCAGGGATGACGGTCTCTGGTAGAGGAACGATGCGGTCTTTTTCGCCTTTGCCATCACGGACGGTGATGGTGCGGTAGTCGAAGTCTATGTCTTTGATGCGCAAGCGGAGGCATTCCATGAGGCGCAGACCCGAGCCATAGAGGAGTTGGGCCATGAGTTTGTAGACACCCGTCATCTGGTTGATGATGGCGAGGACTTCGCCGCGGGTGAGGACGGTGGGGAGGCGTTCGGGGCGTTTGGCCGTGGAGGGGAGAAGGATAGAGTCAAGTTCTTTTTGGAGGACTTCGCGATAGAGAAAGAGGATGGCAGAGAGAGCCTGGTTCTGGGTGGAGGCAGAGACGTTCTTTTCGACGGCGAGGTGGGTGAGGAAGGCCTGGATTTCTGGGGCGCCCATTTCGAGCGGGTGGCGTTTGTCGTGGAAGAGTATGAAGCGGCGCATCCAGTCGAGGTAGGATTGTTCCGTGCGGTAGGAGTAGTGTTTGGCGCGCAAGATGTCGCGTGCCTGGTCGAGGAGTTTTTTGGCCATGGTACTTGACTCTGGAGTTGTTTGTATGTATGATAGTGTTAATTTATGAGAATGGGTTGCGAGATTTTTTTT
>DAOUCM010000254.1:0-2649 GCA_034431895.1 Anaerolineales bacterium
TGACCCGTCACCCGAACTCGTAGAAATACAGGTTCGTCTCCTTATGGCTTTCGAGCGTTTCGGGCCATCCAGTCTAGCACGCTAAACGTCAGCGCCCTGGGCAGGATGCGCTTGAGAATATGGAACAAGCGTACATCCCAGGATGTGTAAATGGCGTATTTCCCTGCTGCGGCTTGCTTCAGAATGGCGCGCGCTGCCTGCTCGGCGGTCAATGCAGCGGCGCTGCCAGAAATGGCTTTGGTCTCCGGCGGTTTGAACTGGTTTTCGTATTCGAGTTGCGGGGTGTGCGTGTCTGAAGGATAGACCACCGACACGCGGATGCCGTGGGGTCTCATTTCGGCGCGCAGGACTTCCGAAAAACCGTCTACCGCAAATTTGGAGGCTCCATAGGCCGAATAGCCAAACACGCCCAAGAAGCCGGCTGCCGAAGAGATGTTGACGATATGTCCGCTGCGCCGTTCGATCATGCCAGGCAAGACCGCCTTGACTGCGTAGACGGTGGCAAAATAGTTATCGTCCATCATCCAGCGGAAGATGCGCGCTTCCAGTTCCTGCACGTAGCCGGGATGCGCTGCCCCGGCCGAGTTGATGAGTACATGCGGGACGCCCGCCTCTTGGATGAGCGCTTCGAGGGCGGCAAAGGCTTGGGCTGGGTCGCTCAAGTCTGCGCTCACGCTTCCAAAACGCTGGTCAGGGCGGATAGCCGCGGCTTCGACCTCGGCCAGGGCGGCTTCGAGGACCTGTTTGCGGCGCGCAATCAGCCAGACGCTTGCTCCCTCCGCCGCCAGCAATCGCGACAGCGCCAGGCCGATACCGCTCGATCCGCCAGTTACGAATACCCGTTTGTCGTTCCAGTAGGAAGGCATCAAAATTCCATTTTCAAGACGTGTCGGGCAATGACCAGCCGTTGGATTTCGCTCGTCCCCTCGCCAATGGTCATCAGGCGCGCGTCGCGGTACATGCGCTCTACCGGGAATTCGCGGCTGTACCCGTAGCCGCCATGCACTTGGATGGCGTCGCGGCACACCTTTTCGGCCATTTCGGTGGCAAACATCTTGGCCATGGCGGCTTGCATGGTGTAGGGACGACCTTGTTCCTTGAGCCAGGCGGCTTTGTACAGCAGCGTGCGCGCCGCTTCGATTTGGGTAGCCATATCTGCCAGCATCCATTGGATAGCCTGCAACTCAGCAATCGGCTTGCCAAAGGCTTGACGCTCGCGGGCATAGTTGACCGCTTGCTCGAAGGCCGCTTGCGCCAGCCCAACCGAGATGGCGCCAATGCCGAGGCGCCCACCGTCCAGCGTGGTGAGCGTTTGTTGTAGTCCTCGCCCTTCTTCGCCTATCAAGTTTTCGAGCGGCACGCGCACATTTTCGTAGGTCAAGGCATGGGTGGGGGATCCGTGCAAGCCCATTTTCTTTTCTGCCGGCCCAATGGTAAGACCGGGCGTGTCGGTTGGGACGAGAATCATGCTCAGGGAACGGGAGCCGCCGGCCGGGTCGGTGCGAGCGAGGGTGATGATGTACTCGGCGATGGAGGCGTTGGTACACCACATCTTTGCGCCGTTGATGACCCATTCGTTCCCCTCTTTGACCGCTTTGGTGCGGACGCCGCCTTGCAGGTCCGAGCCGGCGCCTGGTTCGGTCAGGGCGAGACTGCCCAGTTTGTGTTGACCGCTGGAAACGAGCGGCAGCCATTTCTTCTTTTGGGCCTCGCTTCCATACAGGACGATGGGCGTGGTCCCCAGTCCGTTGTGGGCGGCGATGGCCAGCGCCATGCTCCCGCAGCCCCAACCCAGTTCCTCGATGGCGATGGCCGCGCTGACGGCGTCTACCCCCGCGCCGCCGTATTGTTCTGGGATGTTCAGTCCCAGCAGGCCAAGCGGCCCCATCTTGCGCACGGCTTTCCAGTTGAATTCGCCGCTTTCGTCGGCTTCGCGTGCAAACGGACGCACCTCCGCCGCCACGAAGTCGTGTACGGCTTTCTTCCACATACGTTGTTCGTCGGTGAGATCGAAATCCATGCCTGCTCCTCCTCCATACAGAATTGACTTAGGCGGTTGCTATTTATTAACGCCTCGGGATAACCGTCCCGAAGGCTTTTTAGAGCAATTGTCTGGGCAAAATCGAGCCTTCACCCTGCGGGTACTTCGCGGGACGGTTCAAAGGCTTATCCCGAATTCAGGTTATTATAATCGGCTTGTCCTTGTGTAAACAATTTCAGGCTGCCATCCTCCAGCGCCTGCACGCGCAAGGGACGCAGCGGCAGGCGGGCGGGGCCTTGAAGTACGGCGCCGTCGTGGTCGAACTTCGAGCCATGACATGGACAAGCAAAACCCTCACCGTCTGCCTCGACCGTGCAGCCCAGGTGAGTGCAAGTCAGGCTGTAGGCGGTGAAGATGCCGTCCGTGTTGTAGATGACGGCTGGGATGTCGGTGCGCAGGGTACGCGAGCCGGGCGGGAGGTTGGCTGCCGGCCCCAAGTCGAACTCGCTCTGCGGGTCGGGATCGGTTGGATAGCCTAAAAAGCGCACCAGGCCGCCCAGTCCGAGCAATGCGGCCAGGCCAAACAGGGCATTGGTGGTCAGTTTCAGGAAGTTGCGGCGGGTCGCGTAGGGCTTGTTGCAGTCTTGTGAATTTCGTGTAGCCATTTT
>DAOUCM010000255.1:0-20951 GCA_034431895.1 Anaerolineales bacterium
TGAAGAAAGACGAGGGAGGGCGACACAAGGCGTTCTTCAGCGGGTATCGTCCGCAGTTCTACATACGGACGATGGATGTGACGGGTTCGATTACGCTGCCGGAGGGAGTAGAGATGGTGATGCCGGGTGACAACGTGAACCTGACGGTGGAACTGATTGTGCCGGTGGCGTTGGAGCAAGGCTCGAAGTTCGCCATCCGTGAAGGCGGCCTGACGGTGGGTGCGGGCGTCGTCACCAAGATCATCGAATAACCTGGAAAGACTGGTGAGTAAGAATGGCATCGAAGAAGAAAGATATTCGCCCTGTAATCACACTGCAATGTAATGATTGCAAGGAGCGTAACTACACAACCGAGAAAAATCGTCGCAACGATCCGAACCGCCTGGAGTTCAAAAAATATTGTCCTCGCTGTCGGAAACACACGTTGCATCGTGAAACGAAATAGTTGAGTAGTCGAACAGTCGGATGGCCTTGACGATGAGGCTGTTCGATTACCTAGGCCAGTAGCTCAATTGGTAGAGCACTCGTCTCCAAAACGAGCGGTTGTGGGTTCAAGTCCTGCCTGGCCTGTCTGAAGGGCAACGCCGTCCTGTCGAAGGCGGCGTTTTAGCCGTAAGATCGTACCTAAGGAGAAACGGTGACTGATAAGAAGGAAAGCAAAAAACAGAACGCCATCCAGCGTCTGGTACGAGAGACGATCGGTGAACTGCGCAGGGTAACCTGGCCTACCCGCCAGGAAGCCTGGCAGATGACCCTCATTGTTCTGGTGGTATTGGCTTTCATGAGCGTTTTCCTGGGCTTGATTGTGGATGGCATTGCCGGATGGCTGTTAGGATTGTTGATTGGCGCCTGACGCATTCGCGGTGAGAATGAGGTCTGTGATGGAGATGCAGGATCCAGAAGAAGAAAGGCTGGCTGAAGAGTCGATGGAATCGTCCGAGGATGCTATGAACGCCTCGGATCAGCCTGTTTTGAGCGACGCTGACGCCTCACAGCCGGACGAGCAGCCTGCTCCCGTTATAGGAGAGGGACGCGCGCCGTTGGACGCCGACCCCGCCGAAGGAGGCGCGGCCTGGTATGTGGTGCATTGCTATTCTGGTTACGAGAACAAGGTCCGTTACAACCTCGAGCAGCGCATCGAGACGATGGGCATGAAAGATAAGATTTTCGATGTCATCGTCCCCACCCAGGAAGAGGTCGAAGTAAGAGACGGAAAACGCCGCACCGTAGAGCGCCATATCTTTCCGGGTTATGTGCTGGTCAATATGATTTTGACCGAAGAGTCATGGTATGTGGTGCGCAATACGCCGGGCGTGACTGGTTTCGTAGGCATGGGCAATACCCCTACTCCCTTACGACCGGAGGAAGTGGCCCAGATTGTCAAACGCATGGAAGCAGAAGCGCCAACGGTCAAGGTCTCGTTCAAGGTTGGCGAGCGGGTACGCATCATAGACGGGCCGTTCAACGACTTCCGCGGTATGGTCTCGGAGATTGACACGGAACGTTCGAAGGTGCGCGTGATGGTGAGTTTCTTTGGGCGAGAAACGCCGGTAGAATTGGATTTCCTTCAGGTCGAGAAAGCATAAATTTGACGGTAGCAGGCCGAAGTCTGGCCTGATGCGGTGGGAGGGCGTCCCTAATCGCCCGCTAAAACCACGAGTGCCGGAGGTGAGTCCCGGTACAAGGAGAAAAAATGTCCAAGAAGTTAAAGGCAATCGTTCGTTTACAAATCGAGGCGGGAAAGGCTAACCCAGCCCCGCCGATCGGCCCGGCGCTGGCCGGACATGGCATCAACATCATGGCGTTTTGCAAGGAATATAACGCCCGCACGGCCAATCGGCCTGGCGAGGTGCTTCCGGCAGAGATTACCATTTATACGGATGGGTCGTTCACCTTCATTCTCAAGACGCCGCCGGCTGCTGTGTTGTTGCGCAAAGCGGCCGGGGTAGAGAAAGGCTCGGCCGTGCCGAACAAGGATAAGGTTGGCAAGGTGACGCGCGCGCAGATCAAGGAAATAGCAGAATTGAAGATGAAAGACTTGAACGCCATTGATCTCGAAGGCGCAATGCAACAAATTGCCGGCACAGCCCGTAGTATGGGTATTACAATCGTTGACTAAATGGGTGGGAGGGTTGTTTGGTCGTTGCAGGTCAGCAATGTCATTGTCTCGTAGCCAACGACAAGGCTATTTGGCATGATGCTCTGTTGATGAGACTATCCGACCCGCTTGTACCACGGAGGTAATCATGACAAAACACGGTAAGAAATATCTGGCCGCCCTGGCCAAAGTGGATCAAGAGAAACTGTATTCGCCGCGCGATGCGATGGAACTGGCCAAGGAAACATCTGCGACCAAGTTCGATTCGACGGTAGAAGTGCATATCCGTACTACGCTGGACCCTCGTCAGGCTGACCAGCAAATACGCGATGTAGTCGTGTTGCCGCATGGCTTGGGCAAAACGGTGCGCGTGCTGGTCTTTGCGCAAGGCGAAGGCGCCGCCGCTGCCCGTGAAGCCGGCGCCGATCTGGTGGCCGATGACGACGAAACCCTGAAGAAAATCGAAGGCGGCATGACCGATTTCGATGTGGCAATTGCAACGCCCGACATGATGGGCAAAGTAGGCCGCTTGGGACGGGTGTTGGGCCCGCGCGGTTTGATGCCCAATCCAAAAGCCGGTACGGTTGTCAATGCGAGCGACTTAGGCCGCACCATTCGGGAAGCCAAGGCCGGCCGCGTGGAATTTCGCCTCGACAAGACCGCGAATATGCACGTTGTTATCGGGAAAACTTCCTTCGAAGCAGGCAAATTGCTCGACAATTTTGCTGCGCTGATGGAGGCTATTCGCAAGGCCAAACCGGCCGGCGCAAAGGGCAATTACATCAAGCGCATTACGGTCGCTACGACCATGGGGCCTGGTATCAAGATCGAGCCGAATGAGGCTCAAGCACTGGAGGTAGGCGGGTAGTTTCACCCGTTATCTTGAATTCGCCACTTGCCCGTGACGGCAGGCGTCCTGCGAAATGCTGGACTTAATTTCCTGCCCAGGCGAGGACGGTATGCTGTGTGCAGCCTGAATGCAGGCTGTTTCCCGCGTCAGGGATGCTCGCATGAGCAAGAGCAGAAGTCTTTGCCTGTGAAAGTGGCAAAGACTTTTTGCATAGAAAGGAGGTGAATGTCCCTTGGCTCTGTCAAAACAAAAGAAAGATGAAGTGCTGGAGCAATATAAAATGTGGCTGAGCAAAAGCCAGGCCGTGATTCTGGTGGAGTACAGCGGCGCAAACATGAAGGATATGGACAATATCCGCGCCAAGATTCGCGAATCGGGCGGTGAGTTCCATGTGATCAAGAATACGCTGGCAAAACGCGCTTTCCAGGCCAGCGGCTTAACGATTCCTGAAAGCCTTTTGACAAGCAGCACAGCCGCTTCGTTTGCTTTTTCGGACCCGGCGGCGACCGCTAAAGCCCTGGCCGATGTCATAAAAGGCATAGAGGCGATCAAAGTCAAAGGCGGCTTCATGGGCGCTGAGGTGCTGAATGTTGCCCAGGTGAAGGCGCTGGCTGATCTGCCGCCTTTGCCGGTAGTGCGCGCACAATTGCTGGGTGTCTTGCAGGCTCCCGCTGGAAAGTTGGTGCGCACGCTTGCAGAACCGGCTCGTTCGCTGGCGGCTGTTTTCCGCGCCTATTCGGAAAACGCCCAAGCCGCAGCGTGATCGGCGTTCTATCACGCAAAACTGAAAAAATTTCTAACTTTGTAAGGAGTACTCACAATGGCTGCAAATCTTGAAAAGTTGGTCGAACAACTGAGTGAACTTTCTGTTTTGGAGGCGGCTGAATTGGTCAAACTGCTGGAGGAGAAATGGGGCGTTTCTGCCGCTGCTCCTGTGGCGATGGCCGCCATGCCCGCCGGCGCTGCCGCTGCTGCTGCGGAACCCGTCGAAGAGAAGACCGAATTCGATGTCATCATCAAGGAAGCCGGTCCCAAGAAGATCGAGGTCATCAAGGTCATTCGCCAATTGACCAGTTTGGGCTTGGGCGAGGCCAAGACTTTGGCCGAAACTGCCGGCGGCAAGGTCCTGTCGGCTGTGGGCAAAGAAGCCGCGCAGGAAGCCAAGAAGAAACTGGAAGAAGCCGGCGCCGTTATCGAACTGGCGTAAGGCATTTGTCCAAATGGAAAAGACGACTCGATCGAGTCGTCTTTTCGATTCAGACGGCCTTCATCGAGGCCGTTTTTAGTTGTGTGCTGGCTATACTGCCACCGTATCCACTTTGCGGATGACCATGACGACTTTGCCTCGAATTTCTAACGGTTCTTCTTTGTCAATCAAGATGGGTCTCATGGTAGGGTTGGCAGGCTGAAGGCGATAGCCGTCTTTTTCCTTGTAGAAGTATTTGAGGGTTGTCTCATCGCGATTGGGTAGCCAAACTGCCACCATTTCGCCGTTGCGGACTTCGTTATTGCTGGCTACCGGTTTCATGATGACGTAATCGCCATCGTTGACCATCGCATCAATCATCGAATCGCCTTGCACTTCCAGGGCATACAGTTGCTTGCCTTTCTCTGGGACAGGCAAGAGCGAAGCGGCAATGTCCAAACTGGTTTCTGCGTCGTAGTAGGGGAAATCAGAAGCAGGGACAGGCACTGGTTCGCCGGCAACGATGCGCCCAATGACAGGCACGCGCAGTAAATCGTGGAGAACCTGAACAACTTCTTTTACTTTTTCCGTCAGGCGCAGACCGCGTGAGACGCGCCCATCGCGCTCGATGTAACCCATTTTCTCGAGTTGATCGAGGTAATAATTGACCACCGACGTAGATGAAATTCTGACAGCGTCGCCAATTTCACGAATCGAGGGAGGACGGCTATGTTGCGTCTGGTAAGCGGTCAAAAACTCCAATACTCGCACGTGGCGGTCGCTCAATCCTTTGCTCTTACGAACCATCATCATGTGTGCCTCCTGCCAGATTCTGGCGCAGGTGAGCGTTTATCGCTCATTTGTGCTATGAATGTTACCCGAACATTCGTTCTGTGTCAAGGTTAAATTGGCTTGCTCTGGCCTCCTGACACGGTGGTAAAATCTCTCTACCCCTTCGTGAAATACTATCGAAGCCGTTACCCAAGGACCAGAAAGGGAGATATTGGAACGGAGCGCAACATGCTTCAAGAGAACGAACTCGTCAATCTTTTTTCTGGCGTAGCCGCTGCGTTGGTGTTGGTCTTCTTTGCCCGCAGGATGTTTCTGGCCTCGCTGCGCTTGTTCTATGTGGTTTTCGTTGCCATGCTGATTGCCTATATTGCCACCGTCTTGGAGGGCTTCTTCTGGTCTGGCCCGCTCAACTTGCTCGAACACGCTGCGCTGGCCATTGCCGGCTGGGGCTTTGTCGTTGCTTGCTGGCGGTTAGGACATGCCAGTGTTGGAGATGGCGAGGAGGGTTGATGCAATGGATGGTTGGATTGCCTTTCTCGACATCCTCTCAACTGGCGGCTTTGCGCTTGCTCTGACCCTGATTCTCTTGCTGCCGCAAGGAAGGTTAGGCGTTGTTTCCAGGATGTTCCTGGGCCTGGCTGCTGGGCTATATGTGGTGGTCGGCCTGTCCAATACCCTGGAACATCTTGGAATCTCAGCGGCTTTCGATGCTTATGAAGATTACTTTGAAATCCTGTTTTTGCCCTTCTTCCTTTTCTTCTTCTTTTCACGCCACACGGAACAGCAGTTCAAAGCGCAGAAGCGGGTAGAAGAAGCGCTCTTCGAAGAAAAAGAACGCGCCCAGGTGACGCTGGCTTGTATCGGCGATGCTGTGATCACCACCGACCAAAGCGGGCGCATAGCGTACCTCAATGCGACGGCCGAGGCATTAACCGGTTGGGGCGTGGACGAGGCGCGTGGCCAACCCTTGGGGAATGTTTTTCGTATCGTCAATGAACTGACCCGCCAGCCGGCCCCTGACCCGGTGGTGCGTTGCTTGAGAGAAGGCCATACGATTGGGTTGGCAAATCACACCGTTCTCATCCGCCGCGATGGCAAAGAATTTTCGATTGCCGATTCGGCTGCTCCCATTCGCAACCGCGCTGGAGAAACGATTGGAGTCGTGCTGGTTTTCCGTGATGTGACTGAGGCGCGGCAATTGCAACGTCAACTGGCGTATGACGCCTCACATGACATCTTGACCGGCCTGGTCAATCGGCGCGAGTTCGAGATGCGGTTGGAGCATTGCCTGGCAAGCGCCAAAAAACATGACTTGCAACATGCTCTATGCTATCTTGACTTGGACCAGTTCAAGGTCATCAATGACACTGTTGGTCACATCGCTGGCGACGCGCTGCTCAAACAGGTGGCCTATCTGCTGCGTGGTTTATTTCGTCAGCGCGACACGCTGGCGCGCTTGGGCGGAGATGAATTTGGTCTATTGCTGGAATATTGTCCCCTAGAAAAAGCCATTCAGGCTGCCCATAAAATCATTGAGCGTCTGCAGAATTACCAATTCGTCTGGGAAGGACGAACTTTCCAGGTAGGGGTCAGCATAGGGATTGTAGCCATCAATAGCCAGACGGAGAGCATCTCTCAGGCATTGAGCGAAGCAGATGTGGCCTGTTACACCGCCAAAGATCTGGGGCGTGGCCGTTTGCACATTTATCATCCCACCGACAGCGAAACTGCCCAACGGCACGGCGCCATCTTGCAAGCCGCTCAACTCCAGCAAGCCATCGAAAAAAACCTCTTCCAGTTGTACTGTCAGCCCGTCATGCCGTTGAATGAAAGCAAAGAACATCGAAAATATTATGAGGTGTTGCTGCGGCTGAAGGGCGATGAAGGACGGATGGTTTTGCCCAACTCTTTTATCCCAGCGGCAGAGCGTTACGGCTTGATGACCAGCATAGACCGTTGGGTCATCCGCGCTGTCTTGTCGGCATTGGCAGGCCAGAAAAATGAAGACGGACTGCGTATCTCCATCAACTTGTCGGGGAATTCGCTCAACGACGAGACGCTGCTCGATTATGTGCGTGACCAATTGGAAGAGTTTCAGGTGCCTCCAACTCAAATTTGTTTTGAAATCACTGAAACGGCGGCCATCCAAAACCTGGAAAAGGCTCAACTCTTTGTCAGGGAGGTGCAGCGCCTGGGCGTCCGTGTGGCGCTGGATGACTTTGGCAGCGGTTTGTCTTCTTTTCGATACTTGAAGAGTTTATCGGTGGATTATCTCAAAATAGACGGTAGTTTCGTTGAGGACATGCTCGAAAGCCAAAATGACCAGGCCATGGTAGCCGCAATCCATCAAGTTGGCCACATCATGGGTATCTATACCATTGCTGAACATGTCGAACAGCAAGGGGTCATTGGTCAACTCCAGGAAATGGGCGTGGACTATGCTCAGGGTTATGCCGTTGGGGAACCCATTCCCCTGACGGAGGCTCTGAAGCAGGACACTGCACAATAACGCGCCCATCTGATACAATCTGCATATAACTTAATACGCCTCTCGACTGCGCGGCGCTCGGGGCATATCTTTCACCTTCCTAAAAGGAGACCGAAACTATGAAACACTTCCTCGATGTGTCCGATTACTCCCCCGCTGAAATCCAGGACATCCTAGACCTTGCCATTCGGCTGAAGAAGGAATACTTCGCCGGTGGCAACCCGCCCTTGTTCAAAGGGAAAGTACTGGGCATGATTTTCCAAAAACCCAGCCTGCGGACGCGCGTTTCGTTCGATATGGCTATGCGGCACATGGGCGGCGATGCGTTATACCTTTCTCCTAACGAGATTGGGCTGGGCAAGCGTGAAGCCATTGCGGATGTAGCCCGTGTGATGTCTGGTTATGTGCAGGCGTTGATGGCACGCGTGTTCGAACATGCTCACGTGGTCGAATTGGCAAAGTGGTCGTCGGTGCCGGTCATCAACGGTTTGAGCGATTTCAGCCATCCCTGTCAGGCTATGGCCGATGCGCAGACCATCATCGAGAAATTTGGCACCATGAAGGGCCTAAATGTGACTTTTGTGGGCGATGGGAACAACGTAGCCGTTTCTTTGATGCATATTGTGGTGATGTTGGGCGGCAATTTCACGATTGCCAACCCTGAAGGTTATGACATGCCCGAAGTAGCGCGTGCAACCGGCGCAAAATTGGCTGCCCAGTCGGGCGCAAAGATTACTTATCTGCGTGACCCGCATGAAGCGGTCAAGCACGCCCAGGTTATCTATACCGATACTTGGACCAGCATGGGGCAGGAAGAAGAGGCCGCCCAACGCGAGAAAGTCTTTCCGCCTTATCAGGTCAATGCCCAATTGGTGAGCGAGGCCGATAAAGATGTGATTGTGATGCACTGTCTGCCGGCCCATCGCAACCAGGAATTGACCGACGAAGTGGCCGACGGCCCGCACTCGGTCATCTTCCCGCAGGCGCACAACCGTTTGCACGCACAGAAGGCGATTCTGGCGCGCTTGTTCGGCGTGGCATAGGATTTTTAGAGATGAGGTGCTATGGATTGCGGATGGCGTAATACGTCATGCGTAATACGTAATGAGTAGCGCTCAAGGGATGAACTCGAGCATGAATACCCAAGACTATATTGCATTGGAGGAACAGTACGGCGCGCATAACTATCATCCGCTAGATGTGGTTATCGAGAGGGCCGAAGGGGTGTGGGTCTATGATGTGGATGGCAAGCGCTACCTCGATTGCCTGAGCGCGTATTCGGCAGTCAACCAGGGGCATGTCCATCCTAAAATCTTGGCGGCGCTGGTGGAGCAGGCGCGCAAAGTCACGCTCACCTCGCGCGCCTTCCGTAACGATCAACTGCCGCTCTTTTATAAAGAACTCTCCGAGATGAGCGGCTATGAGATGTCTTTGCCGATGAATTCTGGCGCTGAGGCGGTAGAAACGGCTGTCAAATTGGCGCGTAAGTGGGCCTATGTGGTGAAGAAGGTACCGCGTCATCAGGCTGAGATCATGGTAGCGTCGGGCAACTTTCACGGGCGGACGACGACCGTCATTTCATTCTCTACCGAACCCGCCTATCGTGAAGATTTTGGCCCGTTCACTCCGGGCTTCGTGGTTGTTCCATACGGCGACGCGGCTGCGCTGGAGAAAGCCATTACGCCTCATACTGCCGCCTTTCTGGTGGAGCCTATTCAGGGTGAGGCGGGCGTCGTTGTTCCGCCGCCAGGCTATCTCAAGAAGGCGGCTGAGATTTGCAAAAAGCACAACGTCTTGCTCATTGCCGATGAAATTCAAACCGGTCTGGGGCGGACAGGGAAATTGTTTGCCAGCCAACATGAGAATGTGCGCCCGGATATGATTATCATCGGCAAGGCGCTTTCAGGGGGCTTCTATCCTGTTTCGGCGGTGCTGGCTGACCGGGAGGTGATGGACCTGTTCCAGGCGGGGGAGCATGGATCCACTTTCGGCGGCAATCCGCTAGCAGCAGCGGTAGCACGCGCCTCGTTGAGGGTGATCCGCGAGGAAAACCTGGCAGAGCGTGCAGAAAGCCTGGGGCGGTATTTCGTCGAACAGTTGGCAGAAATTCCCAGTGCGCACGTCAAAGAAGTGCGCGGCAAAGGCTTGCTGATTGGCGTGGAGTTGAAACCCTCGGCCGGTGGCGCGCGGCGTTTTTGCGAGGCGCTGCAATTCAAGGGCATTCTGGCCAAAGAAACACACCAGAACGTCATCCGTTTTGCTCCGCCACTGGTGATTGACAAGGCGACCATTGACTGGGCATTGCCCGCTATCCGCGATGTGTTGAATATGGATTGATCATGAGGCCCTAAAGGTTTCGAATACCTTTAGGGCTTTTCGAGGAGGTTTCTATGAACATTGGCATTCCAAAAGAACGGCGTCCTTCCGAGTTCCGTGTCGGTCTTTCACCGGCGGGCGTCGAAATTTTGAAACATCAGGGGCATACGATTTTCGTGGAGCATGAGGCTGGGCTGGGGGCCGGTTTTTCAGACCAGGAGTATGAACGCGCCGGGGCGCGTATTGTCTACGCGCCTGACGAGGTGTTTGGCCGTGCCGATCTATTGTTGAAGTTTGCGCGCCCCCTGAAAGAGGAATTGGAATGGATGCGCGCCGGTACGGTTGTGGCGGGGTTGCTCCATTTGGCTTCTTCTCGTCAAGATAAGATCGAAATTCTGGTCAAGAACAAGATTACGGCGATTGCCTATGAACAGATCGAAGAGGCAGATGGCACCACGCCGGTCAAGAAACCGCTGGCGCAAATTGGGGGACGGATGACAGCGCAGATAGCGGCTCATTTCATGCAGAATTACAAGGGCGGCAAGGGAATTTTATTGAGCGGCATTGCCGGGGTGCCTCCGGCTGAGGTGGTCATTATTGGCGCTGGCGTGGCCGGCACTTCTGCTACTCAGGCGTTTTTGGGGAACGGCGCGCATGTGACCGTGCTGGATAGCGACTTGCGCGCTTTGCAGCGGCTCGAAGAGCGCTTTCCGCAGGCTGTGACGATGATCGCTACTCCCAAAAATATTGCCCGCACATGCGCTTTTGCCGATGTGGTGGTGGGCGCTGTGCTGGTGCCGGGAGAACGTTCGCCGATTGTATTGAAACGCGAGATTGTCAAGAAGATGAAGCCTCGTTCGTTGATTATTGATATGAGCATTGACCAGGGCGGTTGTGTGGAAACTTCTCGCCCAACCACGCATGAACAGTGTACGTTTATCGAAGAAGGCGTCATTCACTACTGTGTGCCGAACATTCCTGCGGCAGTGGCGCGCACAGCCACCCACGCCTTTGTCAACGCCGCCATGCCTTATATTCTGGAATTGGCTAACAAAGGTTGCCGGCAAGCAATAGCGGAGAATAAGGCCCTGGAGAAGGCGGTTTGCACGATAGAGGGACAGTTGCTGCATCTGGCGCGCTTGAATGGTCAGGTTGGAGGAGGGGTATATGGATTGGACTAGCATCTATCAATCGCGTGTGACAACCCCCGAAGAAGCGGTCAAAGTCATCCAATCGGGGCAGCGCATCTTCCTGACGGGGAATGTTTCGGTGCCGCAGAAGATTCTGGCGGCGCTGGTCAATTATGCTCCCAACCTGCGCGATGTGGAAATCGTCCAGGCGCTGACGGTGGGGTCGGCGGATTACGTCAGCGAGGCCATGCAAGGGCATCTGCGCGTCAACTCCATGTTTATCAGCGCCAATATCCGCAAAGCAGTACATGAGGGGCGTGCCGACTTTACGCCGGTTTTGCTATCTGAGTTCCCATTGTTGTTCAAGCGCGGTATTTTGCCGTTGGATGCCGCCCTGATTCATGTCTCTCTGCCCGATGAACACGGTTTTTGCAGTTTGGGTGTGGAGGTCGGTCTGACGAAGTCGGCGGCTGAAGCGGCCAAGGTCATCATTGCAGAAGTCAACGAGCAAATGCCGCGCACCCTGGGCGACTCGTTCATCCACGTCAGCCGCTTGAACTACATCATCCCGGTGAATTATCCCATTGCTGAAATGCCCATGGCCGAAGAAAGTCCATCTGATATTGTGGAAAAGATTGCCGGTTATATTGCCGAACTGATTCCTGATGGCGCGACCATGCAAATGGGCATTGGCGCTATTCCTGATGCAGTGCTTAAATACCTCTTTACCAAGAAAGACCTGGGCATTCATTCCGAATTGTTTTCCGATGGTGTAATTGACCTCGTCAATGCCGGCGTGTTGACCAACGCGCAAAAGAGTCTGCATCCTGGCAAGATTGTGGCCGGTTTCATCATTGGCACCAAGCGGCTGTACGAATGGGCAGACGACAACCCGCTCATCGAATTACACCGCACCGAATACGTCAACGATCCCTTTGTCATAGCACAAAATGACCGCATGGTGGCCATCAACTCGGCTATCGAAGTGGACCTGACCGGTCAGGTGTGCGCCGACAGCATTGGCCCCAAGTTGTATTCTGGCGTGGGCGGTCAACTGGACTTTATCTACGGCGCTTCTCGCTCCAAAGGCGGCGTGCCTATCATTGCCCTGCCAAGCGTCAATGTGATGCGCGATGGAACGGCGCTTTCCAAGATTTCGGCCATGCTCAAACATGGTGCCGGCGTTGTGACCACGCGCAATCACGTGCGTTACATCGTCACCGAGTATGGCGTGGCTGATTTGTACGGTAAGACCATCCGTCAGCGCGCCAACCAATTGATCAATATAGCGCATCCTGACTTCCGTGCTGAGTTGAGAAAACAGGCCAGCGAATTACATTACATTTAGTCTCATGAACCGCCGTGTCAAGATTGTAGCCACCCTCGGCCCTGCCAGCGATAGCGAGACCATGATCGAGCGCTTGCTGCTGGCAGGCGTGGACGTGGCGCGCCTGAATTTTTCGCATGGCACACAGGAGCAACATGCAGCCAGCATTCGGGCTGTTCGCAAAGCGGCCGAGCGGCTAGGGCGGTCGGTGGGCATCTTGCAGGATTTACAAGGCCCCAAGGTGCGTGTGGGCGACCTGCCTCAACCGTTGTATTTGGAGAACGGCCAACAAGTGACGTTGTACGCGGCTCCAGACGCGCCGCCGCTGTTGGACGGTCCGCTCATCCCGGTCGATTTTTGTGAATTGTTCGATTCTGTCCAAGCCGGAGATCGCTTGCTGCTCGATGACGGTCGTCTTACGCTGGAAGTGGATTCCGTGCAAGGCCGCGCGCTGCGCGCGGAGGTGCTGATCGGCGGGCCGCTTTCCTCTCACAAGGGCATCAATCTGCCTGGCGTCCGATTACGGGTAGCGGGATTTACCTCCAAAGACGAGGCCGATTTGTCGTTCGGCATTGCCCAGGGCGTGGATGCGGTGGCAGTCTCGTTCGTCCGCTCGGTGGAGGATGTAAAGCAGGTGCGCGCTGCGATGGAACGTTTTGCGGCTGGCGCCCCCCTGCCGCTCTTGATTGCCAAACTGGAACGCCCCGAGGCGCTCGAGCAACTTCCTGAAATCCTGGAGGCGGTGGACGGTGTGATGGTGGCGCGCGGCGATATGGGCGTGGAGATGCCGCCAGAACGTGTGCCGGTCTTGCAGAAACACATCATTCAACAAGCCAACGCGCGCGCCAAACTGGTGATTACCGCTACGCAAATGCTGGAATCCATGATTCAGAATCCCTTGCCTACCCGCGCTGAGGCTTCCGATGTGGCCAATGCCGTCTTCGATGGCACCGACGCGGTCATGCTTTCGGCTGAAACTGCTTCTGGCAAGTATCCGCTAGAAGCGGTGGATATGATGGATCGCGTGGTTCGTGAGGCCGAGGCTCATTTTCGCGAGTGGGGCAGCGCCCAAGAACGCACCCCTGCTCTGGGTGAAAGTGATGCCGCTTCGATGGCGCGCGCGGCCCGCGAGTTGGCGCATGACCGCGATGTAGCGGCTGTGGCGGTGTTTACGATGCAGGGGCATACTGCCTGGCTGATGTCTAAGATTCGCCCTGTCAAGCCTATTTTGGCCTTTACCCCACAGGCATTTACCTATCGAAAGATGGCTTTCTTATGGGGTGTAAACGCTCAGTTGGTGCCTTTTGCCAACACGCTGGAGGAGATGATTCGTTCACTGGACGCGGCTTTGCTGCAAACGGGCATTCGGCCCGGTCAACAGGTGGTCTTGGTGTGTGGCTTCCCGGTGGGCGCTATGCGCCCGCCCAATATGGCCCTATTGCATACGGTGGATGAGACGTCGAGGTCGTAGAGAAATTTCACTACGAAGACACGGGGCGCGGGGTTCTCCTTGATCTCGCGAGAGGGGGCGGTCAACCGCCATACCGCCGACCTGCATGTACCACCTGTGCCATGAAATAGTACGACGTGGCGCGGTCGGCCCTGCTAGACCAGGCAGAGCCTGATGATGTGCTTATTCCTTGCTGGCAATCACCAACCCTATCCCAATCAACACGCCGCCGGCCAGGAAAAGCGGCGTAATCGGTTCTTCGAGGAACAGCCAGCCTAAGAAGGTTCCCACCAGGGGCTGGGCAAAGAAGGTCAAGGAGGCAAGTGCGGCAGGCAATTTGGCAAAAGCATAGTTCCACAGGAACATGGCCAACGCCGTCGAAAGGATTCCCAAGTAGAATATTCCGCCGATGACAGCCAGGTTGATTTCTCCGATGCCTTGCGTTCGGATTTCCCAGCCTGCCAACAGCAGGCTGGAAGGGACACCGCCTGCCAGCATGACCGCGCTCGATACCAGCAGGTCTGCTTTTTGGGCCACTTTGCGTACCAAGACCGAATAGAGCGCCCAAGTCAAAGCGGCAGCCAGCAGGCTGAGGTTGCCCCAAAACAGGAAGGGAGAGAGTTCTGCTTTGCGCGGGTCAATCACGGCTAGCACACCCAGGGTGGAGACGAGCAGTGCCAGGATGCGGCGCGGTGTGAGTTTTTCGTGTAGCAAATATGGAGCAAACAACAGCACAAAGGTTGGCGTGGCCGAAGTGACTAGCGCCCCGTTGGAGGCGGTCGAAAGTTTTGTGCCTACGAACTGGAAGCCAAGCGAGATGCCGTAGCCTACTACGCCGACCAGAAACGAGTCGCGCAATGGGGAGGCTGGAGGAAGGCTCTGAGGGATTTCTTTGGCATGTTGGAACAGGAAAACAATAACCAGGCTGAGGATACCCAATATCAGCCTTAACGCCAGCAGCGTAAACGGCGGAATCACGTCCAACATGACCTTGCTGACCACGTACATTCCGCCCCAAATTGCGGCAGCGGTGAGGCCCGAGAGGATTCCGCGCATGGCTGGCCTATTCAATCGAAACGCGGTTGCGCCCCGCTCGTTTGCTGCGGTACATCAACTTGTCGGCGCGGTGGACCAGGCTTTCGAGCGTATCGCCAGGCCGCGTCAGGGTGCCGCCAATCGAGATGGTCACGCTGTGAGGTTGATGGTCTATCTCGACGATGGCCTGGCTGACCAGCAGGCGCAATTTTTCGGCAATGGTTTCGAGCAGGGGCAATTCGATGTTATGCACAATGACGAGGAACTCTTCGCCGCCCCAGCGCCCGCAGGTGTCGGTATCCCTCAGATTGTGGCGCAGGGTGTTGGCCACCGCCCGAAGCACTTTGTCGCCGGCATTGTGACCATAGGTGTCATTGAAGGCTTTGAAGTGATCAATATCTGCAAATAGAATGCCAACGCTGGTCTCGTTGCTTTGGAATTCCAGCAAGGCGGCTTGCAGTTTTCGTTCCAGGTGTTTGCGATTGCCGATGAGGGTCAGCGCGTCATAGGCGGTGGTTTGTTCCAGGCTTTGTTCTCGTCGTCGGATGCGTAGTAGATTGGGGTTGTCGCTGAAGATTTCGGCGGCCCCAACGATTTGGCGTTCTGCGTTGTGGACGGGGAAGGTCTTGACCAGCACGGGAAGCAAGTAGCCTTCGGCATGTCGCAGGTAGACTACCGCTTCGCGCGCCTGGCTGTCTGCCAATGTTGCCAGCAAGGGACAGGCTTCATTCGTCAACGGCAGGCCTTCCTCGTCGTACTGGCGCAGCAGGTCGCTGCCTACCTCCAAGCCATGCAATTGGCGCGCCAGGCGCCCGGTAATGCGTTCGGCGCCGCGGTTCCAGTAGGTGACTCGTCCTTCCAGGTCAATGAAGCAGACGCCGTCGTACAGGTTTTCCAGCATCCGGCGGTGGAGGAGTTCGCTGAAGGGGGGCTGGGAATTCATGCCGCCAATGATACCATTAGTTTCGTTATCTTATTGTGGTTTGTGGCGCGAGGGTGTATGCGGCAATTCCAAAAGCCACTTCTACGTTGAGCGAGCGTTTGCCCCCGCGCATGGGGATGTGTAAAATGTAGTCGCATATATCGAGCAGGTCGGGGTCTACGCCGGTCACTTCGTTGCCGACAATGAGCAGGGTGTTGGCAGGCGGGGCAGGGGAGTAGAGCCACAAGGGGGTGGCGCGTTCATCTTGTTCGAGCGCAATCAACTTGTAGCCTTCTGCCTTGAGTTTGGCGGCCATGTCCAGCGCGTTGTGGGCGTATTCCCAGGCAACATTCTTTTCTGCGCCCAGGGCAGTTTTTGTCACTGCCCGGTTCGTGGGAGTGGGAGTGATGCCGCACAAGTACAGCTTGTCTACCCCCAGGCCGTCGGCGCTGCGGAAGATGGCGCCCACGTTCCAGGCCGAACGCAGGTTGTCGAGCAGGGCTGCCAGGCGGGGAGCGGAAGCAGCCGAGGCGGCAGGAAGCGGCTCATTTGACGGGGGCAGGTGGCGGGTCAGAATGAGGCGGGTGCGTCCCAGACAGAGCGGGCAGCGTTTCCCGGTAGGCTGGATGTCGGTCACGGGGTAGCGTAATCCGCAGGTTTCACAAAGCCGGATTTCGAAGTGTGTGGGGCGCGTCATGCGGTTATTATAGCCAGATGGTGGTTTTTGTGCATGTTTTTGCCAGCCGCCGCATTTCTGTTAAAATTAGATTGGTTTTCTCATGCGTCAACTCGTTCCTCATTGTATTGCTCAAAAATTCCGCGCCGGCCAGTTTCGTGGTCACTTGCAGGCGGCGGCGTTGTTTGCGGACCTTTCTGGGTTTTCTGTGATGGCCGATACGCTGTCACGACATGGTCAGGCCGGCGCCGAAGCGTTGGCCGAGGTGATGCGCACGATTTTCGAGCCGCTGGTGACGGCTGTGTATGCGCAGGGTGGTTTCGTGGTAGGGTACGCCGGCGATGCCTTTACGGCGGTTTTTCCCCAGCAGGACGAACGCGCGGCAGAGATTTTTCGTTGCCTGGCGGCGGCGCAGACTATTCAGCGCCATACTGCCGAGCATCCTTACGTCTCCACTGCGTTTGGACGATTTCCCATTTCGATCAAAGTAGGTCTTGGCGCCGGGCAAGTAGATTGGTTGATTTTGCGTTCTTCTGATGGCCGGCGGGCTACCTGTTGTGTGCGCGGCGCGTGCGTGGATGGGGCTGTGGGCGCGGAGGAACAAGCCGCCCCCGGCCAGGTGGTGCTGTCGGCGGATGCCCATCGAGCCTTGAAGACATACGTACAGGCTGAACCCATAGACAACGGTTATCGCTTGCTTTCTGTTTGCACCGACTTGCCGCCTGCGCTTCCTTTCGACCCTTTGCCGGCTGCCGATTTAGCGGGCGTTTTCTACCCTCAAGAGTTGAGCCATTTATCGGATGTCGGCGAGTTCCGGCAGGTGGTCAATTTGTTCATTGATATTCCCATTGACCCGTCCGACGAGGCGTTTGTCAAGCCGTTCATGGAAAGTGTGTTCGATTTGCAGGAACGTTACGGGGGGGTGTTCTTGCGTCCAGATATTGGCGATAAAGGTTTCAACTTGCTCATTTTTTGGGGCGCGCCGGTGGTGCATGAAAATGATGTGGAACGCGCCTTGGGGTTCATGCTCGAACTGTTCGAGCGCACCGGCTTGCCATTCCGAGCCGGCGTGACGCGACTGGTTGCCTACGCTGGTTTCATTGGCGCCTCGCTGCGCGAGGATTATACCGCCTACGGTTGGGGTGTAAACCTGGCGGCGCGTTTCATGGGGATGGCGTTGCCGGGGCAGGTATGGTTGGACGAGGAAACCGCCCGCCGCGCCGAAAAACGTTTTTTGGTGCGCCCTTTGGGCGAGGTGGAGGTCAGGGGCTTTGTCGAAAAGAAAAAGGCTTTCTTGCTGCTAGGCCGCAAGGAAAACACCGAGTTTGTCTATCGAGGCGCACTGGTGGGCCGAGAGACCGAATTACAGCGCCTGGCACAGTTCTTTGCGCCTTTGCGGCAAGGCAAGTTTTGCGGCGTGATGCTGATTACCGGTCAAGCCGGCATTGGTAAAAGCCGCCTGGCGCATACTTTTCAGGCCTCGGCGTTTTTTGCTGATTTGCCTGCACGCTGGCTGCTATGCCAGACCGATGAAATTTTGCGCCTTCCCTTTGGCCCTTTCCGCGCCTGGCTGCGGGAACGTTTTGGCTACCGGCCCGGAGACACCCATGCAGCCAACCTGGAACGCTTCGAGCAGGCTTTGAAGCGCTTGATCGAAAGAACGCCCGATGCCGCTCTGGCTGCCGAGTTGGAGCGCACAGCGTCGCTGTTGGCTGCTCTGCTGAACTTGTCCTCTCCTGGCTCTTTGTATGAGCGTTTGGATGCAAAAGGTCGCTACGAAAACATGTTTCTTGCTCTGACAGCCTTGTTGCAGGCCGAGAGTTTGCAGTCTCCTGTAGTTCTTTTTATCGAAGACCTGCAATGGCTGGATGAAGACACGCGCGCATTTTTGCCTTACCTGACGCGCGCGTTTTCCTCAGAAGAGGGCAAGGAATACCCCTTTGCAATCTTGGCAACCAGCCGCCCCGATGGCTTGCAGGTCGAATTCGAGGCAGGCGTTCCTTACCAGACGCTTGAACTGGAGCGGCTGACTGCCAAACAACTCGAAGCATTGGCGCAGAGCCTGTTGGGAGTCCCGCTCGGTCCTGGGTTGTTGCGTCTTTTGGAAGCACGCGCCGAGGGAAACCCCTTTTTTACAGAACAAATCCTGCAATATTTGACCGAGAACGGCCTGCTCTATAGTCGTCGAGATGGGCGTCTGGAGGCCCGAAAAGATGCTTTAGAGACGTTGCCTTTGGATGTCGGCGCTATGCTGGTTTCTCGTTTCGATTGTCTGCCGCGCGACGTGCGCACAATCGTTCAAACCGCTGCTGTGTTGGGGCGAGAGTTCGAGTTCACCGTACTGGCGCACATGTTGGGCAACATGCCCGACCTGGCCGAGAAGGTAGCGCGCGCAGAACGCGCCGACATCTGGTTTTCCCTGGATGCGGACCGCTATCTCTTCCGTCATGCCTTGTTGAGAGAGGCTGCCTATGCCATGCAATTGCGTTCCCGGCAGCGTAAACTTCATGCGCTGGCCGTGGCGGCCATCGAAACGGCATTTGCGGGGCAGTTAGCCTCCCGTGCGGGTGAACTGGCGTATCACGCAGAACAGGCGGGCCTCAAGGAGCAAGCGCATAAGTATTTGGTTTTGGCAGGTGAAACCGCTGAGGGGATGTATCAGAATACCCAGGCAGTGGATTATTTCAGCCGCGCGCTGCGCCTCACCCCTGCTCAAGATGACCGGGCGCGTTTCGATTTGCTTGTGAAACGCGAAAAATTATACGACCTTATGGGAGAGCGCGCCTTGCAGCGCCGCGACTTGCTGCGCTTGAAAGACTTGGCCGAGCGATTAGGCGAAAATGCTCTTTTGGCCCGCTTTTGGGTGCAATATGCGCGCTTTCATTATAATTTAGGCGAATTTGCGCGCGCCGCTCAGGATGCCAGCCGAGTTGTAGACCTGAATGTGGGCGCTCAACACATCGAAGTGTTGCTCGAAGCCTACACAGTCTGGCCACTGGCCTTGCTGCGTTTGGGTTACTTGCAAGAAGCCATGCATAAGGTGGGGCAGGGATTGGCTCTGGCGCGTCGTTGGAACTGCCGCAGGCAGCAAGGCTACCTGGCCAATTCGGCCGGCCTCATTGCGCTCGAACAAAAAGAGCCATCTGCTGCCTTTCAGTTCTTCGAAGAAGCGCGGGCCATTGCTAGAGAAACGGGCGATGTTGACCTGCAAGCCAGAGCCCTCAACAACCTGGCCTATGTAGCTGGCTTCGTGCTAGGCGATTACTTCTCTGCTCGCGATTATTATTGGCAGGTACATGTGCTGATGCGTGATCGAGGCGACCGCTTGTCACAAAGTATCTTGATGGGCAATTTGGGTTGGGTATCGGGCATGATGGGTGATTTCGAGGCGGCGCGGTCTTATCAGCAGCAGGCATTGTCCCTGGCGCGTGAGATTGACAATCGTTATATGCAGATCTACGATCTCCTGAATTTGAGCGCCGTAATGATTGCTCAGGAAGATGCGCGTGAAGCCACCCGTTATGCTCGTCAGGCTTTTACGTTGGCCGTCGAAATCGGCGAGAATTCGGCGCAAGCCTGGGCCTATTTTTATCAGGGTCATGCCGCCTTGCAGGAGGGGAATGTTTCTTATGCAGTGGAGATGTTTCAGCATTCCGTAGCCATTCGCAAGACGCTCGGCCAGCCTGGACTGTGGATCGAATCCCTGGCCGGACTGGCCCAGGCGGCCCTAGCCAACGACGATTTGCTTTCTGCAAAGGCGCATATTGAAACCATTCTGTCCCACTTGGTTGATGGGAAGCCACAGGGCATGGAAGAGCCGTTGCGTGTCTATTGGGCGATCTACCAGATACTGTCTCGAGACAAAGACCCTCGCGCTGGCAAAATCTTGCACGCCGCCATGCGGCTGCTCGAGGCGCAGGTTGCTAAATTGTCGGATGAAACGGCGCGTCGTATGTATATAGACAATTTCCCCTGGCGGCGCGCCCTTTGGCAGGCTCGAAAGTCTTGAATTACGGCCCCCAGCCCAGCGGCGGATCGCCTACATTGAGTGTCGCCCTGATTTTGTTGCCGATACTTCGAGTGGGTACTTCGTGTACCTGTCCGCCGTAGAATGCAAACAAGCGTTTGCCAGCCGGCAAGGGATCCAATGTGAGCGTATATTCGATATTGGCAAAATCGCCAGGCACTCCCCCGGCTTTTGCATGGCGAATGCCAAAACAGGCAAACCATTCATATTTGAAATTTGGATCGCCGGCTTTGTGCGTTGGAAGATTGGCAGGAAAATCTTTTTCTACCACAATGAACTTGCTCGCATCGTGGCTGCCCAAGTCAATCTCTACTTTTCTTGCGGTGTGTTTGCCGCGCCCAGGGATGATGTACTTGCCATTTTGAGCGCTGATGGTTCTTTCTGCCATTTCGTTCTCCTGTTACTTTAACCTGCATTCGGGATAAGCCTTCGAACCGTCCCGAAGGCTCGATTTTGTCCATACAATTGCTCTAAAAAGCCTTCGGACGGTTATCCCGAACTGGCGTTACTTTACATCGAGTGCGTAATGCCTCAAAATGAAAAGTTACTTTGGTGGTAACGTTGCCTCAAAAAGAAATGTTACCCAAAAGGATGGGATATTTCAAAGGTGATAGAATACACCTGCTCACTCGGAGGATAGGGCAACGCTGGAGA
>DAOUCM010000256.1:0-13624 GCA_034431895.1 Anaerolineales bacterium
TGTATCTTGGCGAGGTCGAAGATATGGCCGACGCCATCCTGCTGGGCAAAGCGCCGCGCGTCAGTTTGGAGGATAGCCGCGGGAATGTCGCCGCCCTGGCCGCCTTGGCCGAATCGGCGCAGACGGGGAAACCAGTAAGGCTGTAAAACCAGGCTTGGCCGCATCGAATGACACGAATGCCGCGAAGGTTTATTGCATCGAATGACACGAATGCCGCGAAGATTTATTGCAGCAAATGACACGAATGTCTCGAAGATTTATTGCAGCAAATGACACGAATGCCGCGAAGGTTTATTGCAGCGAATGACGCGAAGGCCGCGAAGATTTATTGCATCGAATGACATGAATGCCGCGAAGATTTATTGCAGCAAATGACACGAATGCCGCGAAGATTTATTGCAGCAAATGACACGAATGCCGCGAAGATTTTATTGCAGCAAATGAAGGGAACGACGACGCAAGGCCAGTTTGGTTGCGGCCTGCCACGTTACGAGACCTTACGCATTCAAATTTCTTTAACTTCTTGCAGGGAAAATTGGCTAGACGAAAATCGAAAGGTGAGCGCATCAGCCGCCGACTTCTAACCTGGTACCGCCAAAACGGCCGCTCCCTGCCCTGGCGCGGTCACCCCACCCCCTATGCAGTGTGGGTCTCCGAAATCATGCTCCAACAGACGCGGGTGGAGACGGTCATTCCCTATTTCGAGGCCTGGATGCAGCGTTTTCCATCCATAAAGGCGTTGGCAGAAGCATCAGAACAGGAAGTACTGAGCGCCTGGGAGGGGCTAGGATATTACAGCCGCGCCCGCAATCTGCACAAGGCCGCGCAATGGGTGACAGAGAAGTACGGCGGCGTATTGCCGCGCGAGGTGGAAGCGCTGCGGCAATTGCCCGGCATTGGACGCTATACGGCTGGCGCAATCGCGTCCTTTGCCTTTGGGCTAGACGAGGTGACGTTAGACGGCAATTTGCGGCGCGTTTTGGCCCGGCTCTTCGACGTGGACGAGGCCATTGATACGGCGGCCGGCGAAGAACGGCTTTGGAATCTGGCTAAGGAACTCTTGCCAGGCGGTCAGGCTGGCGACTTCAATCAAGCCTTGATGGATCTGGGCGCCACCATCTGTTTGCCTCGCCGCCCACGCTGTTCGATATGTCCTGTGAGCGAACTGTGCCAGGCGCGCGCCCACGGAACGCAAGAACAACGTCCATTGCGCACCCCCAAGAAGGCAACGCCACACTACATCCAGGTAGCAGGCATCATCTTGCGGCAAATAGACGACTCGCCCCATCTGCTGCTGGCAAAACGTCCCTCCAAAGGGCTGTTGGGCGGGATGTGGGAATTCCCCAACGCGCGGGTAGAGGGGGAGCCGGCCGAGGCGTTGGAAGCGGCCCTGGAAACGGCATACAGGCTGCGGGTCGTCAGAGGCGAGGCGCAAGGCGTCTTCCATCATGCCTATACGCATTTCAGCGTGACAGTTCATGCATTTGCCTGTCTTTTGGTCGAATCCCCTACTGACGAACGCTTGAAATGGGTTAAACTTGCCGAAGTAGATGCCTATCCGATGGGTAAGATAGATCGTTCGATTGCCAGGAAAGTGACTGCGAGCGGTGAGCGAAGAATACGAGAAACAGCGTCAACGTATGGTGCAAGAGCAAATCAGCCGTCGGGGGTTGAATGAGCCACGCTTGCTGTCTGCCATGCAAACCGTGCCGCGTCACCTGTTCGTGCCGTCCGAGTACCGCCTGAGCGCTTATGAGGATGGACCTCTGCCGATTGGTTTTGGACAAACGATTTCTCAGCCTTATATCGTAGCGTTGATGACTCACCTGCTGCAATTGCAGGGCGACGAGTGTGTGTTGGAAGTAGGGACGGGTTCTGGCTATCAGGCCGCCATTCTGGGAAGGCTGGCCAGGGAGGTGCATACGATCGAGTTGGTGCCAGAGTTGGCAGAAAGCGCAGCAAAATTACTGAAAGAATTGGGAATGAACAACGTCCATATCCATGTTGGCGACGGTTCACTGGGTTGGCCCGAGAACGCGCCTTACGCAGGGATTCTGGTTGCCGCTGCTGCTCCACAAGCGCCCGAAGCCTTGCTCGAACAATTGGCAGAGGGCGGACGGCTGGTGGTGCCGGTCGGCGGGCGAGGTTGGCAGGAATTGGAAGTGTGGGAACGCCGGGGAAACCGTTACGAATCGCGCGATGTTCTCAGTGTAGCATTTGTGCCGTTGCGCGGCGAACAGGGTTGGGATCGAAAATAATTCAGTTATCTAAAATCAAGTCCGTAATTTCACGCGCCAGGGTGTCGTCGGCCCGATAGCGGGGAGAAATATGTTTTTTCTGTATCGAAATGGTAGGAATCTCTGAACGGTTTTCAATCCAGTGCATTTTGCCTGCCTCGATGAGATGTCGATCCACGCTTCCCAGTTCACCCTTGAACAGGCTGTAGACTCGGCTGCCAAGCACCACTGCTTCTCGGTTCATGGTTCCCCCGGCCCCCACCACCAAATCCGAGTAATATACAAGATTTGGACCATTCAAAGCGTGAGAAGGGATGATGACGTTAGCCAAACCCAGCGCCTCATATTTTTCTCTTTGTTTCGCGTGGCGCGGCAGCAAAACGATAAGCGTATTCTTTTGGCTGGCAATGTACTCCAATGCTTCATCGAACAGTGGGTTTTCGAACGGATGATATGCAGACACGTCGCTTTCAGGGCGCATGGTAATCAGGTATTTTTCAGGAGGAATGCCGCTTTTCTCCAAGAAGGAAGGATCAGGGATAAACAAATCAAGGTAGATATTTTCTTTCAAGCCATTGTAGTAAACGATTTTGTTCGCAGAGGCCCCGTAGCGATATAAATTTTGGTTCGAAAAAAAACACGGCGTCAGTATCTTTTGAGCCGTTCTACACACAATATTCAGGCCGGGGTTCCCCTCGTAATCCACCAAAGTAACAAAAGGAATACGCAGCAATTTGGCCGCCAAAGCCTGACTGTAAGAACTCCCACTAACAGCCAGTTCGATTTTCTTATTTGCAAGATATTGCGCCAATTTCAATGCGCGTAAGACGATTGCTATCTCTTTACCAATCAAAGAACTTCCACCATGCGCGCCAATTGCCTTATGTTGTAACCCATATTGATCAGCCAGTTCCAGGGCTTCCGAATGATGGCGCGTGGTAATGGTGACTGAATGGTTTCTTTTTTGCATCTCGCGAATGAGAGGCTGCATAAATAGCACTTGAGGTGGGTTTGCGATGTCAACCCATATATTCATATTTTCAACCTTTGCATCAGGTGATGGGCATTGCTATCTCAAAGGCTATGTTAGACTTGCGCCTTGTCATTAGGGAAAAGCAGGTGTTTTGGGTATGTATAGCACACCCAAAACACATCTGGCACCCCAATTTATTGAGAGAGTACCCAGATTTTACCTCTCATTGTGTCAAAGTGGTATCCAAACCAGAAACTTGTTTGCACTCTAAGGTTGAGTCTGTTGGCAAAGTGCGTGGACGTCCGTCTCTTGAAGCCTTGCGCTCCCCAGCACAGTCTGCCAGGCGTTAACCTAACGCGCATAACGCGAAAAAGGCTGTTGACTCTTGTAATTTTGTACCTCTAACAATCTTGTAATTCTGTACCTTTACAATCTTATCATTCCATACCCTTACGCCAGACAAGGCAAGGACAACTGGATGGGGATGGGGGTCATCAGGGGTTGTATATCCAGACCAGTCAAAGAGGGAATATCCAGCTCCTTGAGTGTGCGGCGTGCGATTTCTTGTTGGCTAGAGGTGCCGTTCTCCAGGAAGAGCCATTCCTGTGTGGTGGGGTCAAAACGGACAAGCACCCTCTTTCCGGCATGCTTGTGTCCAACAGAGTAGGTGAGGCCTCCCAGGCTGACCACGCCGTTGGCATTGACTTTGCGCTCCAGTGTAAGCCTGGACAGATAGTGATAAACGCGCTGCATGTCGAACAGAGCCAATTCGCACTCCGGGCGATAGGGGCGGGGAGAAGACAAGAGTTCGGGGTGTGCCTGGAGTGGCGGCTTGCCCTGGCAATCCGAAGCCCTGGCAGGGAAATCGTGGTTGTAGGTGAAGCGTTCGCGGTCGAGGGCTTGCTGGAAGGCGGACAGATTGGTGCGGCTTTCTTCGTCCAGGGTGAAATCGTCCAAGGTACGATGATTGCGTTCCACCTGTGCCTGATCGGTGGGGCGATGTGGGCGAATGAATTCATGAGCCACGCCCAATCCACACAGCCAGAGGGTCAATTTGCTTGGGAAAGGATCGTCTGGGCGGCCTCCCAGGCACAGTTCATTGTCCGTCCGTACGCGCTGCGGCAGGGTCTGCCATTCACTGAAGGCAAGGCGTAGCACCGCCCGTACTTCTGTCCAGTCCAATTTGCGCCAATGCTTCTCGGTCTTGGTCGCAAAGGCGCGGCTGGCGACAATGGCCGCTCCGAAGGGGTCACGCACATTGCACACGGCAGCAATCTCCCCGTCAGCCAAGGCGATGTTTTCTTGACAGTCTAATTGCCAGACTTCGTGCACAGCACTGACGGCTGATTTAGCCTCCTGTTTGGAGCGCGGGTGATATACCGCCACCTGCTCGGGGCAACGTTCTTTGAAATACACCGCCAGCCGACTGGCACTGGGCAATTTCAGTCCCTGCAGTTCGGATGTCTTGCGCAGTTCCACTAGTACCCGATTGGCTCCCCAGCGCCGATGGGTGCGTTTCAGGTTCAACGCTGCTTGGGCAACACGCTCGTCGAACCCGGAAAGCGTCCCTTGCGGCTTGGGGCCTGGCTTGCGCTCCTCTAGCCCAGCCAAACCATGATCCCTGGCCCGCCGCCACCACTTCCGCACGGTTTCCACCGAGCACGGATGACAAGCTGCAATTTCCTGTAGTGTCTCGCCTGCCAATTTCCGGCGGTAAATCTCTTCCCGCTCTGCGCGTGTCAACGGCGCTGTGCGTCCCATCTCACACCTCCTGCTCTAACAAAGACTTTTGCCTTGGCTAGAGGATAGCAGGGGGTATGGAATAATTGGATTGTAAAGGTACAGAATTACAGAACAGCAAGAGGTATAGAATTACAAGACCTTACAAGGCGAAAAGCGCAAAAGCGCCAACAAGGAACGGTGGAGTGCGTGGCCTGGCGAAACAAAAAGAAGTTCGCGTATTGCGCTCGTTTTGTGACTTTCGCGTCGAAAACCTGGAGGGAGCATGAAAGCCAATGCTGCTGCATGAGTTCGCCGGCAGAATCAAAGGTTATCACCGCAGACTGTGACATCTCCGTATTTTGTTCGAAAGTCAGGAGACTTTCAAATCCACCCTGGAAATTTTGTTGAGAGGGCACCTAATTTATATATATTCTATCCAAATATGAGATAAAATACAAACAGCCAGCCTACTTTGACCTGAATTGCCGTCCCGAAGGCTCGATTTTGCTCATTCAATTGCTCTAAAAAAGCCTTCGGGAGGGTTATGCCGAACTGGTGTTACTTTAGTTTAGTAATGAGGAGCCACTATGAGTAAAGAGAGTCGCCCTTCGAAACAAAAGAGTATATTTTCCAATCCGACCATCTTGACGGCGCTTATCACTGTCATTGGTTCGATTATCACCACCTTGATTGTAACCGGCAGCGAGGTGCTCAAATCGCGGCAACAGGTGTCTTCACAAAGCAATTCCTTAACAGAAACAACTGCTGCGCTCCCGCCGCCATCCGCAACTTGGAGCGCCGTTCCTACGAGCGAAGCGCCGCCAACAGCGACGTTCACCGAATTGCCCCCCACCGATACGCCACAGCCGACGCCTGTCACCCCTCCGCTGGATTGTCTGGAACGCTGGCAAATTGTATCGAGCGAGGAGGCATTGGCTACGCCTGGGGCCAACGAAGAATGTAGGATTGCCAATGTTCCCGGCCTGGGCATTAGCACTTCAAGCGATGGCCTGCTCTTTGGGCAGAGCAATTTCAGGGAACAGGGTCTTTTTGGCCTAGCAACCGCTTTGCCGGCCGAGGCTACCCTTCGTTTGAGAGTGGAAATGACGGTTTTGACCCAGGGAGAATTCTGGATTGCATTTTCCGAGACGCCCAGCCCGGATACGAATGCCTTGATTTTTGCCCTTCAGCCACAAAACGGCGAAGTGCGTTCTTATTCGAACCAGACCTCTTCGCCGGATGGAAGATACACCTGGAATCAACTGTCTAGCCAGGTCAACTTTGGTGCTACGCCGCCGTATGTGTACGATTTCAAGGTCAAGATCAGCGGCAACAAAGTCAGTAACGAAATCAACTTAGTTGATTTATCCTCTCACATCGTCAATTTACCAAAGTATTTGTTCCTGGGCTACAGGAACACGTCCACGTTGGGGTCGGTGACAATGCAAGTCAAAGTGAGTAATCTGGAAATCGAGTCCAATCGCTAAAGGGTAGGCGAGGCAGAGCCTTTATCCCCAGGAGGAAAGTATGAAAAAATATTTGATCGAGCCAGGCAGCAAAGTGGAACTGAAGAAATTCGACCCATCCGATGCAAGTGAATTTCCAGGGGGCAAAAAGGAGGCGCAGGAGGCACTGCTCGCCTTGAACGCCGAATTGGAGACCTTGCAAGAAATGTTGTATGCACAACACAAGCACAAGGTCCTCATTGTGTTGCAAGGCATGGACACCAGCGGCAAGGATGGCGTGATCCGTCACGTATTCGAAGGCGTAAACCCCCAAGGAGTGAGAGTGGCCAGTTTCAAAGTGCCAACGCCTATGGAGTTGGATCACGATTATCTCTGGCGGATACACGCCCAAACACCAGGCAAAGGAGAGATGGTGATCTTCAACCGCAGCCATTATGAGGACGTGCTGGTGGTGCGGGTCCATGGGCTCGTCCCCCAAAAAATCTGGAGCCGACGGTATGCCCACATCAACGCCTTCGAGAAATGCCTGGCCGAGGAGGGAACGACCATCTTGAAGTTCTTCCTGCACATCAGCGCCGAAGAGCAAAAGGGACGCCTTTTAGCACGACTGCAAGACCCCACCAAACAATGGAAATACAACCCCGGCGACTTGAAGGAACGAAAATTGTGGAAGGAGTATGTTCGCGCTTACGAAGAGGTGCTTTCCAAAACCAGCACCAGGTATGCGCCCTGGTACGTCATCCCTGCCGACAAGAAATGGTATCGCAATTGGGTCATTGCTACTATTCTGGTCAAAACGCTCAAAGACTTGCACTTGGCCTATCCTCAGCCTGACTACGACGTGCAAGCCGCCCTGCAAACCTTCAAACAGGATTCGGCGCTGTGAGGGCGTTATGGTTGTAAACAGGCCAACAACGCCCGCAGCGCTCCCTGCGGCTCATTCTCGACCAGCGCCAACACCGGCACATTTGGAATGACGAACAAGGCCCGCAGGTTGCTGGTCAGCCAGCGGCGCGGCAAGAGGCCAACTGCGTTGGGATTGTTGGAAAGCGCCTCGGACATGTGCTGAGGTCCGACAGCCAGGCGTGCCCAAGAAGTGACCGCTCTGCCTGCCATCACGACCTGCTCAAAGACCTTTTGCACGTCCTCTCCCTCAGCGTATACCCACACCTGCACCGACGGGGCGCCCTGGCTTGCAAACAGGACGCGCGTCTCTTCGAGTGTCAGGTCGGGCAAGGGACTTCGAGGCGAGGCAAGGACCAGGATGTCTTCGCTGCCAATTCGGTAAGCGGCAGCCGGCCAACGGTCCGGTTCACCAAGGCGGATGGTCAGGTCAGCCAAAGCCGGATTGTTTGCTACACGCAAAACAATACCCTGCGGCGCACAAGAATACACCTCCGCCAGCCAAGGTTGGGCAGCAGGCGTGGCATACACCTCGAGCATTTGCGCCTCAGAAGCGGGAGTGACAGGCAAACAGGCTGAAAAAATAAGGCACAGGGCGAATAAAATCTTTTTCACTTGTTATTTCTCTTGAAAACAACCCTGTATAAAATATAAAGCCCTGCAAAAACGAAAATTCCGCCCACCAAAGGCACATATGGCTCATGGACAAGGGACGATGGCGGCGGCAATCCCCCATACCTCGTGCGGGAATAAGGCAAAATTGCGCCAGTTTCAATGAACCTCCACCCCAAAAGGAGCAAGAAAATGGCGGCAAAAACTGCTTGGAAGTTGGTCGTCCGTTTCATCACCAATTCTGAAGCAAAGCCGCCAACAGGCGGATGCGTTCTGCCAGGCTCTCGGCAAAGAGGTATTCACGCTCGGAATGATAGCCTTCTCCGGCTGCGCCCAGGCCGTCCAGCACCGGGATACCCAATGCAGCCACGAAATTGGCGTCTGAAACGCCTCCGCTGCCGCCCGCCTTGAGTTCGATGCCCAAACCCGCGCCAATGGCCTTGACTTTTTCGTAGGTGGCCTTCATGATGTCGTCGAACGGCATGGGGCCGCGGTTCAAGTGGCCGCTGACCTGGATGGAGGTACCGTCCAGGACCGGCCTGAGCGCGTGCATGGCCATTTCTACCCGCTCCCACTCGCCGGGTTGCAGGATGCGGACATCCACCTCGATAGAGGCTTCCTCGGGCACCACATTGGAAACAGTGCCGCCGCGAATCACGCCGACATTGAGCGTGGTACCTTTGGAATAATCGGTCAATTTTTGGATGGCCAGCACTTGATGCGCCATTTCTTCGATGGCGTTACGTCCCTTTTCATGGTCGCCGCCGGCATGGGCCGCGCGTCCCCTGGTTTTGACCCAGAACGTGCCGCCGCCCTTACGCCATGTTTTCAAACTACCATCGGGTAAGGCGGATTCCAACACGAACACAACCGCCGATTCTTGCGCCAGACGCTCGATGTGTTCGCGCGAGGTCAGGCTGCCAATTTCCTCGTCTGAGGTGCAAAGCAAGGTTACCGGGCGAGGGAGGCCGCTCTGTTGGGCCTGGGCGATGGCTGCCAGCGCAATGACGATGCCGGCTTTCATGTCCAGCGCGCCGGGGCCAAAAATTTTACCCTCCGCTTCACGATAGGGCATCTTTTCGAGCGTGCCGATCGGAAAAACGGTATCCATGTGACAGAGAAGCAAAATCGGCTGAGCGTTGGAAGTCGAAGACGGACGTGCAACAGGGAAACGTGCAAGGACGTGGTTACCTGTCTCCTGATTGAGGATGACTTCTACCTGCGCGCCTAGACGACGCGCTTGTTCGGCCACGATAGTACCAACACGGTCTACAGCGGCTTTGTCGTGCGAGGGAGATTCGGTTTCGACAAGTAGTTTGAGGAGGGAGGTGGGATTCATAAATCTTAGGGCCTTGTAGTCTTATAGTCTTATAGTCCAATAGTCGAATAGTCAAGTGGTTCCAGAGTGGAATGGCGATTGAACGTTCAACGAAGAAGGAAAGCGAGAACGCCCAACACTGCACAATATACAGCAAAGACGTATAGCGAATGTCGGTTCAAATAGTCCATCAGCCACTTGATGGCCAGCCAGCCGAAGACCGCCGCGACCAGAAAGCCCACCGCCAGCGGCAGGAGGAAACTGACCAAATCGGGCATGCGCAACACATCCAGCATTTCGTAGGCCCCGGCGGCCAGCATGACCGGCACCGACATCAGGAAGGCAAAGCGCGCCGCAGATGGCCGATCGAGGTCGCGGAACATGCCGCCGCTGATGGTCGTGCCGCTGCGCGAGGCGCCGGGGAAGACAGCCAAGACTTGAAAGAGGCCAATAAAGAGCGCATCCAGCCAGGTCAACGAATCGAGGCGGCGGGATTTGCTCGTCAGCCACTCGGCCAGAGTCAACAGCAAGGCGGCGGCCAGCAGGCGGATGGCGGCTTCCAGGAGCGGCTGACGGAAGAGGGCTTCGACCGCGTCTTTGAGCAGGTAGCCGGCCAGCAGGGCGGGGAGGGTGGCGAGGAGGATGTAAAACCCGAGATTTCTTTCGGGGGTTGGGTGTCGAAAATCGAGAGTTGCTCGCAAGATGATGATCAAGTCTTTCCAGTAGAAGGCAAAGAGGGAAACCAGCGTGCCGAGTTGAACGATGACCAGGAACGAGAACATGGCGTCGCTGGGCGGGATACCCAGCAGTTTTTGGGCCATCAGCAGATGGGCGGTGGACGAGACGGGGATGAACTCAGTCAATCCCTGTATGATGCCAAGCAGGAGGGCGTGGAAAAGAGTCATTCGTAGAGATTGGTCATGTACGCAGATTAGTTCGGTCTTCGATTTGCATTGTTCTTCCACAAATCCAGCAAACGCGGGGCTTTCTCCGCAAACACGCCTTCTGCAATATAACCGCGCAGTTCTTCCATCAAACGAATCAGCGCGCGCAGGTTGTGGATGGACAGAAGCGTGCCAGCAAGGGTTTCCTTTGCCACGATGAGATGCCGCAGGTAGGCACGGGTGAAGGTGCGGCAGGTGTAGCAGTCGCAGGTCTCGTCAATGGGGCGCTTGTCGCGGGCGTAGGCGGCGTTCATCAGGTTGAGACGACCCTCGGGAGAAAAGGCGGCGTTGTGCCGCGCCAGGCGGGTTGGCAGGACGCAGTCGAAGATGTCCACGCCGCGGGCAACGCCTTCGATGAGGTCTTCGGGCGTGCCGACGCCCATCAGGTAGCGCGGCTTGTCTTCGGGCAGGAGGGGAGTGACCACGTCGAGGGTGGCGTACATTTCGGCCTTGGTCTCGCCGACCGAAAGCCCGCCGATGGCAATGCCGGGAAAGGGCAGGGAAGCGATGAATTTGGCGGAAGCAGTCCGCAGGTCCGGGACGATGCCGCCCTGGACGATGCCGAAAAGGGCCTGGTCGGGGCGGGATTTGGCAGCCAGGCAGCGTTCGGCCCAGCGGTGGGTGCGTTCCATCGCCTTGGCAGTGTAGGCGCGGTCATTGGGGTCGGAGCATTCGTCGAAGGCCATGATGATGTCCGCGCCCAGGTTTTCCTGAATCTGGATGGATTTTTCAGGGGTGAAGCGGTGCAGTGAGCCGTCAATGTGGCTTTTGAAGGTCACGCCGTCGTCGTCAATTTTGCGGCTGTCAGCCAGCGAGAAGACCTGGAAGCCGCCCGAATCGGTCAGCATGGGGCCGGGCCATTGCATGAACGGATGCAGGCCGCCCATCTCGCGGACGAGGTCGTCGCCGGGGCGCAGGTAGAGGTGGTAAGTGTTGGCGAGGACGAGCGTCGCGCCCAGTTCGCGGACCTGGGCCGGGGTAAGCGTTTTGACGGCGGCCTGCGTCCCCACCGGCGCGAAGACGGGGGTGAGCAGGTCGCCGTGCGGGGTGGTGAAAACCCCCGTGCGGGCGCGATGATCCCTGGCTGTGATTCGGAAATCGAACATGAGGAAATGAAAGTGCGGCCTACTGCGCCTTCGCCTCCCCCAACTGGGATGCAATCCGATATGACTGTTCCCATTGTTCGGCAAACTTCAAGCGCAGGAAACCATAGCGCACCAACAGGGTGAAGACACCGCCTAACGCCATCAACGCCGAGACCAAACCGCTGTAACTCACCTGCGTTCCAGGGATGCGCGGCTGGTCAGGACGGAAGAATTCGATGATGAAGCGCCCCACCCCAGCAACGACCAGCCACCAACCAAACAAGGCGCCTGGCTTGAACTTTTCTGGAAAACGGCGTGCCAGCCAAAGTAAGGTGCCTGCGGTCACGAAATTCCAGAGCATCTCGTAGGCAAACGTTGGATGAAAGCGTGTGCTTTCGGGGTAAAGCGTCATGTCATCGTAAGGCGGGATGCGATGCTGCGCCTGGATGGGGATACCCCAGGGCAAAGTGGTCGGCTGGCCGTACAGTTCCTGGTTGATGAAGTTCGCCGGGCGCGCCACCGCCTGCCCAATCATGGTAACGGGTGCAGCCACGTCCAAAAGCAGCCACAAGTCCAAGTTGTAATGGCGGACGTAAAAATACATGGCAAGGGCCCCAAACAGTAAGCCGCCAAAGAAGTGCAATCCACCAGCCGGAATATTCAAAATCTGGGCAGGGTTGTCCATGTAATAGGAATTTCCCCCCAGCGTGGTATTGACTACATACCACAACCGCGCACCCACGACGCCAACCGGCAAAGCCCAAACGAGTGAGTTCCAGATATGTTCAGCGTTCTCGCCGCGGCGGGACAATTCACGTTCTGCAATCCAGGCCGCCACGATGACGCCTAACATGACCAACACGCCATACCAGCGCAGGGTAAGAGTCAGGCCGCCGAATAATTTGATAGAGAAAATGACAGGGTCAATCAAGGAGCACCTCCAGAAGGGGAATGCGCTCATTATATCATTGCGAATACGGTATCTCACGCAACTCAGAGCAAGGATGGTGGGCATGTTGCACACGTCCAAAGCAGCCCTCTCCTTTTTCGAGAAGATACCGAACATGATTAATGTCACAAAATTAATGTGACATTTGACACATTTTTTTTGTTCATTAATGCTTACAATATAAGTAATCGTTTACTAAATTGATAAAGGATAATATGCTGCGAGTCAACCGTGAAACCGACTATGCCATCCGTATCCTGCTTGCGCTGGCGCGGCGCGGCGATGGGATGCGCGAGGCCACCTCGGTCATCCAGAAGGAAATGCTCATCCCGCCGGCGCTGGCCAGCCGCATCGTGGCCGAACTGGCGCAGGGCGGGTTTATTATTACTTTTCCCGGCCGCGACGGGGGCATTCAACTGGCAAAGCCGGCCGCAGACCTGAACGTGCTTCAAGTGCTGGAATTCTTCGAAGGGCCGATTCACGTTTCGGAGTGCGTCAACGGCAAGGTTGTCTGTCCGTTCGAGGATCGCTGCCCGGTGCGGCGTCAGTTTACCCGCCTGGACGGGGTCATCCGCCGCGCCCTGGCCGAGGTCAATTTCGCCAGTCTGGCCGCCGAAACCGATCCTTTACCGGGGGCCATCACCAATTTGGCTGCTCATTCTTGACTCAGGAGGTGCAATGGGAGAGGAAATGTGCGTTGTCTTGTCTTTTTGCAATGTTTCATAACAAAATCCTTCGAAAGGAGCAAGTCTTATGGATACTGCTTTGACTCTGGCTCGCTGGCAATTTGCCATTACCACCATCTATCACTTTTTCTTCGTCCCGCTGACGCTGGGGCTTTCGATCTTCGTCGCCATCCTGGAGACGAAGTACGTGCGCAGCGGCGACGAGGCCTTCAAGAAAATGGCCAAATTCTGGGGGACGGTCTTTCTCATCAACTTTGCCATGGGCGTCGTGACCGGCATCGTACAAGAGTTTCAGTTTGGGCTGAACTGGTCGGAATACAGCCGCTTCATGGGCGACATCTTCGGCGCGCCGCTGGCGATCGAGGCGCTGCTGGCCTTTTACATGGAAAGCACCTTCATCGGCGTGTGGGTCTTCGGATGGGATAAACTCTCGAAGAAGGCGCACCTGACGGCTGCATGGCTGGTTGCCATTGGCTCCAACATTTCGGCGCTGTGGATCCTGATCGCCAACTCGTTCATGCAGAACCCGGTTGGATACGCCATCGAGGGCGGGCGCGCTACCATGCAGGACTTCTTCGCGCTCCTGACCAACCCGAATGTCTGGTACCAATTCCCGCATGTTCTCTCGGCTGGAATTGCGATGGCCGGCTTCGTGGTGATGGGTTTCAGCGCCTGGCACCTGCTGCGCAAGCATGACGTGACTATTTTCCGCCCGTCGTTCCAGTGGGC
>DAOUCM010000257.1:0-6657 GCA_034431895.1 Anaerolineales bacterium
CAGGTAGCCCCCCTCTTCATCATAGTCAGAATCAAAAAATGCCCGTAAGGGCATTAAGACGCAAAGACAGCCTGATTTTCTCCGCTGCATAATCCAAGTCAGAATCAAAAAATGCCCGTAAGGGCATTAAGACCGATCCATAGCGCCCCCCTATCCTAAGGCGGACCAGGGGGTCAGAATCAAAAAATGCCCGTAAGGGCATTAAGACAAGACGCAAGACAAGGGGTGTTGTATGGCGTATGTTTTGCGTCAGAATCAAAAAATGCCCGTAAGGGCATTAAGACCAAGTCATCCTCGGCTGGTTGTCAAGAGGATGTAGCGGATGGGTCAGAATCAAAAAATGCCCGTAAGGGCATTAAGACTGACCGCTACGGCGGTCAGAACCTCAGCGATTTCGTCAGAATCAAAAAATGCCCGTAAGGGCATTAAGACAAATTTCCCAAAAGGCATGGAAGGATGTCAAGATTCCTTGTCAGAATCAAAAAATGCCCGTAAGGGCATTAAGACTTGATCCCACGACTATTATTAACGCAAGCAACAGCGCTCTGGTCAGAATCAAAAAATGCCCGTAAGGGCATTAAGACGGATTGAACCGGTCACGCTAAGTGCGATCCTTGCCAAAGTCAGAATCAAAAAATGCCCGTAAGGGCATTAAGACCAAGGACACCAGCTCGAAATGCAGTGTACCAGATGACGTCAGAATCAAAAAATGCCCGTAAGGGCATTAAGACGCGACATTCGAGGCCGGGTTCGATATTGCGATTGCTGTGAGTCAGAATCAAAAAATGCCCGTAAGGGCATTAAGACGCCTTCAGAAGGGCAGGCCTATCACTTCCTGGAATTTTGCGTCAGAATCAAAAAATGCCCGTAAGGGCATTAAGACCTTTCAACGGTGACCTCCTGGCTTGCGCCAGAGTATAAAAAGTCAGAATCAAAAAATGCCCGTAAGGGCATTAAGACATATAACGATCGTAACGATCGCTATCGCTATTAGTGCCCGTCAGAATCAAAAAATGCCCGTAAGGGCATTAAGACTTTCTGCCCCATGCCGGGGCACGCTTAAGATTGTGGGGGGTCAGAATCAAAAAATGCCCGTAAGGGCATTAAGACGCTCTTTGGCGCGCCAGGGGAAGCCGAGTATTCGGTCGTCAGAATCAAAAAATGCCCGTAAGGGCATTAAGACGGACGGGCCTCTGACAGCTCTTCGGCCTCTTTGAGGAGTCAGAATCAAAAAATGCCCGTAAGGGCATTAAGACGCCACGACCGCGCAAACGCCGCGCTACGGTCAGAGCGAGTCAGAATCAAAAAATGCCCGTAAGGGCATTAAGACACCTCATGCGGAAGGGACTTGAGCCCCTCCACCTCACAGTCAGAATCAAAAAATGCCCGTAAGGGCATTAAGACCCAGATGTTGGCCCCAGCGTGCATTGCAAGCGCAAGTCAGAATCAAAAAATGCCCGTAAGGGCATTAAGACGTGGTCATGACCGCAAAGGTAGCCACACAGTACTCAACAGGTCAGAATCAAAAAATGCCCGTAAGGGCATTAAGACCCCCCAAATTCTGGCCAATACCTGATTGGGCAAGGAAGTCAGAATCAAAAAATGCCCGTAAGGGCATTAAGACCTAGCCTCCTTTCTGATGCGATTCCACTGGCGATAGTCAGAATCAAAAAATGCCCGTAAGGGCATTAAGACGCCACGACCGCGCAAACGCCGCGCTACGGTCAGAGCGAGTCAGAATCAAAAAATGCCCGTAAGGGCATTAAGACCTATGCTATGCTCCGATTTTCGCCAGCTCTTGAAAAACGTCAGAATCAAAAAATGCCCGTAAGGGCATTAAGACCATGCACTTTGTGTCGCATAATCTGCATTCTCCGACACGTCAGAATCAAAAAATGCCCGTAAGGGCATTAAGACAAACGCTCGATAATCGAGAAGATTTCACCCTCAGGCATCAGTCAGAATCAAAAAATGCCCGTAAGGGCATTAAGACGCAAATCTCGGCCAATAGTAATTGTCCCCCAATGTCTGGTCAGAATCAAAAAATGCCCGTAAGGGCATTAAGACGCGACGTGCGCCACCGTTACACCGTAACGGTTGGAAATTTGTCAGAATCAAAAAATGCCCGTAAGGGCATTAAGACAAACTTGCTGCGCTCATGACTTATCTCCTGTTTTTTTTTTTTGGTCAGAATCAAAAAATGCCCGTAAGGGCATTAAGACCCACAGCCCTCTGCATCTGTGTGAACATCGTAGTATGTTTGTCAGAATCAAAAAATGCCCGTAAGGGCATTAAGACAATGCCCAATGGGCCTCTCCGCGTAAGCCCTTTACTCGTCAGAATCAAAAAATGCCCGTAAGGGCATTAAGACCGCAACGGCCGCAGTCTCTGTAGCGGGGTTACTGACCGTCAGAATCAAAAAATGCCCGTAAGGGCATTAAGACACCACCGGTGGTGGACAACTCCCACCGGTCGAAATCGGTGGGTCAGAATCAAAAAATGCCCGTAAGGGCATTAAGACTAGAAAGGATTACGGAGCGGTTCGACACTGGTCATGGTCAGAATCAAAAAATGCCCGTAAGGGCATTAAGACTATCGAGCGGCCTCATGTGCCACCGTCCAGCCCTTGCGTCAGAATCAAAAAATGCCCGTAAGGGCATTGAGGCTTGGCGAAATTCTCAACTGCGAAAATAAAAGCAGTGTTGCATCACAGAGTCCACTGCAAAAAGGCCAAAATCGAACCACCGAGACACGGGGACGCCGAGTATGACAATGAAAGAAATCTCCGTGCCTGTGTGTCTTCGTGGTGAAACTTCAGGGTTTTTGCAGTGGACGCATTCAGCGCGAGGTCGAAACAGTGACCAGCGGATAAGAAGCGGATAAGCGGATGAGGCGCCGTCCATCCGTTCATCCGCTTCGACAGCCGTTGCTCCTTGCCCACGATGCCAACCAAAAAACGCCCCGTTCTCAGGGGCGTTTCTTGTGTGGCGGAGAGGGAGGGATTTGAACCCTCGTCCCCTTTCGGGGAACACGCTCTCCAGGCGTGCGCGCTAGGCCAGACTACGCGACCTCTCCAAAGCGAGCGGCGGCAATTATACCGTATTTTTATCGAATGGGGAATTCGACCCAGCAATTCTAAACAACCAGCATTCGGGATGAGCCTTCGAACCGTCTCGAAGGCTCGATTTTGCCCCTACCGTTGCTCTAAAAAGCCTTCGGGACGGTTATCCCCAACTGGCGTTTTCCGAAGGCTTTTCAGACGCAAATTGGGCGGTTTTCGGCAACCTTTGGGACGTTTTCTTGCCATCCTGTCGCTGCCCTCCCACAGCCCCTTGGGGATCTGCGCCTGCCCGACGACCTTGGCATGCACCTCCCTCTCACAGCAGAAGCCTCTCCCCTTTGCGGACCAACCTTCGCGTCACTCGCGTCCTTCGATGCTAAAAATTCCAGAGCGGCATCCCCTCCCATTCGCCGACGAACGCGCGCAGCAAACCTTCCACCTGTTCGGGAGCGTCGAACAAGGTGCTCAACTGCGAACCATAGGCCAAAATCGCTTGCACCCATGCAACCAGGCCGGCTTCCGTGATAGGATAGCGGGAAACGTTCATCCCGTCCGTCGCCGCCGCCAGCGACTCCGGCTGTTTGAACAGATAGGGCAGGTCGGCCAGATAATACAACCGCCTTCCCAACCGTTCTGCCGCCTGCCGCACCAGCCGATGGTCTACATGGCCGCCCAGGGCCAGCGGGCAAACCGCTACATCGTCCGCGTCCAGCCGCGCGGCCAGCATCTGCGCCATTTGGCCGGGCAAAGCGGCCTCCTCCTCGTGCGGAGGGACGAAGATATCCAGATAGAGCGCCTCTCCATGGGGTGCGCGGCGGTAGATGCAATCTGGCAAGTCGAAATGAACCATTTTGGCGCCCAGGATCTCCCCCGCCTTCAAGTCTTCTCGACGGCGGAGGCGCACCGTGTCCTCTGCGCTGCTCGTCCCCCACTGTGCGTGGAGAACTTGCGCCAGCGGCGTCAACTCGCCGGGCGGAGGAAACCCGCACATCATCGTCCACACTTCCACCGCCTGCCCTGCGCGCGTTTGCTCATAGATCAACCCGCCGGCCGAGAGCGCGGCGTCGTCGAGATGCGGAGAAAGATAAATCCACCGCATCACACCCGCTCCAGGTCGGGATTGTCGCACGGCGCGCGCCCCACTTTGGCCATGTTCACCCATTGTCCGCCCACCTTCACCCGCACCACATCGGCCGTAAAATCGGACACCGTCGCACCGTTGTTGTTGAACAGATACGATCCCACCCCGTAAATATCGGCCGGGACCGACAACTTCTCGAAGCGCCTGATTTTTTCGGGATTGAAACCGCCCGAAACCACGATCTTCACCCCGCTGCAATAAGCGCGCGCCCGTTCCCGCCAACCCGCCGGCAGGTCCCACCGTTCCCAAGCCGAATCCAACGCCTGGCGGACGTTGAACACCAGGCGCGGCGTCACGCCCAGGTCGAGGGCCGGTTCGCCCAGCGGCGGCACCGACACATCCCGCAAACTGCTGCTGGTATCCAGCCGCACGCCGTAGAGTTTGTATTTGGCCGCTTCCGTCTCTTGGCCGGCCTCCATCAACTCGCGGTAGCGGCTGAACATAGCGTCGCACACGGCCAGCGCATCGGCCACGCAATCGTTGTTGAAGTCTACCAGCGCAATGCGCGGGATGCGAGCCGGCAGGATGCGCGCGAACTGCATCATGGCTTCGGCCGTGTCGCCCAGAAAAGAGGCAATGGCCGCGTGGGCCACTGTCCCGCCGCCCGCTCCGCCCCACCAGTCGCCTTGCGCGTCGGTGGACACGAACGGCCCCAGTTCGTGGGCATAATCGTAATTGAAACGTTGGACGGCGATGTTGTAGGCGTAGCCATCGGCAGCCTGAACCTCGTGCAGGTCGAAGCGCGCCGGAAAGAACAGCACCGGCTTGCCGCGCGCCGCAATCAGCGTCTCGTAGACGTTGGTGGCTACGCGGCTGGCGCGGGTCAAGATGCCCAGGGTGGGAGTTTCGAGCAGGGCAAAGTCGCGGTAACGCCCGCGCACCCGCAAAACGGGCTGGATATCGGCCGGGTTGCCCTGATACTCGACCATACAGCCATCGTGAACCGCCCACACCTCCAACTGGTCCCACGTCTCGACGAAACGGTCGCCCTCCCAATACCCCGTGCAGTGACGCAGCATGGCCAGCGCCTTGTCCACGCCCACCACCACCGTCTTGCCCAGGCGGCGCGTGAACCATTGCATCTCGACTTCCATGTTGCCCACCTCGATATGCTCGGGAGAGACGCCAGGCGGTAATTTGTGGGACTGGCCGGCATAGCGATAGCCCTCGCCCGCCAGCACGGTCAACATGCGGTTGATGTTCTCGAAGTATTTGTCCGAATACCATCCCCGTCTCATGCGTTCGATGTCGAGTTTGAAGGTTTCGTTGGTCAAGCGTTGTTTGTCGAAAATTGTCATAGTGCGGCCTCCTGCCGCGACCAAACTGGATTAAAAGTAAAACCTTCGAGTCATTCGTGTCGTTCGATGCAAGCCAGATTTGCGCGAACGATGCAAATGTTAAACGGTAATACTATAGCGTATCGAGAAAATCATCGCTGGATTTGACGCGGTGCATCCCCGCCTGCTCGAAACGCGCAAAGGCTTCCTCGGCGGCGGCAGTGAAATCGGCGCCGGGCGCCACGACCGGCGAAGTGCAATCTTCGAGCAGGTAAATCTTGTTTGCCAGGGCTGGGTCTCTTGCGGAGAGATCTTCGAGCAGGTCGGCAATCGTCCAGGCCACACAATGGCTCTTGGCCTGGCCGGCGATCACCAGCCGGTCTACCCGTTCGAGCATGTCCACGAACGTGCGGTTGCGTTCGCCTAGAGTCTCGCCTTGCGGGCCGCGCTCCACCTCCGGCCCGATGATGGAGTAATGTTCTGTAAACGGCTGGTCGCCCTTGAGTTCGAAATGCGGCTGTGCCAGGCGGGCGATAGAGTGAAAGAAGATGGCCTCTTCGACCGAGGAGACCAGCGCATGACCAATGCCGCCCAGCATGGCATGATACGGCCAGATAGTCAGAGCGTATTTGCCCTGCGCCTCCAGTGCGGCAGTGTAATGCAGCAAGCGTTCCTGTCCATAATCGGGCGTGATGTCGAAGTGAGCCGCCAGGGCCGGGTTGAAGCGCCATTTGCCGCTGCGAACCTCCTCGGCGGCGACCGGCGTGTAAGGGGCAGGATGTTCCCCCGCCTCATTGACCAGGAAGATGGCGTGGAACACTTGCATGGCCTGATGAGTATCCATGCTGGCGGTGATGTGGGTGATCTTGTCCAGGTTGCGGTAGATGAACTCGCACAAACGGCGGTTGTCATCTACGGCGCCCCTGCCGCTGCGCCCGGCTACGAAGAGTTCGAACTCGGGCAGGCAGAACGTGTTTTGCACGTCTATCAGCATCAGCCAGGTGACCGACCGGTCAGCGGAAGCAGGCCGAAGTCCGAAACGAAGCGCCCAATCCCGCGCTTGCCGCGCGCGTTCTTCGTATGGCACACGCCACACCTGGTCGAGGCGGTCAGGGTCGAAAAAATCGGGTATCGGCAGCATGAGACCTCCAACGGTTGCAGACTCAGAAGAGGTGAGA
>DAOUCM010000258.1:0-5035 GCA_034431895.1 Anaerolineales bacterium
ACGAGATCTTGCTGACGCACGGCGATCAGACCTACACCTGCGCCAACCTCGCCTCGCTCGGAGCAGGGAATCTGTGCGGCGATCCGCGCTTCATCCACCCGGCCTGGGGCGAGAGCGGCGACTATCACCTGCAAGCCGGCAGCCCGGCCCTGGACGCTGGCACGCCGGAGGGCGCTCCCGCCGAAGACCTGGAGGGCTGCCCACGTTCCGCCCCGCCCGACCTGGGCGCGTATGAACAGTGAGCCACTGTGCAAGTTGAGGACTTGCCGGCGAGATGACGCCGGCAAGTTTCGTGACAGATGTGTATTGTGTACTGTCTCGTAGCGCGGGATTTATCCCGCAACCCAAGACGGCATGAATGCTACGCCACAAAATCTTCACAAACGTGATAGATTCTGCAGAGCAATACTATAGCGCGGCCTCTTGCCGCAACCAAAGTGACCAGCGGAGAGGAAGCGGATAAACGGATGAGGCGCTCCCATCCGTTCATCCACTTGGCATCCGTTGGTCGAACCAGGGGGCAGGCAACTGCAGCGCGAACCCAAGGTAAAACCTTCGAGTCATTCGTGTCATTCGATGCAAGCCAGATTTGCGCGAACAATGCAACCCGAGCGGTATTCCTATGAAATCATCCCCTGCATGGCAGTTGTGGCGCAAATTGGAGATTGGCACAGCGGATCACCGGTCTGCTCCATGTTTTGCCAAAGATTACACGGATTTCAGATTTACGCCGCTGCGGCTGCTTTTTCCAACTGGTCGTGGTCGGGCAGGATGGACTCGGCGTTGCGGATGAAGGGGAAGAAGTAACCGCTCAAGCCGGCCAGCGCCGAGGCCAGGCCGCAGAGGATGAAAATCAGCGCCATGCCGGACCCCGGCCCTGTTCCCACCCAGGGGGCGAAAGTCCGCGCCAGGGCGCCCGCGCCGGAAGTCATGGCCGGCTCCAGCCAGCGGTCGGCCAGCAGACCGGCGATGAGCGGCGAAACGGGATTGGTGAACCAGGCGATGAGCCGCCGCGCCGTGAAGACGCGCCCTTGCAGGTCAGGGGCGACCTTTGCCTGCCAGATGGACTGATTGGACGTGTTAATGAGCGGCCCGACGATTTCGTGCGCCACGATGAACGGAATCCACCAGGCCAGGCCGGTGCCGAAGCCGAAGAACGCCGAGAAGAGTCCCGCCGCCATCCAGCCGCCCAGCACGCCGTGGGTGCGCTTCTTGAAACCGCCCCAGGCGCTCATGATGAGGCCGCCGACCACGCCGCCGATGGCCGCCGCCGAGTTGACCGAGCCGAGCGCCAGGCTGTTGTCGTTCGTCCGCAGGAGAATCATCGGCGCGAAGACCGTCCACTGGATGCCGCTGAACAGGTTGCCGAAGAAGAAAACCATCTGCAAGCCGAGCAAACTGGGGCGCTGAAAGATGTAGCGGAAGCCATAGGCGGCCTCGCGCGCCATGCTGCCGCCTGCCTTTTGCCCCTCCACCGTTTTCTCCGGCTGCGGCACGTGGACGATGAGCAGCGCGCCGATGGCGAAGAAAAAGGTCAAAACGTCAATGAGCAGGATGCCGGTCAGGCCCAGGAGGGGCAGCAGCGCCCCGGCCAGGAGGGGAGACAGCACGCCCGGCCCGGCTTCCATCAGCGACATCAGTCCGTTGGCGCGCCCGTACTGCTCCTTGGGAATCATCGTGCTGATGGCCGCCGAATAAGCCGGCCACTGGAAGGTGTTGCCCAGCCCGAAGAAGACCGCCGCCACGTAGAGATGCCAGAACTGGAGCAGGCCGAGCGCCTCCAGGACGAGAATCCCGGCTGTGGCCGCGACCGCCGCCAGGTCGCTGACCATCATCATCAGTTTGCGGTTGTAGCGGTCCACCATCACGCCGGCGATGGGCGAGATGAGCAGAAACGGCAAGATGTAGCAGACCTGCATCACCCCCATCGCGGTGGCCGAGCGCGTCTGCTGGAACAGCCAGATGGTCAGCGCAAAATTGCTCATCCCAGAAGCCAGGATGGAGATGATTTGGCCGAGCCAGATGATGAGGAAAGCGGTCATGTCTTTCGATAGGCGAACCAGGCCGAGGGACGCGCTCCGCGGTCGGTGCCGTCCTGCCGCCAGAGCAGGGTCAAGGAGGCGGGAACCAGGCTCAGGTCGGCCTCAGCAAGCCCAGGTCCAGAATGATGCGCGTCTGGGGCGAAAAAGCCGTACATGAGCCAGGTCCCGCCGGGGGCCAGCAGTGTGTCCAGTTGGGTCAGGTAGTTCGCTTTGCGTTCTCCCAAACTATGGAAACAGCCGATATCGAGCACCAAATCGAACGGGGCCGGGAAAGGGGGCAGGCGCGTCACATCGGCCACCAGGAATTCGACCGACACGTGGGCGTCTCTGGCTTTGCGTTTGGCGAGGCGGATAGCGCGCGGCACGAAATCCACGCCGGTCACTTGCCAGCCGCCCCTGGCCAGCGTGAGGGCGTTCGTGCCGCTGCCGCAGCCCAGGTCGAGGGCGCGCCCCGCAGGATGTTGGGCGATGAAATCCAACAGTTCGGGCGGGCTGACGCCGGTGTCCCAGGGCGGCTTGGACAGATAGGACAGGGCAAAATGCAGGCGGCGCAGCATGTTCATTCGAGGCTGTCGCGCACGCGCTGGACGTTCAGCCGCCCCACCTCGCGCCAGACTTCGTTCCCCTGCGCGTCAAGATAAATGAAAGTGGGCGTGTATTGAAACCCATACAGGGCGGCGAGTTCGCGCCCCGCCTCTTCCTGGACGTTGAGGCGGATGAACAGGACGCGGCCTTGAAGTTCCTGTTCCAGCCTGTCTACGACAGGTTTCATTTGCGTACATGCCAGGCAATAGGGCGATTGGAACTCCAATAAGACAGGTTGACCCTGCCCAATCATGGCTTGCACTTTTTGGGCGTCTTCCATCAGCGGCGTTTGGGTTGGATGCAGGCTGAGCCAGGCAATGAACAGCCCGGCAGCCAGTATTCCCACAGCGAGGAAATCACGCAGCGTAGGGCGATGATGGCGGACGAGCGCAACCGTTATCACAACGACCAATGCAGCGGCAAGCCACAGCGCAGAATATTGGTTGAGAATTTGTCCCATTGTTCCTGCCTATTTTGTGATAGTCCACACTTTGACAATTCACCTTTCTTCTTTTAGAATCAAGCGGTTGGTATTATCCCATTCACAGGAAAGGTTGTCATGAAAGAGTATACCACTGAGTTTCTCCGCAATGTGGCGTTGGTGTCGCATGGCGGGGCGGGCAAAACCATGCTGGCAGAGGCATTTCTGCATTTTTCTGGCGCCACGACGCGCCTGGGCAAGGTGGAGGACGGGACGAGCGCTTCTGACTATGACGAAGAAGAGATTCGGCGCAAGATTTCGATTTATACGAGCGTCTTGCCGGTTGAACACCGCGACCACAAGGTGAATGTCCTGGATGCGCCCGGTTATACGGATTTCATCGGCGAGGTCATTTCGACCCTCTCGGTCGCCGATGGGGCGTTGGTGTTGGTGGATGCGGTCGCCGGGCTGGAAGTCGGCACCGAAATTGCCTGGCGTTACTTGGATCAATTCAAACTGCCGCGTTTCGTGGTCATCAACCGTCTCGACCGCGACAACGCCAATTTCAGCAAGGCTTTGGCCAGCATGGAGGCGTTTTCTTCCACCCGCTTGATCAAGGCGCAATTGCCGATTGGCGAGAAGCATGATTTCAAGGGCGTAGTGGATTTGATTTCCATGAAAGCCTTTTTAGGAGACGGCAAGACCGCCAGCGACATCCCGGCGGACATGAAAGAGGCTGCTGAACAAGCGCGTTTTGCGTTGGTGGAAGCCGCTGCGGAAGGGGAGGATGCCCTGCTGGAAAAGTATCTCGAAAACGGTTCGCTCTCCGACGAGGAACTGCTGCGCGGCCTCAAGCAGGTCGTGCGCTCGGGCGCGTTCATCCCTGTCTTTTGCGCCGCCGGCGGACACGAAATCGGCATTGGCCCCTTGTTGGACGCTATCTTGAACCTGATACCCTCCCCGGCGGAAGCGCCGCCGCGCAAAGCGCAGGGCAAGGATGGCGAAGAGGAATTGATTGCCTCAGACAGCCAGCCGCTGGCTGCTTATGTTTGGAAGACCACAGCCGATCCTTTTGTCGGTAAGATGACCTATTTCCGCGTGTTTTCAGGCTCGGTTCAATTGGACGCGCGGGTGTGGAATCAGAACAAAGGCGCCGAGGAACGTATGGCGGGGCTGCATCTCCAGCGCGGCAAGGAGCAGATCCCTGTCAAAGTGGTTCATGCCGGCGATATTGCTTCGGTAGCCAAATTGACGGTCTCCGCTACCGGGGATACTTTTTGCGACAAAGGCCATCCGTTGAGTCTGCCGTTGCCGCAATATCCCTCCGCTCTCTATCGTGTCGCCATTGGCCCAAAGACTCAGGCCGATGCCGCCAAGATTACGCCCTCGCTCACCCGCCTGTGCGAGGAGGATATGACCTTGTCCTGGTACAACGAAAAGGCTACCGGTCAGACCATCTTGCAAGGTATGGGCGATCAGCACATTGACGTGGCTATCCGCCGCGCCGAAACCAAGTTGCAGGTTGGCCTGGTGACCTTCGAGCCTAAAGTGCCATACCGCGAAGGGATTACCAGGAAGGCCAGCGCCCAATACCGCCATAAGAAGCAGACCGGCGGCGCCGGTCAGTTTGGCGAGGTGCATTTGCGCATCGAGCCGCTGCCAGATGCCGATTTCGAGTTCACCGATGAACTGGTTGGCATGAACCTTTCGCGCTCTTACCTGCCGCCTATCGAAAAAGGTATCGTCAATACGATGGCGCAGGGTGTCATTGCTGGCTATCCGATGAGCAATGTCAAAGTCATTGTCTATGACGGCAAAGAGCATCCGGTCGATTCCAAGCCGGTGGCCTTCGAAATTGCCGGGCGCGAGGCCTTCAAACTGGCGGTGCAAGATGCCGGCCCGGTGCTGTTCGAGCCAATTATGAACGTGCGGGTCGTGGTGCCAGAAGCCAACATGGGCGACGTGATGAGCGATTTGAACACCCGCC
>DAOUCM010000259.1:0-2015 GCA_034431895.1 Anaerolineales bacterium
GAAACATTCACATCCCTTCCCGACACCTTCTTCCGCGAGTTGTTGAACGAGATTGACGACGCGGACGAGTTGCGGGCCACGCTGTACGCGCTGTGGCTCATCGAGCATCAGGAGGGGCCGATCCGCTTCTTGCGGCGCGCCGACTTTGGCAGATTCGCTTCGGGCGTGGATAAAGCCGTCTCACGCGGCAGCCTGCTCCGGGTCCAGAATGAAGCGGGCGAGTTCTTCTTCCTCAACAGCCCGCGCGGACGCGCATCCCTCGAAGCCGTCCAGAGCGGAAAGTTCGATCCGTCCAGGTTCCAAAACGCGCCGCCCGTCGAACGTTCGAACCTGTTCAAGTTGTACGAGCAGAACATCGGCGCGCTGACGCCGCTCATCGCCGATATGCTGAAGGAGGCCGAGAAAGAGTATCCAAGCGCGTGGTTCGAGGAGGCCTTCGAGATTGCCGTGGCGCGCAACGTGCGGAATTGGAAATATGTGGAAGCGATTTTGAAACGGTGGAAGGAAAAAGGCAAGGATGAAAGAAAAGATCGGAAAGACGCTGGCAAGGATTTCGAGCGATACAGCCAGGGCGAGTTCGCCGAATACTTCCGCGAGTAGGATGACGGCAAGCGTCGCCCCACCGTTGGGCGACCCGAACTGTCCGCATTGTCACGGCGCGGGCTACGTGCGCTACGACGTGCCTGTGGGCGACCCGCGCTTTGGGCGGCTGGAGCCGTGCGTCTGCCGCGCGGCGGACATTGCCGAGGGGGCGCGGGCGCGGCTGTTCGAGATGAGCCGCCTGGACCGCTTGAGTCATCTGACGTTCGAGAATTTCGACCCGCGCGGCAACAAGCGCGCCGAAAAACTGATGACGCCGCAGGATTTCCACAGCCTGCAAACCGCCAGGGAGACGGCGGAGGCGTTCGCCCGCAATCCGCAGGGCTGGCTGCTGCTGGAGGGCGGTTACGGTTGCGGCAAGACGCACCTGGCAGCGGCCATCGCCAATTACGCCGTTTCGATGGGAACGCCGACGTTGTTCATCACCGTGCCTGACTTGCTCGACACCCTGCGCTTCGCCTTCAGCGACCCCGAAACCACCTTCGAGGCGCGCTTCGAGGAGGTACGCAACGCCGACCTGCTGGTGCTGGACGACTTCGGCACGCAGAACGCTACCGCCTGGGCGCAGGAAAAACTCTTTCAGATCATCAACTATCGTTACATCAACAAACTGCCGACGGTCATCACCACCAACCTGATGCTGGACGAAATCGAGAGCCGCATCCGCTCGCGCTTGCAGGACGAGGAGTTCGTGCGCCGCGTGCAAATCACCGCGCCCGATTACCGCCGTCCTGCCGAGACGAGCAACCCCGGCATTTCGATGCTCGCCCTGCCCGAAATGAAGGCCATGACCTTCCTGTCGTTCGAGACGCGCGAGGACGAGGTCGGCAAGGAAGCGGTGACCACCACCGTCACCGAGAAGCAGGACCGCTTCGGGAACAAGGTCAAGGACAAGGAGATTACGCGCGTCAAGGTGACGCAGGAGGATTTGAAAAGCCTGCACAAGGCCTATCATGCCGCGGTCGCCTTTGCGGAGGAGCCCGAAGGCTGGCTGGTGCTGCTGGGCGGTTCGTTTTGCGGCAAGACGCACCTGGCGGCGGCCATCGGCAACTATCGCATTGGCCTGGGCGGACAGGCCATCCTGGTGGAGGTGGCCGACCTGCTCGACTACATGCGCCAGACCTTCCGCCCCACCTCGGACGTTTCGTTCGACCGCCGCTTCAACGAGATCAAGACGACCCCGCTGCTGATTCTCGACGACCTGAAAGAGAGCGGCTCCAGTTCCGTCTGGGCGGAGGACAAACTCTACCAGATTCTCAACCACCGCTATTACGCCCACCTGCCGACCGTCATCACGTCCACGCTCAAGCCGGATGCCTTCGCGGTCAATTACCCTGGGCTGTGGAACAAGATTCTGGACGCGACGAAGAGCCAAATCTACGTGATTGATATGCCGCCGTATCGGAGAATGGGGA
>DAOUCM010000260.1:0-2343 GCA_034431895.1 Anaerolineales bacterium
GGCGGCCTCCCCTGACTCTTTTCATCGCGTATAATAGTGGGGAATTGGATGTCCGCCCGTTGGGGCGGTGGAATTTCGAGGCGTTATGCACAAGCGAGTCATCTTTCCTTTCCTTGCCTTGACGCTGGCTGGATGGGCTTGCAGCCTCTCCGATTATTTGCCAGAGCCTGCGCCTGTCATCGAGCCATCCCCTTTGCCCACCTTTGCAGTGCCTACCTACACGCTCGTTCCTACCCAAACACCCCTGCCGACGGTCACGCCTACGCCAGAGAAGCCCATCGCCTGGCCTAAGGAACTGGGCGTCCACTGCCGCTACGGGCCGGGGAAGGAATGGGAAGCGGTCAGCGCCGTGCCAGCCGGGACAAGGGTGGAGATTGTGGGACGCTTGTCGGATACAACCTGGTGGTACGTTGCAGACCCCTTGCATGAGGGCGATTTCTGTTGGGTGGCGTTCGAGGTGGTGGATACGGCCGGAGATATGACGGTCATTCCTATTGTCGAGCCGCCAACCGCCTCGGTCACCCAGGTCAAGGTAGAAGCCGTAGTTGCTTTTGCGGCCTGCGGCGGGCCCAACCCGGTCTCGTTTAGCGGGAAGATCGCCGCCAACGGGCCAACGACGGTCACCTATCACTGGGAAGTGGGCGGCGACAAGCAGAACGTCACCGGCGACGAAACGCTCACATTTGCCGAAGCAGGCACGAAGACCTTGACCGCAGAGCCTTTCGACGCTGATTGCGGCAATTACTTCGTTGTCCTGGCCGTCACCAGCCCGAACGAGGTGACGGCGCGGCAGGATTTTTCGATCAAAGCGCCGTAAAGCAAGACATCGGGTACAATTCGCTGCATGTCCAAACGAAGATCCTCCTTGTTGCTTTTTTCAGGCACGCTGGCGGTCATGGCTATTTTGGCCTTCTTTGGGCCAGAGGAACAATCGCTTGGCCCCAACGTGCGCATCGTGTACCTGCATGGAGCGTGGGTACTGGCTGCGGAAGCCGCCTTTGCCGCTGCCGCTTTGACCGGCCTGCTCGGCCTGGCGCTGCGCCGTGAAAGGTGGCATGACTGGTCTGCCGCGCTGGGGCGGGCCGGCATCCTCTTCTGGCTCACCTACCTGCCGCTCTCGCTGTGGGCGATGCAGGCCAACTGGAATGGCTTGTTCCTGGCTGAGCCGCGCTTCCGCCTGGCGCTGACCTTTGCGGTGGTAGGCACGCTGCTGCAAATGGGGTTATGGCTGACCGACAAAGCATGGCTCACCTCGCTGGCAAACCTGGCCTTTTTCATCGTTCTGCGCGCGGTCTTTTCCACCGCCTCCAACGTCATGCACCCACCGCCCTCGCCCATCTTCTCTTCTGGCTTGTGGAGCGTCATCCTCTTCTTCGTGCTGTTGAACGCCCTGGCTTGGCTGGCATCCTATTTCCTGGCGCGGGTCTTTTTGGCGGGCAAGCCGGACTGAATATGCCGCTGCGTTTCCAACTCATCATCGTCATGGCGCTGCGCACCGTTCTCAACACGGCGCACCGCATGGTCTACCCCTTCCTGGCGGTCTTTGCGCGCGGACTGGGCGTAGACATTACCGCTCTGTCGCTGGCGCTGACCGGTCGCTCGGTGGCCGGGGCTTTCGTTCCTTTCGTGTCATCCGTGGCCGACCAGCGCGGACGGCGCTTTGGGATGCTGGCGGGGGTGGCCTTGTTCACCTTTGGGGTGGGGCTGGTTGCGCTTGCGCCCTCGCTGTGGACGTTGACGGCGGCGCTCATTCTGGCGATGCTGGGCAAGTACCTGTTCGACCCGGCCATGCAGGCCTACTTCGGCGACCGCATTCCCTATCAACGGCGTGGACTGGCGCTGGCCGTGACCGAGATGAGTTGGTCGCTGGCCTTCATTGCCGGCGTGCCGGCCATGGGCTTCCTGATTGCGCGCTATGGCTGGTCGGCGCCTTTCCCGCTGCTGGCGTTCCTGGGAGTGAGCATGTTTGCGGTCCTGTGGTGGATGGCGCCGCGCCGCGACCCGAACCACGCCCTCGCAAGCAGTCCTTGGGCCCATTTTGGGGCTGTGCTGCGGAACGTTCCGGCGCTGGCAGGCATCTCGGTAGCGTTGTGGGCCAGCGCTGCCAACGAACTGGTCAACCTCATCTTCGGCGTCTGGCTGGAGGATTCGTTTGGCTTGCAAATCGCCGCGCTGGCGGGCGCTTCGGCGGTCATCGGCCTGTCGGAACTGAGCGGCGAGGGACTGGTGGCGCTGCTGACCGACCGCCTGGGCAAGCCGCGCGCGCTGGCTTTTGGGCTGACCGGCAACGCCCTGGCCTGCTTGCTGCTGCCCTTCGTCGGGCAGACCCAGGCCGGCGCCCTG
>DAOUCM010000261.1:0-13042 GCA_034431895.1 Anaerolineales bacterium
GCCGGCGCAGCGGGCTGGCAGGCTGCCAGCGCCATGCTGGCAACAACCAAGAGCGCCAGCAAAGTAAACAAACGTTTGGACATTTCTTCCTCCTCCGAAGGATTAGATGTTTTTTCCCGTTCAACGGGTCATATACGACCAGCAGACAAGGCTTGCAGTGTCGGCCTCACCTCCTTTGGCGTGGAATGATGATGCACTGAATTGTTACAAAAAGGACTTTCCCTGGCTACCTATAACACCGAAGTTTACAATACGGTGCATAAGTATACCAAACTCATGGAGAAATCGTAAAGAAAAGCCCGGCTTTTTTGGGTAAAAGACCTTATTTTTTTACTGTTTTTTTATCTTCTTGCGGCTGGTACAGCAATTGTTCGCGGATGCGCAAGTCGGTATTGCGGATTTTCATTGCCAGGTCGGCGGCCAGGTTATACATCAAGCGATAACCCAATTGGGGATAGGTCTCACACAGCATGATGAGTTTGTCGCGCGGGATGACGAGCAGTCGGGTATCCTTTTGGGCAGCGCGCGCCGAGGCAGAGCGCAGTCCTTCATCTACCAATGCTACTTCGCCAAACGATTGCCCGCGCCGTAGAATGGCAATCGTAGATTCGGCCTGACTGGCCTTTCCAGGCGCGCTAATCAGCGCTGGGTTGATTTGAATTTCGACCTCCCCTTGCGCGATGACGTAGAGTTCCTTGCTGCTGCTATTCTCTTTAAAGATGACCTCGTCTTCTTGGAAGACAACCTCTTGGCACAGGTTGGCTACCATCTCCAGCTGGGTGGGCGTGAATTGGTAGAAGATGTCGCTTTGTTTGAGGTAATTTACGAACGAACTCATGCTCTTCCTTTTGGAAAAAGTGTAGCATAAACGGCGTCATGATGCAACAGGCAAAAAATTCGCTTGAGAGAGGGAACTGCGGTGTAACACCCGTTCGGTTGCAGCAAGAGGCCGTGCTATGGAAAGGAGCGTTCTAACCAGGCCATTGGATTGACTTGTACGCCATTGACCCATACTTCCCAATGCAAGTGTGCGCCGGTAACGCGCCCGGTGCCGCCCACAATGCCGATGACCTGACCTTGTTCGACCATTTGTCCCACCGTTACTTGAATCGAAGATTGATGCCAGAAACCGCTATATACCCCTTGGCCATGGTCGATGAGGGTAGCATTGCCGCGCACGGTGAGCGGGCCGGCAAATACGACTTGCCCCGCCGCAGGCGCTGTGATGGGCAAACCCTCGCCGCCGCAGAAATCCAGGCCAGTATGAAAACCCTGAATTTCGGTCTCAGTGTTCAAGCCGTGATAGGTGCGGCGGTTGCCATAGCGCGAGGTAAAACAATCAGGGTAGAAGGCTGGAGAACGAAAAAGGCCCGCCCAATAACGGTTGGGTGTGGCCGCGGCGGTCAACGATAAGATTTGTTGGTTTTCTGGGTCGGTGACGAGCGGATCAATGGTGTTCGCCTCGACGTACAAATCTTCTTGCGGATAGTTGCCGGAGACAATGAGAATCATCTGCTCGAAAGATTGTTGACTGCCGTCCGGCAGCGTGGCCTCCAGGCGCAGCGGATAGGGGCCAGGCTCTAGCAAGGCATGGACTCCCTGGAGGGCGACCTGAGATCCATCTGCTTCCAAGAAGAAGCGCAGGGGGTGATCTACCAGCAAGCCGCTGAGTGTCACGCCTGCGGGCGTTTGAGCGCGGATGACGGCTGTTGCGCCTTGCTCGAGCGGCAGAGGCCCGACTTCGACCTGCTGGAAGACCGGCGGCAGGCCGCTGGCTGCTTGGGCGGGCGTTTCACTAGAGAAGTACAGCACGTTGCCCGGCAGTGCGCTCCACGTGCCGGCTAATTGGTTGATTTGCGCCAGTGTCCAGGGGTCGGCGTTTTGCCGCACGGCCAATTCCAGCAGGCTTTCGCCGTTCGACAGGGCTGCGCGGGAATTGAGGCGCGTTTGGCCGCTTTCTTGTGGCACGATCAGGCTCACGCCTACATAGAGTTCATTCGGGCTGACCAGGCGATTCAGCCGGCGTAGCAGCGCTTCTGGCACCTGGGTACGGCGTAGCAGACTGCGGTAAGTGTCGCCAAATTGCACCACTTCGGTCAACAGCACGCCGCTGACGCCCTCCAGGCCCGGAATGACCAGTTCCTGCCCGGCAGAGAGGCGGTTGGGGTCGCTGAGGCCGTTGGCGGCCATCAGGTCATTCAGGGAAACATCGAAGCGCGAGGCAATCGAGGAAAGGGTATCGCCCGGCTGGACGATGTAAATGGGGCCGGCCGTCGTTTGCGCTGCAACCGGAAAGGCCGGCAAAATCAGAGCGAACAATACAACCATCAGCGCGATACGTTTAGACATCTGCAAACTCCACACGTTCCCCAATCTGGTATTCTTCCCAGCGGCTGGGGTGGATTTCAAGAATGTAACGCGCTGGCTTGGCCGGCAAGTAGGCCAGCCGCCAGGGTTGGGCAAGCACCTTGTCCACCACCCTCTTGTCCGCGTTGATCCAGACGACGCTCAAAGCGAAAGGCACGAAGAGCATGTGGATGGAAGCGTCGAGGCGTGAATCCCGCTTTTCGACCAGGAGCAGGCCCTCGTCCGGTTCGAGGCGGGTGCGGAACATCAATCCGCGCAGGCGGCAGAGGAACGAGTCGCACCATTCGACGCGCGCCGGAGTCGGATTGGGTCGTTCAAGGTTTCGTACCGTCAGGATTTTAGACATACCCAATTCAAAACGGGGCGACTTTTGCCGCCCCGCCTGTTCGTTCAGGTTTCGGAGGTTCTTTGACTGAACACCTTGTCCACACTGTTCAACAATTCCTGAGGGCTGAACGGTTTGGAGATGTAATCATCCACCTTGGCAATGTGCAAGCCAAGCACTTTATCAATGCTTTGCGCTTTGGCTGTAACCACGATGACCGGGATGTTTTTGGTCTTTTCTGCGGCTTTCATTTGCTGGTATACTTCCCAACCGTCCATATCTGGCATCATCAAGTCGAGAAGCACCAGGTCGGGCGGGTTTTGGCGCACCTTTTCCAGCCCTTCTTTCCCACCGGCGGCCCCCTCCACCTCGAATCCTCGGCGACTGAGGATGAGACGAATCAGGTCAATCATTTCTGGTTCGTCTTCGATGCACAAGATGTGTTTGATGGTATTGGTTTCCATAGCCTATCTGCGTATAAGTTTACCACAAAGCGAGACAATGATGAAGTTAATTAGTTGGAATGTGAACGGATTGCGCGCTGCGCTTAAAAAGGATGCGCTGCGCGCGGTTCTCCGCCTGGACCCGGACCTGCTCTGCCTCCAGGAAATTAAGGCTCGTCCCGAGCAGATTCCCGCCGAGCAGCGCGAGTTGGACGGTTACCTCTCTATTTGGAACCCGGCTCAGCGCCCCGGCTACAGCGGTGTGGTCACGTATGCGCGCCGGCCGCCGCTGGCGGTGCAACTTGGCATGGGCGCGCCGCGTTTCGACCTGGAAGGGCGCCTCATCCGTACCCGCCATGAGGATTTCTTTCTTTATAACGTTTATTTTCCCAACGGCCAGCGCGGTCAAGAGCGGGTGCAATACAAACTGGACTTCTACGCCCATCTACTCGAACAGTGCGATGCGCTGCACGCCGCTGGCGAGCGGATGATCATCACAGGCGATTTCAACACTGCCCACCAGCCGATTGACTTGAAGAACCCTGAAGAAAATGAGACCACTTCTGGCTTCTTGCCGCAGGAGCGCGCCTGGGTGCAAAAGTTCCTCGAGCATGGCTTTGTGGATGTATATCGCCATTTGTATCCCGACCGCGTGCAATATACCTGGTGGACCTATCGTTTCGCCGCCCGTCAGCGCGGCATTGGCTGGCGCATTGATTATTACCTGGTCTCCGAGGCGCTCCTTCCCCGCGTGCAAGATGTCATCATCCACGAAGATGTGCAGGGTTCAGATCATTGCCCGGTGGAATTGATTTTGACTTGAACGCCCTGCACTTCGATTTGTCGAAATGAGCCTCGATTTTGAGTTAGCGCGTCGAACCGATCGGGCGGCAGTTGAATAGCATCCCCTTTGGGGATAGCATCCCCTTTGGGGAGTGCCGCCCAAACAGGCTGTTATCTCAGCACTTCGACGCATCAACGATTTTGATGGCTTTTGACAGCAATACATTAGAAAATTGTAATAAGAAATCGCCTGCTCTACTCGTCATGAGACTGAATTGGTATAATCACATCGGTATTGGAGGATTCCGTGAATTCAAGAAATTCGTCTGTTCTCGTCTATTTCCTGTTGATCATTGCCATTGCTGCAATGTTGTATATGGGCTTTCGGCAGGAAACGACCCCGCAAGAAGTTTTGACGCTCAACCAACTGGCTCATGACATCCAGACAAGTCAGGTGAGCAAGATCGTTGTCAAGAATGACGATAAACTGCAAATCGTTTACCAAGATGGCACAGAAAAACTAGCGCAAAAAGAGCCGGGTGCAACGCTGGTAGAACAACTCATCAGCCTGGGTGTTACGCCTGAAAAACTTTCCCCTGAAAACAACGGGTTCAAACTGATTGTCGAGCCGCCATCTACTTGGGTGAACTTATTGAGCGGCGCTGTTTATATTCTCCCGGTTGTTCTCATGGCCGGTGTGTTGTGGTTCATCTTTCGCCAGGCGCAAGGCACCAACAATCAGGCCATGGCCTTTGGCAAGAGTCGTGCGCGCATGTTCAGCGGCGACCATCCCACCGTCACGTTTGCAGATGTGGCCGGCGTGGAAGAAGCCAAAGAAGAACTGGCCGAAGTGGTCGAATTCCTGCGCGAACCGCAGAAGTTCATCCAATTGGGCGCGCGCATTCCCAAGGGCGTGCTGTTGGTTGGCCCCCCCGGCACAGGCAAAACTCTGCTGGCCAAGGCCGTTTCTGGAGAGGCGGGTGTCCCCTTCTTCTCTATTTCTGGCTCGGAGTTCGTCGAAATGTTCGTTGGGGTGGGTGCCAGCCGGGTGCGCGACCTGTTCGACCAGGCCAAACGTCACTCGCCCTGCATCGTCTTCGTGGATGAGATTGACGCCGTTGGCCGTCAACGTGGCGCCGGCTTGGGCGGTTCACACGATGAGCGCGAGCAAACCCTCAACCAAATGCTGGTGGAGATGGACGGTTTCGACACTGACACCAACGTCATCATTGTAGCGGCGACCAATCGTCCCGACATCCTCGACCCGGCTTTGTTGCGTCCTGGCCGCTTCGACCGCCGTGTAACGCTCGACCGCCCCGACGTGCGCGGACGCGAGGCCATCCTCAAAGTGCATGTCAAGGGCAAACCGCTCGACCCGCAGGTAGATTTGGCTTCCCTGGCGCGCGGCACGCCCGGTTTCGTGGGCGCAGACCTGGAAAACCTGGTCAATGAGGCCGCCATCCTGGCAGCCCGCCGCAACAAGAAATCTATCGGCCAGCCTGAGTTAGAAGAAGCCATCGAGCGTGTGGTGATGGGACCGGAACGCAAATCGCGCTTGATTTCAGATGAAGAGAAGCGCATCATTGCCTATCACGAGGCCGGTCATGCTGTTGTGGGCAATGCCATTCCAGAGGCTGATCCGGTCCAAAAAGTAACCATCGTTGGGCGCGGACAGGCGGGCGGCATCACCTGGTTCCGCCCAGACGAAGACCGTCTGCTCATGTCGCGCAAGAAGATGATGGCTACGCTGGCCTATGCTTTGGGCGGGCGCGCTGCCGAAGAAGAGGTCTTCGACGATATTACTTCCGGCGCTTCTGGCGATCTGGAACAGGTAACGCGCATGGCGCGCAGCATGGTTACCCGCTTGGGCATGAGCGACGAACTCGGCAACATGGTCTATGGGCAGAAAGAAGAGTTGATCTTCTTGGGGCGCGAGATTTCCGAACAGCGTGATTACTCGGAGGCCGTAGCCCAAAAGATAGACATGGAAGTCCGCAAGATTGTGGATGAGGCCTACCAGCAAGCCAAGAGCCTTTTGAAGAAATACCGCTGGGAGTTGGACGCGGTGGCTCAGAAATTGCTCGAAGCCGAGAGCATCACGCGCGAGGAGTTCGAGGCCATCTTTCCTCCGCCCGTCCCGAAGAAGAGCGGCACCCCTCAACCAGCCTAGATGAAAAGGTCGGGATTTTTTCCCGACCTTTTTCATTGCGCGACCTCTAGCTGCAACCCAACTTGCCTGTCATTGCGAGCGCAGGTCGAGTGGTCGGCGGGGCTCGATACGCTTTGCTACTCGACCAACAGCGGCTTGCAGTGACACCGGTAAAAGATTTGCAGAACGATGCAACCCGAGCGGTAATCCTGTAATTCTGTGTTACCATGATACCCTCGACGGCTGGGATTTTAGATTACAATAACGCTTTGCTCATGCTGTGCAAAGAAAGGAGACACCGACATGCGCAACATTAAAACCCTGGCGTGGATAGCAGCAGCAATTGTGCTGACCTCGAGCGCCTGTGGAGGCGCTTCTGTGGATAGTACCCCTGCCCTGAGCGTAGAACAAATTCAAACCCTGGCGGTTTTTACTTTTCAAGCCGTTTTGACGCAAACTGCCCTTGCTCAGCCTACAGAGACTCCGCTGCCTACCATGACGCCTCCTCCTCCGCCTACATTTGCTCCCCCTACTAGCGGCGCGCCCCTGCCTACCAATACCAGTGGCGCAGGCCCAGCGGGGTGTTATGATTCCGCCTTTGCAGGAGATGTTACCATTTTAGATGGAACCCAGATGGCGCCCGGACAGTCTTTTACCAAAACCTGGCGGATGTTGAACAACGGTTCGTGCGCCTGGGAACCGGGGTTCATTTTCAACATCGTCGGCGGCGAAGCGATGGGCGGCGTGGCCGTGACGTTGAATCAGCGCGTCGAACCCGGCCGTCAAATCGAAATCTCTGTGCCGATGGTGGCGCCCAAAGATAAGACCGGCGAGTTGAAAGGCACCTGGCGCCTGGCCGATGCCAACGGCAACTATTTTGGCGAAACGCCTTGGGTCATCATTGTGGTGGGAAATACGACGGCTACCTCTACCGCTGCCACTTCTGCCGCCACTGCGACGCTAACGGCCACTTCCACCCCGACCCCCTAGACCTGAAAGACAAATAGAGCATATGGCAAAACGAATTGCAGTGTTGACCAGCGGCGGCGATGCGCAAGGCATGAACGCTGCTGTTCGGGCAGTAGTGCGCACCGCTCTGGCGCAGGGAGTAGAAGCCTACGCCGTTTATGAAGGCTATCAAGGTTTGGTGGAGGGCGGCGAACGGATTCGCAAAATGGATTGGGATTCGGTCGGCGGCATCTTGCAATTGGGCGGCACCGTCATTGGCAGCGCCCGTTGCGAAGCCTTTCGGACACGCGATGGCCGATGCTCTGCTGCCCTGCATTTGATTCAGGCGGGCATAGATCGCTTGATTGTCATTGGCGGCGATGGCTCGCTGACCGGCGCCAACATCTTCCGCCAGGAATGGCCTTCGTTAGTAGCCGAACTGGTCGAAGCAGGCCAAATCAGCCAGGAAGAAGCCTCTGCGTTCCCCAACCTCTCTATCGTTGGGCTGGTTGGCTCCATTGACAACGATTTCTCTGGCACCGACATGACCATCGGCGCCGACTCGGCCCTGCACCGCATTACCGAAGCCGTAGATGCTATTTCCAGCACCGCCGCCAGCCATCAACGTACCTTCGTTGTCAAGGTCATGGGGCGCAATTGCGGCTATCTGGCGCTCATGGGAGCGCTGGCTTGTGGGGCCGATTGGGTCTTCATTCCTGAATCCCCGCCAGATGTCGAAAACTGGCAGGAGGTGTTGGCAGAGCGCCTGCGCGCCGGCAGGAAAGCCGGTCGCCGTGACAGCATCGTCATCCTGGCGGAGGGCGCTCGCGACCGCAACGGAAATTACATTGGCAGCAGCGACGTCCAGCGCGCGCTGGAGGAACGGCTGGGCGAGGAAGTGCGCGTCACAGTATTGGGACACGTCCAGCGGGGAGGGCGGCCTAGCGCCTTCGACCGTACCCTCAGCACATTGATGGGATACGAGGCCGTTGATGCCCTCCTGAACGCCTCACCATCGGATGAGCCGGTCGTAATTGGCATCCGCAACAATCGCATAACGCGCCTCTCGTTGACAGAGGCGGTGCAGCAGACCCAGCAGGTTGCCGAAGCAATAGCGGCAAAAGAGTACGAACGCGCCATGTCGTTGCGCAGTTCCTCTTTCAAGGATGCCTTCGATACTTTCAAAACGATGGTGCGCGCCTTGCCTCATCCTCTCGAACCGAGCCGCAAGCGCTTCCGTATTGCCATCATGAACGCCGGCGCCCCTGCTCCTGGCATGAATACGGCTGCGCGCGCCGCCATTCGCCTGGGGTTGGATAAAGGCCATATCATGCTTGGCATCCACAATGGCTTCGAAGGGATGGTAGAGGGCGAAGTAGAGGCCCTGGATTGGATGAGCGTCAGCGGCTGGGCCACGCGCGGTGGCTCGGTGTTGGGAACCACACGCCGTATCCCGCAGGGGCGTGACTTGTATGCCATTGCGCGCGTCATCGAAGACCATCATATAGACGCGCTGCTGCTCATTGGCGGTTGGACGGCCTACGCCTCCGCTTTTACCATGTTGAGCAACCGCCCCAATTTCCCATCGTTCAATATCCCCATGATTTGTTTGCCGGCTTCCATCAACAACAACTTGCCCGGCTCAGAATTCAGCATCGGCGCCGATACGGCCCTCAACAGCATCGTGGACGCGGTGGACAAAATCAAACAATCGGCGGTTGCCACACGCCGCTGCTTCGTCGTCGAAGTGATGGGACATTACTGCGGCTATCTGGCGCTCATGGCCGGCATGGCGACCGGCGCAGAACGAGTCTATCTGCACGAGGAAGGCATCAAATTGCGCGACCTGCAAACGGATGTGGAAAGCCTTTTGCGTGGTTTTCAGGCCGGTAAACGTTTGGGGCTGGTCATCCGCAACGAGTACGCCAATCCCGTCTACGACACTAAATTCATTTGCTCCCTGTTCGAGGAAGAGGGCCGCGATGTGTTCGACGTGCGCCCGGCCATCCTCGGTCACTTGCAGCAGGGCGGCGATCCCTCTCCTTTCGACCGCATCCAGGCCTCGCGGCTGGCGCGCATGTGCCTGGAATACCTCATCGAACAGTGCGAACAAGGCGGTCAGGGCAGCGCTTTCATCGGAATGCAAAATGGCAAGGTCCACTTCCACGATATGCGCGACTTCGACCGCATGATAGACGCCGAGCATCAACGCCCCAAAGAACAGTGGTGGCTGGCTTTGAAAGGGGTTGCCAGTCTACTTGCCAAACAAGACCCAAAGGAATAAACCTCTCATGATTCTCGATTTGCCGCTCATTCTCGAAACCCGCCGCAACCACGCCCTCGAACACGCCACCATCCATATCTTGACGGCCAGGCATCCTGATCGTCACTTTGCTGGACATTCCAACCCGACCGGCTTCTTTTTGTTGGGAAATGTTTCGACAGAGGAGGTCGAAACGGCCGTTACGCAGGCCCTGACCAGGCTGCGCGCCGGCGAAAGTGAACTGGCCATCCATGCTGGCTGCGGGACGAACTTTGCCTCTACTGCGCTTCTGGCTGGAACTTTGGCCTGGTTGCCGTTGAGTGGGGCGCGTTCTTGGCGAAGGCGTTTGTGGCTGTTCCCCTTTGCCATTGCTTTTGGATTGCTTGGTTATGCGCTTAGCCAGCCTTTAGGCCCCTGGTTGCAAGCCCATATCACCACCGAGCCAAACCTGGGCGATTTGCGTATCGAAGCCGTAGTGCCTGTGCGCCGTAGCGGCGTAGCCATCCATCGTGTCGTCACCCGTTGAACGCAAATCGTCTGTGCTTGCCCCGCCGCTGCCTCATTTGCGCCGCTTTCGCCACAGTGTAAGGAGCGCGATGCCGATCCATGCGGCGTTCAGCCCTAGCGACGGGTACGCCCGCCAGTACAGGGTGTTGACAATCAAAAGCGTGCCGGCCACAATGTTCATGCCCTGGTAGAGGCCCGAATCCCCCTCTACTTTTTTCATAGACACCAGCGCATAGGCTACCAGATACAGCAAAGTGCCAATCCACCCCAGGGCGTCAATTAGGATTTGCATGATTTCCCTTTCAGAACTTCTACGTTCATTCCCAGCCTCAGCCTGCCCTCGTTCAAGGGAATCACATTTTGCCCAAACATTACTCCGCTCCCCTGTTGGCGGTAAGTCGCCAGCGTTGCGAGCGGTTCCCGGCTTTGAGCCAGAGTCTCCTTGTCTATGGTCGTCACCACACAGCGCGCGCACGGTTTGACGACTGCCAATTCCACCTCGCCGATGCGGATGCGCGTCCAGGTGTCCTCGGCGAACGGTTCGCAGCCGCGCACCACCAGGTTGGGGCGAAAACGGTTCATCGGCACAGGCGCTTCCAGGCGCGCGTTCAGGTCGGCCAGCGAGTCTTCCGATGCCAGCAAAATGGGATAGCCGTCTGCAAAGCCGGTATGGTCGTCAGCGTTGACGGCGTATTTCTCGCTGACGATGCGGCGGTGACCTTCTGCTAGATGGACCAGACGAGCCGGGCGCCCCAGCCAGTCTGAGAACCACTCCGCCGCCGCCTCGCCCTGGTCTACCGCCGGCACGCCGCGGCTCTTCCAGATGTCCACCGGGCGGGTCGGGCCAGAAGCGCAGACTTCGAGGCTGAGCGCAGCCATGCCGGGGGCAGAGAGAATCAGCCGTCGCTGAGAGAGGGCCGGGGTAACGAGGGCCAGCCGCGGGGCGTCTCGCTGCGTGAGGAAGCGTCCATCGGGGGCGATCACCATCAGGCGGCGGTCGTTCGATAGTCCCATGCGTTCCACTTCGATTTCGTCTACCTCGAAGCCGCGGCAAGACTTGATGGGGTAGTAAATCAGCGCCGTCACCGTCGTCATGCCTGTACCATCCTTACGTCGAGCGCTACTGCGCCTTTTCGCAGCACGCGCAAGGGGTTGATTTCGATTTCTGCAATTTCAGGATGTTCTTCGGCCAGTTGCGCCAGGCCGACCAGGGCATGGACGACAGCGGCTTTATCCACCGGCGGCAGGCTGCGGAAGCCGTCTAGTTTTTGGCCGGCCCAGGTGCGCCGCATCAAGGTCTCGGCCTCGGCCGGCGTCAATGGCCCCAGGGCAAAGGCGATGTCTTTCAGGCCTTCCACTTCGACGCCGCCCGAACCGAACATGAGCAGCGGCCCAAACTGCGGGTCGCGCGTCATGCCCACGATGACTTCTTGGCCGGCAGAGACCTGCCTTTGCAGGGAAACACCCTGAATGCGCGCCTGGGGGCGCTTGGCGCGGATGCTCTCGATGAGTTTCGCGTAGCCAAGATAGACGGCTTCTTCGTTTGCCAGGTCGAGCAACACGCCGCCCAGGTCCGATTTGTGAGGGATGTCGGGGCTGGCAATTTTCATCACCAGCGGAAAACCCACTTCGCGCGCCATGGAGACGGCTTGTTCGGCGCTGGCGGCCAGTTTCGATGGCGCGGTCGGGATGCCGTATGCGGCGACCAGGTCTTCGGGCGTCGAGCCGCTGGGAAGCGGAGAAGTTGGGAGGCGCGTCTGTTTGTGTGCTTTGTGAGGCGTTGCTTGCCGCATATCCTCGGCCCGGCGCGCCAGAATTCCCAAGGCAGAGGCGGCTTGTTCGGGGAAGGTGTACGTTGGAATACCGGCTTGCTGGAAGCGTTTTTCTGCTTCTTTTGTCAGTTCCGAGCCGGGCAGCGTCATGAGGACAGGTTTGTGGGAGGCTTGGAGAATGGGAATCAAGGCCTCGGCGGCTTCTTCCGCGCGGTACATGGGCGGGGGCGGCAGAATCAACAAAACGGCGTCCACCGCAGAATCGGCCAGCAGGATGGACAGGCAGTCTGCGTATTGGGTGGGCGAGGCCGAGGCCAGCATATCTACCGGGTTCTGTACGCTGGCCGCGGGCGGCAGTTTTGCAGCCAGGCTTTTCTTTGTCCCTGCCGAGAGGTTTGCCATGCGCAGGCCGCAGCGTTCCAGCGCGTCGGCAGCCATGACGCCAGGACCGCCGGCATTGGTCAGCACGGCGGCGTTGCGGCCTTGCGGCAGGGGACAGGCTGCCAGCGCCTGCGCCCAGTCGAACATCTCCTCGGCGCTATTGGCGCGATAGATGCCGCATTTTTCGAAGGCGGCGTCGTAGGCAATGTCGGAGCCGGCCAGCGCGCCGGTGTGTGAGGCGGCCGCGCGGCGTCCGGCTTCGAAGCGTCCCACCTTGAGCGCCAGGACCGGCTTGGTGCGGGTCACTTCTCTAGCCGTTTCCACGAAGCGTTTACCGTTCGATACCCCTTCCAGATAGAGCGTGACGACGCGCGTATGCTCATCGTCTGCGACCACCGGCAGGATGTCCGTTTCGTTTACGTCGGCCTGGTTGCCCAAACTGATGAGTTGCGAGAAGCCGAAGCCGTGATTGCGTGACCAGTCCACGATGGCGGCGCAGAACGCGCCTGAATGAGAAATGAAACCGATATGCCCGCGCGGCGGCAGGGGCGGCGGCAGGAAGGTGGTATCGAGCGGCAGATGGGTGTTCAAACTGCCGATGCAGTTTGGGCCGACGATGCGGATGCCTTGCCTGCGCGCTATTTCCAGGCAGCGGGCTTCGAGGGCCGCTCCCTCGGACCCGGACTCGCGGAAGCCAGAAGCCACGATGATGACGGCGTGGATGCCGCGTCTTCCACAGGCCTCCAGCGCCTGAGGGGTGTCGCCAGCCGGCACGATAAGCACTGCCAGATCAACCGGCTCTGGCACTTGAGACAAAGCAGTGTACAGCGGGCGGCCAAACAACATGCCGCTTTTCTGGCTCACGAAATGAATGGCGCCGCGGTAGCCGCTGACAACCAGGTTACGGGCTACTCCATAGCCAAGTTTTTGTGGAGAGGTAGACGCGCCGACAATCACCACCCCTTTGGGTTGGAAAAACGGGGTCAGGGAGGAGGACATGCGGTAATTATACATACAAAACGGTTGACATATTTGGCGAAAAAGCGTCCCGAGGGTGGCCGAAAATCGCCACATTTGCGCCCGAAAAACCTTCGGGACGTTCTC
>DAOUCM010000262.1:0-17116 GCA_034431895.1 Anaerolineales bacterium
AGCATGGTCTATTGGGGGGCGGCGCAGCGCGAGCAGATTCAATTCCGCCGTTTCGTAGAAGACATCATTGACTTGCTCGAAATCGAAGCCATTCGCAATCAAACGGTGGCCTCTCTGTCGTATGGCTTGCAAAAGCGCGTCGAGTTGGGGCGCGCGCTGGCGCTCAAGCCCTCCATCCTGCTATTGGATGAACCGATGGCAGGCATGAACTCCGAGGAAAAGGAAGACATGGCGCGCTTCATCCTCGACATCAACGAGGAACATGGCGTGACCATCGTCCTCATCGAACACGACATGGGGGTGGTGATGGATATATCCGACCGCATCGCCGTCTTGAATTTTGGCCAAAAAATCGCCGAAGGAACGCCTGCCGAAGTGAGCGCTAACCCGCATGTAGTGGAGGCATACTTAGGCGAAGAGCATCCTAGCCTTGCGCTGCGGCGAAACAACAATCAACATGCTGAGGCAAAATAATAGCCATGCCCGAGACGCTACCTCAATTCTTATTCGAACATGCCCGCAAAACGCCGGAGAAAGCCGCCCTGCGTGAACGCGACTACGGCATCTGGCAAACCATCACCTGGCACGAGTATGCCGAGCACGTCAAATATTTTGCGCTTGGGCTGGTGAGTATGGGACTGGTCCCCGAGGAAACCATCGCTATCATCGGTGACAATCGCCCCGAATGGGTGATGGCCGAACTGGCGGCGCAAGCGGTTGGCGCCAAATCCATCGGGCTATATCAAGATTCGGTCGTCAACGAGATGATTTACATCTTCAACCACGCCGATGTGTCTTTCATCGTGGTAGAAGACCAAGAGCAAGTGGACAAGATTCTCGAAATGTGGGAACAACTCCAGGGAGTGCGCAAGGTCATCTATTACGACCCCAAAGGTTTGCGCAATTACACTGAAGATTTCCTGATGTACTTCCCCGATGTGGAAGCCCTGGGCAAAAAATACGAACAGGAACATCCCGGCTGGTTCGAGGAACGGCTGGCGCAGGGCAAAGGCTCTGACTTAGCCATTCTTTCCACTACCTCTGGAACCACCGGCAACCCCAAACTCGCTATGCTAACCCATCAATCCATGCTGAGCATGGGGCGCAATCTGATGGCGGTGGATCCAATGACGCCCCGCGACGAATTCGTCTCTTTTCTGCCGCTAGCCTGGATCGGCGAGCAGATGATGGTCATGTCGTGCGGTTTGCAAATCGGCTTCACCATCAACTTCCCCGAAGAGCCGGAGACAGTCCAGCACGACATCCGCGAAATCGGTCCGCAGGTCATGTTCAGCCCGCCGCGCATTTGGGAAAATTTCGTCAGCCAGGTGCAGGTCAAAATCGAGGATACCTCCTGGTTGAAAAAGAAAATCTACCACTGGGCAATGCCCATCGGCTATCGAATGGCAGATGTGCGCTTCCGCAAAGAAACGCCCTCCGCCTGGCTCAAGTTCCAGTATTTTCTGGCAGACTGGTTGGTGTTCCAGGAAATCAAGGATCATCTCGGCTTGAGACACCTCAAACGTGCCTATACCGGCGGCGCGGCTCTTGGCCCGGATGTGTTTCGCTTCTTTCATGCGTTGGGCGTCAACCTCAAGCAAATTTACGGTCAAACCGAAATCAACGGCATTGCGGTCGTTCACCGCGACGGCGATGTGAAATTCCAAACCGTCGGCACGCCCATCCCCGAAACCGACATCCAGATTGACGAAAGCGGCGAAATTTTGATGCGTTCGCCCGCTATGATGGAAGGCTACTACCGCAACCCCGAAGCCACCGCCGAGACGCTCAAAGCCGGCTGGCTGCACTCCGGCGACGCGGGTTACTTCGACGAAGACGGCCATCTCATCGTGATCGACCGCGCCAAAGACGTGATGACCCTACACGACGGCACCAAGTTCAGCCCGCAGTTCATAGAAAACAAACTCAAATTCAGCCCCTACGTCAAAGAGGCGGTGGTCTTCGGCGGCGACTGGCCGTTCGTGACCGCCATGATCAACATAGATTTTGCCAACGTAGGCAAGTGGGCAGAAAATCACCAGATTGCCTATACCACCTATACCGACCTGGCCCAAAAACGTCCGGTGTACGAAATCATTCGCAAACATGTAGAAGCCTCCAACGCCGACTTGCCGCCAGCCGCGCGTATTCAGCGCTTTGTCTTGCTCCACAAGGAATTGGACGCCGACGACGCCGAATTGACCCGCACCCGCAAGGTGCGCCGCAAACTCATCGCCCAACGTTATGCCGACATCATCTCTGCGCTCTATAGCCAGGCTTCCCATGTAGACGTGGAGACGCTCATCACCTATCAGGACGGGCGCACCGCTAAATTGCAGACTCGTCTCGCCATCGAGTCGCTCGGAAAGGAAAACTAGCGCATGTCTCTCTTCATCCAACTCACCCTAACCGGCTTGACCAACGGCGCCGTTCTCGCCCTGGCCGCGCTGGGCTTTGTGTTGATTTATAAATCCAGCGATGTCATCAACTTTGCCCAGGGCGAATTTCTGCTCATTGGCGCCTACGTCATCTTTGCCATGGTGGGACAATTCGGCCTGGCATGGCCGATTGGGATGCTGCTCACCATTCTGATAGCCATTGCGCTGGGCGTGCTGGTAGAACGCCTGGTGCTGCGCCCGATGATTGGTGAACCCATTATCTCGGTCATTATGGTCACCATCGGATTGAGCAGTGTTTTGAAAGCCATCGTCAGCGCCATTTGGGGCAACGTGCCGCAAGCCTTCCCGCCCTTCATTCCCACAACGCCAGTCAACCTCCTCGGCGCCACCGTAGGCGCAGATCGGTTGTGGGCCATCGCCATCTCCGTCCTCATGTTGGGGTTGTTCAGTTTCTTCTTTCGCAAATCGCGCGAAGGAATTGCCATGCGCGCTGTCGCCGATGACCAAACCGCTGCGCTCAGCATGGGCATCAGCGTCAAGAAGATTTTTGCCTGGGCCTGGTCCATTGCTGCCGCCACTGCCGCCATCGGCGGGGCGCTGGTGGCGAACATCGTGGGCGTGAGCGGCGAACTGGCCGGGGTAGGGCTGCGCGTCTTCCCGGTGGTCATCCTCGGCGGGTTGGATTCCATCCCCGGCGCCATCATCGGCGGCGTTATCATCGGCCTGCTCGAAGCCTACACCGGCGGTTACATCGGCCAAGGCCTGAACCAGGTCTTGCCCTTTGTGGTTCTCATTATCATCCTCATGGTCCGCCCCTACGGATTGTTTGGACAGGAAATCATCGAGAGAGTCTAATCGTCGGAAGTCTTATAGTCATTCGACTATCAGACTATCAGACTATTGGACTATCAGACTATCAGACTATTAGACTATTGGACTCACCATGATATCAGGCATCTTCCATCAAACCTACGAAAAAGACATGGCGTTACGACGGACGCACACGCAAAAAATCCGCCTGGTCTTGATTTTCATCTTCTTTCTGGCGTTTCCCTTCTTCGCCAACCGCTACGCCCTGACGCTCGCTAATCAAATCGGCATTGCGGTCATCGGCGCAATCGGGTTGAACATCCTGGTTGGTTACACCGGGCAAATCAGTCTCGGTCAGGGCGGGTTCATGGCCGTCGGCGCATATACGGCCGGCATCCTGACCGCTCGCCTGGGAATGCCGTGGTGGGCTTCCACGCTGGCCGCTTGTTTCGTCACGGCTTTAGTTGGTGTTTTGTTTGGCTTGCCGTCTCTACGATTGAAAGGCCTCTACCTGGCGATTGCCACGTTGGCGGCGCAGGTCATCATTCTGTGGGTGGTCACGCACTGGAAGGTGATGACCGGCGGCGTGGATGCACTGGTGGTCCCCTCGCCCATGCTGTTTGGCGTCAAAATGAACAAGGACTTCAACTTTTATTGGGTGGTGTGGAGCTTGGCGCTCATTGCTACCATTGCCGCTGTCAACCTGTTCCGCACGCATTGGGGGCGCGCCTTCATCGCCATCCGCGACCAGGATATTGCTGCCTCGGTCATGGGCGTAGACTTATTCAAATACAAACTGCTGGCTTTCGCCATCTCGTCTTTCTACGTTGGTCTGGCCGGCGCGCTCATCGCTCATTACCGTAGCATCGTAACCTGGGAACGCTTCACCGTTGACATTTCGGTGCTCTACCTGGCGATGATTATCATCGGCGGGCTGGGCTCTGTGACCGGCTCTTACCTGGGAGCCATTTTCATGACCCTGCTGCCCGCCGTTCTCACCAATCTGGGCAGCGCCATCAAAGACCAATTCCCCGCCATAGACACCCTGCTGCCTTTCATTCAACAGGCTGCATTTGGTTTGGTCATCATCTTCTTCCTGATTTTCGAACCAGAAGGACTCAACAAGATATGGAAGAACATCAAGGACTATTTCAGGCTCTGGCCGTTTAGTTATTGAGGCCAAAACTTAGCCACGGAGGTTTACTCAGCGATTGCAAACGACCAATCATCACTCCCTTGTTACCAAATTACTTCTACATTTGCCAAAGGAGAAAAGGAATGAACCGCAAAAACATCACTTCCCTGTTTACCCTCTTGCTTGCCGTCTCTTTGTTGTTGACAGCCTGTGGAGGACAGGCAACCGCGCCATCTACACAAGCCGCTGCTACTGAAGCGCCCGCTACTGAAGCGCCTGCCCCTGAAGCGCCTGCCACCGAAGCGCCAAAAGAACCCATCAAAATCGGCGCCATCTTCGACTTGACCGGCGCCACCGCTGACGTTGGCACCCCCTACGGCGAGGGCGTCAAAGCCTATGTAGAGTGGCGCAACGCCAATGGCGGTATCGAAGGACATCCCATCGAATTGCTCTCGGCTGATTATGCCTACAAAGTAGATCAGGCCGAAACCCTCTACACCCAATACGTCCAGGAGGGTGTGGTAGCCTTCATGGGCTGGGGCACGGGTGACACGGAAGCCCTGCGCACCAAGATTGCCGAAGACAAAATCCCCTTCATGTCGGCTTCCTATTCCGCCGCCTTGTTAGACATGGAACAAGCACCTTACAACTTCCTGATCGGCACCTCCTACTCCGACCAGGCCATCATCGCGGTGCGCTGGGCGATGGAGGATTGGAAAGCCAAAGGCAACGCAGATATGCCTAAGATCGCCTTGATTCACCACGACAGCCCCTTTGGGCAGTCGCCAGTGGCGGATGCCAAAGCCTTTGCAGAAGCCAATGGCGTTGCATTCACCGATCTGGCTATGCCCAAAGGCGCAACCGATTACGTAGCCGAACTGGCGCAAATGTCTCAATTTGGCGCTAATTACGTCATCGTTCAAAACGTCTCCAGCCCCACGGCTGTCCTGCTCAAAGACGCCAAAGCCCAAGGCTTCGATGCGCAATTTATTTTGCTCAACTGGTGCGCCGATGAAATCCTCATCAAACTGGCCGGCGACGCAGCAGAAGGCGCTGTAGGGGCCCTTCCCTTCACCCCGCCCTCCTCGCCGGTGGCCGGTCACAGCGACCCCGATACCTGGCTCAAAGACCATGGCAGCAGTCTCGCCGAAAAAGGTCTGCACTTCTCGCAAGGCTGGTGGACCATGGCCGTCATGGCAGAAGGAATCACCCGCGTCGTCAAGGAAGGGAAAGAAGTCAACGGCGAGAACATCCGCGCCGCGCTCGAGACCATTCAAAACTTCGACACTGGCGGCGTCACATCACCCATCTCCTTCTCCCCCGACAGCCACAAAGGCAACGCCTCCCTGCGCATGTTCAAGGTCGAAGGCGGCGTGTGGAAAGTCCTCGGCGACTTCATCTCGGCTGAATAGGCTAGCAGTGATCAGTCATCAGTGATCAGTCATCAGTGATCAGGGATCGGTCATTCGTGGACGGCGGTTGTGGAGAAAAACCGTCGTCCACCCCTCTGGTCACTGTTCACCGATGACTCTTCCCAAATTGATAAGCGGACGAAACCATGCTCACACTCAACAATGTCGAAGTCATCTACAACGATGTCATCCTGGTGCTGAAAGGCATGTCCCTGCAAGTGCCAGAAGGCAAGATCGTCGGTCTGCTCGGCTCGAACGGCGCGGGAAAATCCACCACGCTCAAAGCCATCTCCGGTCTGCTCAAACCTGAAAACGGCGAAGTGACCGATGGTTCCATTGAATTCCTCGGCGAGAAAATCCACCATAAAGATGCGGCTGACATCGTGCGCATGGGCATTTTCCAAGTCATGGAAGGCCGCCGCGTCTTCGAACATCTCACCGTCGAAGAGAATTTGATTGCTGGCGGCTACACCCGCCGCGAACTCAACCTCTCACACGATATCGAACGCATCTACGAATACTTTCCACGCCTCAAAGAACGCCGCCACCAAACGGCCGGCTATCTTTCTGGCGGCGAACAGCAAATGCTTGCCATTGGGCGCGCCCTCATGGCAAGGCCCAAACTGATCATGCTGGATGAACCCTCGCTCGGACTGGCGCCTTTGCTGGTGATAGAAATTTTCCACATCATCAAACGCATCAACGAAGAGCAAAAGACCACCATCCTGCTGGTAGAACAAAACGCCAACCTCACCCTGGGCATCGCCGATTACGCCTACATCATGGAAAACGGCCGTATCGTGTTGGAAGGCAACCCCGCCGATTTGCGCGAAAACGCCGACGTGCGCGAGTTCTACCTCGGCCTGACCGAAGTCGGATCGCGCAAATCCTACCGCGAGGTCAAGCACTACAAACGCCGCAAACGCTGGCTGTCGTAGTCTCATCCTCTTTAGGCGAATAGTCTGATCGTCGTATAGTGTTCGTCCACCCGACTATGACTATTCGACTATTCGATCATTCGACTATTCGACTATTGGACTATTGGACTATCGGACTATCGGACTATTCCACTGCCCGACCGCCCGCCCATCTACAACCTGAGCCTGACCCATGGAACTTGACACCTTAATTCGACGTCTCGCCTCGCGCGCCCCCGGATTTGCTCGCCGTTTGAAAGACGCAGGCCTCAGCCTCGACTCGATCCACGCCCCCGAAGACCTGAACGCGCTGCCCGTCATCCGCAAAGACGACCTGGCTGAAATCCAAAAAACCGATCCGCCCTTCGGCGGCTTTCTGGCTTGCGCCCCCGGCGAATTGAAGCGCATCTTCCAATCCCCCGGCCCCATCTACGACCCGGAAGCGCGCCGCCCCGATTACTGGCGCTGGAAACCTGCCCTGCAAGCGGCAGGCTTCGTCGCTGGCGATTTGGCGCTCAATGCCTTTGGCTACCACCTCACCCCGGCCGGCGCCATGTTCGAGGAGGGTCTGTGGGCGCTGGGCTGCGCCGTCATTCCCGGCGGTGTGGGCAATCAAGAAGCCCAAGTACGTTTGCTGCACGACTTGAAGGTCAACGCCTATGTAGGACTGCCTTCTTACCTGAAAGCCCTGATCGAAAAAGCCGTCGAACTCCGCCTGTCACTATTCATCGAAAAAGCCTTTTTCACCGCCGAACCCTTGCCCGCCTCCCTGCGCGGCTGGCTGAACGAACATGGCGTGCGCATCGCCCGCCAGGGATACGGCACCGCCGAATGCGGCAACCTGGGCTACGAATGCGAACAGGAAAACGGCTGGCACCTGCCCGAAGACGTCATCATCCAGGTCTGCGACATCAACAGCGGACAGCCACTTCCGCCTGGTCAAAGCGGCGAAATCGTCGTCACGCTCGACAACCCCGATTACGCCCTTGTCCGCTTTGGTACCGGCGATCTCTCCTCCCTGAACACCGAACCCTGCCCATGTGGACGGAAGACACCGCGTCTGATGGGCTGGCAGGGACGAGTTGGCGAGGCCGTCAAAGTGCGCGGCATGTTCCTTCATCCAAAGCAACTGCGCCAAGTCATGGCACACTTCCCGCAGGTCACACGCTGGCAGGCCATTGTCACCCGCCACGAGCATAAGGATTACCTGCGGCTGGATGTGACATGCCCACCGGAAACGAGTCTCACGGCTATCGGTCAAGCGCTGCGTGAAGCGCTCAAATTTCAATTCGAAATCCAACGTGTGGGCGAAGAAGCCCTGCCGCCCGATGCACCTCCCCTGCGCGACGAGCGCACGTGGGAATGACGCCGTTCGATCGTAAAGCCAGGAAAGTTGCGCCGTAGACGGCCATTCGAGGCCTGGCTCTCTGCAAAAAGTCGCTTTTCGACTGCGCCCACGCCTATCCCACCTTCCGTGCCACCCCCAAATAATTCAGCGACAGATCGTCATCCAGCACAAGCGCCAGCCTGCGGCCCAATTCAGCGGCAGTGATGTGGCCGCGTTTGTAGCGGCGCACTTCGCGCAGGGTGGAGAGTGGAGGCTTGGGAATGACCCCGCCGCGCAGGCCGATGATTTCCAGCCCACTTCTTTGCAGAGCCTCAGTCAATTCAGCAGGGCGGATGAACATTTCCCAAACATGCGTATTGGCCGGGAAAAGGCGGGTAAAGGGCCAATCTTGCAAACCAAAAATGAACGCCACCTGGCTCTGAAGAGTGCGGTTGATGGTATCGAACAGGAAGAGGCCGCCCGCTGCAAGAACGCGCCCTACCTCGGCAATGACCTGCCGCCATGCCGGGATATGCTCCAGCGTATCACAGCAACTGATAACCTGGAAACTGCCCGCAGCAAAAGGTAATTGGACGGCAGAGGCGGCCAGGTAGAGGATGCGCAGGCCCATCGTCTGGGCATGAGCGTGCGCCGCCTGCAGCGAGGTAGCAGCAACGTCTATCCCCGTCACCTGGCAGCCCAGGCGGGCAAACTCTTCGGTCAGCACCCCGCCGCCGCAGCCAGCATCGAGCAGGCGAAGGCCCAACAATCGAGCGCCAAAATGTTGCGTGAGAGCCTGGCTGAAATAGGGAACGCGCCAGGGATTGACCATAGCCTTGAGCAAGTGCATGGGGCTGTTTTCGTCCCACCACGCGGCGGGCTGCTCGATGTACATGCGGTTGTTGGTGCTGCGCGGCATGAGTTTGCACTCCTTGTTTGAAAATATCTGCCTACCGAACGGTCGGTAGGGTCCGGACTAACAACAATTAGAGTCTTCGCCCTAGGGCATTTGAGGTCTTGACTTGATTTATTTACCTCCTTTGTAGGATATGATAGTGATAACTTTCACCATTGGAGGTGGCCTATGACTTTGACCCGACGCAAGGCTCTGCGCCTGGCGCTCATCTCTTTTGGAGCAGTGTTGCTTGTGGCAGCGGGTTTCGGCCTCCACGGCGCAACTGCCTCGGCATCTACGCCGCAAGCGGCTTCGTCTAGCGCAGGGAGCGAGGCAATTTTGTTTTCTGCGCCTCCGCCTCCCAACCAGGATACCTGCCTGAGTTGCCACATTGCAGGCGAGAACAAGAACTTGTGGACACCGCTGGCGCGCTGGCTGGTCTTTGGAACCTTTGGGCTGGTCTTTGCTTTTGGCGTGTACCGCTCCGCCAGTGTGTGGACAGGGCGCAAGCCCTACAAGCCGCTGGTCAACCGTGCTGTAGAGTGGGTTGACGAGCGGTACGAACTCTCACCGCTGCTCTCGAAACTGGCTGCCAAGCCGGTGCCGCGCTTTGCAATGAAGTGGTGGTACTGTTTGGGCGGCATTACGGCCTTCCTATTCGTGGTGCAGGGTGTCACCGGCATCATGTTGGCATTCTACTACAAACCCTCTGCCGCCGAAGCCTACAATAGCATCCTCTTCATCGAGAATGAAGTGCGCTTTGGGGCGGCTATCCGCATGATTCATCATTGGGCGGCCAACGGCATGATTGTGATGTGTATCGCTCACATGTTGCGGGTCTTCATCATGGGCGCGTACAAGAATCCGCGTGAACTGAACTGGGTGAGCGGCATGGCGTTGCTGCTATTGACATTGGTGTTTGGCTTTACTGGATACTTGCTGCCCTGGGACCAGCGCGCCTACTGGGCCACCACCGTTGGCACCGACATCGCCGGCAGCGTGCCAGCCATTGGCAACCTGATTTTGGTGTTCTTGCGCGTGGGCTGGGACGTGAGCGAGGCTACGCTAGGGCGCTTCTATGGCTTGCACGTCATTGTCACGCCGCTGCTCACGCTGGCATTCATGCTGGCGCACTTCATGATGATTCGCAAACTGGGCGTGGCGAGGCCGCTCTAGGAGATTTTTGGGACACGGAACGCACGGGAGAACGGAAGATCATCCGTTTAATCCGTGTCCAGGAGATGACTATGGCAACTACACATTTTGAAGAAGAAAAAGACAGCGTGCCCTTCTTCCCCAACCACTTCATGACCGAGTTGTATGTGGTCACCGGCATCGTTATCCTGGCGGTCATCGTAGGAGCGCTGGGCATGAGGTTCCCGGTCGGTTTGCAAGACCCGGCCGACCCGCTCAACACGCCGCTGCACGTCAAGCCTGAATGGTACTTCCTGGCATTGTACCAGTTGCTCAAGTTCGTTCCCCCCAGCATTCTGGGTATCAACGGACCCACCTTTGCAGTGGTTTCGATTCTGGTGGCCTTGTTGCTCGTCACTTTCCTGCCGTTCATTGACAAGAAAGCGGACAGCAAGAAAGCCATGCGCATCCGCGCTATTGGGGTAGCCATCTTTGTCATCCTGGTAATTGCCCTGACGATTTGGGGAGAGGTGAGTTAGCATGGACAACGTAACACGTCGCGATTTTATCAACTTACTCAAGGGCGCCGGCGTTGTGTTCGGCGCGGGCGCGGTGGCTGCGCCGGTGGTAGCCTACTTCTATCCACCCAAATTGGAGGAGATGCCTTCCGAGCCGGTGCTGGTGTGCGCCGAAAACGAACTGGCGGTGGGGGAATCGCGCACGGTCAAATTTGGGCGCTATCCGGCCATTGTCATTCGGCTGGAAAGCGGCCTCAAAGCCTATTCCGCTGTTTGCACGCATTTTGCCTGCATCGTGAAATGGAATCCAGAGTCGGGACAACTGGAATGCCCTTGTCACGATGGCGATTTCGACCCCCAAGATGGGGCGGTCATTGCTGGCCCGCCGCCGGCGCCGCTGATGAAATTGGAAACCGAAGTGGTGGATGGGCAAATCTATGTCAAGGTTGGAGGTGAGTCATGACAGTGACCAGTGATCTCCCTTCGGGGACTTTGCAGTTATCCGTGAATCGAAAGCGCTGGCAGCGTGTCCGTGACTTCTTCACCCATGTCATCGCGCAGACTCGCATCCTCCAAAAGGCGTATCCTGGCCTGATGCACTTCTTGCTTTTCTGGGGAGTGGGCATTCAGGTGCTCGGCACTATCGTCAATCTGCTCAACATGGCGCTCTTCCAACCCTGGGTCATCGAATGGCCGCGTGGAGGCTGGTACCTGGGATACGAACTGGCTATGGACATTGCTGGCGGCATGATTTTACTTGGAGTGGCAATGGCCGCCGTGCGGCGTTACGTTTTGCGCCCCAAGTACCTCGAATCGCGCTGGGACGATGGCTTTGCCCTCGTTATGTTGACGTTGATTGTGTTGGTAGGCTATACCAATGAGGCCTTACGTTTCATCGCCTCCAACCCGCCGTGGGCAGCCTGGTCGCCGATTGGCAAGGGGTTCGCCGGGGCGTGGGCAGCGGCCGGGGTCTCGCCTCAGCAGGCTGCGGCGTGGCATGATGCGTCCGTCTACCTGCATGCGACGCTGGCCATGGCGCTGGTGGCGGCCATCCCGTTCACCAAGATGCGGCATCTCATCTACGCGCCGCTCAATATCCTGAGTCGTCCTTTCCGTAAGACCGGCGAATTGGTCAAAATCGAAGACATCGAGACGATCGAATTGCTGGGCGTGGGTAAGGTGAGCGAGTTCACCCCGCAGCAGTTATTGTCGTTCGACGCCTGCCTGCGCTGTGGGCGCTGTGAGGAGGCCTGCCCATCGAATTTCAGCGGCATGGCGTATTCGCCCAAGGACCTCATTCAGGCGTTGCGCACGTCCATGCTCGATAATCTGGTGGCCGGCCATGGCAAAGCGGAGGTGGAGATCACGGCCTCGGTGCTGCCAGAAAACTATGCCTGGCAATGTACCACTTGCGGTGCATGTATTGAGAAATGCCCGGCCTTCATCAACCCGGTGGATGAGGTGGTAGATCTGCGCCGTTATCAAGTGTTGACGACCGGCCAGATGCCCAAGTCGGTGGGCGATACCATGCGCAATATGGAACGCCAGGGTAACCCTTGGGGCATCCCGCCCGACAGCCGCATGGCCTGGGCCGAAGGGTTGGAGGTGCGTGAACTGGCGTCCGGCGAAGAGACGGACGTGCTGTATTTCACCGGTTGCGCGGCGGCCTTCGACGAACGCAACAAGAAGGTGACGCGCGCCTTTGCCAAGTTGATGAAGAAAGCCGGCCTAGACTTTGCTGTGCTGGGCTTCGACGAGATGTGCTGCGGCGAAACTGCCCGGCGCATGGGACATGAGTATCTGTTTCAAGAGTTTGCCAAGCAAAATATCGAGACCTTGGGCAAGGTGAAATTCAAGCGCATTGTGACGGCTTGCCCGCACTGCTTCAACACGCTCAAGAACGAATATCCTCAAATGGGCGGCACCTTCGAGGTACTGCACTCCACCCAGTTGCTGGCCGAGTTGGGCCTCACCCTATCCCCTCTCCCGGAGAGAAATGGGCAAGGGGTAAAAGGACGGGTTGCCTATCACGACTCGTGCTACTTGGGGCGTTACAACAAAGTCTATGAACAACCGCGCCAATTGCTCAAAGGCGCAAAAGTAGACCTGGTGGAGATGGCGCGCAGCCGCGAGAACTCGTTTTGTTGCGGCGGCGGAGGCGGGCAAATGTGGCTGGAAACCGACGCCAACACGCGCATCAATCACCGCCGCTTGAAGGACTCGCTGGATGCCCAGGCAGACGTAGTTGCCACTGCCTGCCCTTACTGTCTGCTGATGTTCGACGACGCCATCCGCTCGAAGGGCTTGGGCGAACAAGTCAAAGTAATGGACGTTGCAGAAATTTTAGAGATACAGTTTGGCGAGTAACGCCTGCCTCGCCTGCGCCCGCGCTGCAGGTACAGGTGAGCGGATTATGTTTGGCTGCTCGCGAACCTGGAAAACGGGGAGTTGTTATTAGGCAACTCCCCAGGGAAGATTGGGAGATGCGCGATGAACACTTACTGGAAGATCAACACGCATGGCGACCCGCTTGGGACTTTGCATAAATTCATCGAAACATTGTGGGCGCAAACTGGTTTGTCTGCGTTGGTAACCGCGCCGGGCAGCGGCGGATACGTGTTGGAATCGCCGGCCCAATTGGGGCAGGTGAATCCGTTCAATCCGCTGATGAAGATCAACACGGCGCAACTGGCGGTCGAAACGGCCCGCCAACGCCCCGAAGGACGCCTGGGCGTGCTTCTGCGCCCGTGCGAGATGCGCGCCCTGAACGAAATGGCGGCGCGCGGCGCGGTGAAGCGAGAGGCTTTGCTCACAATTTGCGTGGATTGCCTGGGCACCTTCCCGGTCGAAGAGTTCGAGTGGCGGGCAGCGCGGGCCGGCTCGCCGCAAGGCTTGACCGACGAGAGTTTGCATTTTGCCCTGCAGGGAGGCATCTCGGCCTATCGTTACCGCCCGGCCTGCCAGATGTGCGCCGAACCCGGCGCCATCGAGGGAGATGTCAACATCGGCGTATTTGGTTTACCGGTGCGACAATTCATGTTGGTGAGCGCCCGAGAGGAGACGCTGGACTTACGTCCCATGACCGACGGCGCGGCTGAAGAACAACAAGTGGTCAAACATGACCAGATGTTGGCCAAGATTATCGAGCGCCACAATCACACGCGCGCCCGCGTCCTGGCAGCCTTGAAAGATGACATCCCCGCCAATGTGAACGACCTGATCGAACAATTCGAAACCTGCGAGGATTGCCGCTCTTGCATAGATGTCTGCCCGATTTGCTCGGTAACCCAGCCGCGCCGGCGGGGCGGCAAATTGGTGGAGGAGGATGTCGTCCACTGGCTGCTTTCGTGCGCCGGCTGCGGCATGTGCGAACAGGTCTGCCCGCGACATCAGCCATTGCGCGCCATCTTCAGCCGTCTGCGCGACCAGATTCAGGCCGAATTGGCGCTATAGTATTGCTCTTGAGAATCGATCACAATCGTAAGGATTTTGTAGCATGGCATTCATGCTGCATTGGGTTGCGGGATAAATCCCGCGCTATGAGAGGAGCGGCGATGAACTGCTTATACTTGGGGAGGGTGATCTTTGCGTCTTCCGTGTTCCTGCTGGCTGCGGCTTTGTCTGGCTGTGGTAGCGGCAGCCAGAAGGTAAATCTAGGCGCGCCAGACAATGGCGGTCAGGTGACGCTGCAAACAGGGCAGACCCTGGCAATCAGCCTGGAATCCAACCCCACTACCGGCTACCAATGGCAGGTAATCGAAATAGATAACGCCATTCTGCAACAAACTGGCGAGAGCGAATACAAACAGGCCGCCGGGACAGAAGGACTGACCGGGGCAGGAGGCATAGAGACGTTGCGCTTCCAAGCCCTGGCCGCCGGTCAGACGCCCCTTACGTTGGGTTACATGCGCCCCTGGGAAAGCGTGCCACCGTTGAGGACCTTCACCGTGCAAGTGACTGTTCGGTAAGCGTTCATCCAGCCGGCGTGGGCGTCGCCTCGCCCTCGCTTTGTGTTTCGCCTTCGCTCTGCGAGGTCGTTTCCTCGGAGGAAGAACTATCACTATACCCCACGCCGCACACGCCAATTTGCTCTTGCAAGAAACAGCCTGAAAGGTCGTTGCCCATGGCTTGCAACAAGAGCAGCACATCTTCGGGGGTATCGCTCAACATCACCAGTGTATTGCCGCGCTTGCCAGCCTCGAACAGCAACAGTGCATTTCCTTGACGCTGAACTTCCCCAAAACCGGGGACGGTGAGGGTATTGCCGGCTGCTTCCAAGTCAATGTCGAACGCTTCCAGAAACGGGAGCAGGTCTTCGTCAGGTGAGAACGTGCCGAGAACGATCAGGTTGCCCTCGGCCGGGGCGCGGGATGTCACCTGCAAGTTCACGTTGATTGTCCTCAAGACGCTTTGAATCCCGCTGATTGCGCTGACCAGTTCAGGGGTCCACTCCAATTCGCCAATTGGAAGCACCTGAACGGTATCTTCCCGAAACAGATAAGGGAAGTTGACCAGGGAGGCCTCTTGCTCGCCCGCCAGAAGGAAATCGGCTATGTTCCCCATCAGCGTGGCGTTGTCTGTGACCTCCTGATAGGGGGAGGTCAAAAATGTGAAATCCCCAAACGCGAGGACTTTCCCGCTCTCGTCCAGCGCAGCGGCGCCCCAGACCTTCTCCTCCGTAGTGGGCCGCGCATCGTTCAACGACGAAACGGTCTGCTCTGCTCCAAACAGCAAGACCTTGCCTCCTTCCACTCTTACCGAGTGCGTCCCGTAAAGCGTCACGCGCGAGAGGCCAAAGGTCAATTCGTCCTTTCCAAATTGATCGAAATATACGTTGCGAAAGTTGCCTTCGTTCTCCAGCAGGTTATAGAGATAATCGCCATTGACAGACAAACCAAACGGCGCCAACAGAGGATTGGCCGCGTTCACATCGGGGAACATGGACGCGGAACCGCTGAAAAAATCGTAGGTAAGTGTGCCGCGCGTAGCATCAGTAAAGACGACCAGATGACCGCCGCGCTCGACGAAAGCGCGGGTGAGGCGGATTTCGTCGGCTGTGAAGGTCGTGTTAGGCGAAATGACCAGCAGACTATCGGCATACTTCAGACGTCTTTCGAAGCCCTCAGAATCGGCGTTCATTTCCACGCGCGCGCCGCGCATTTGGAGTTGATCGAGCAATGCCTGGATCTCATTCGGTTGGAACATGTTGGCGTGGGCATAGTCGAGCAACACCACGCTGCCCGGCTGCATTTCCATCTGGTCAACAGCCTGCGGAGCGCCAAGCGGCGGGACGGGCATCGTCATGCCGGCATAATCTGGGGTAGCCACTTCTGGGCGAACAGGCACGCCGCGGTAGAACCACAACCCCCGCGCCAGGGCAGGGATAAGCATGGCCGCCAGAGCAATTACCATCCATCTTCGGTTCATTTTGGTCTCCTAGGTTTTAATGTCCTGCCGGCAGCGGCGGGATGAAGAGCAAGTACAGACCCGGCTCGGTGGGATAAGGCAAGATTACGCCCTCCTCCGTGCTTTGGAAAAAATAGGGGGAAGCGCTTGCATTGTCGCCGGCCAAAGAGCGCAAGTCGCGGGTCTCATAATGCCAAACGCGCGCCATCTCGGCCGCCTTGTGAACTGCGTCGCTCTCTGTCCCCAAAGCGTCAATCAGGCCGAGACGCAACGCTTCGCTCCCTGCCCAAATCTGCCCCCGTAAAACGACCTCTGGCCCCACCTGCAAACGCTCTCCGCGCCCTAGAACCACAGCCTGGTAGAAACTCGATTTGATCATTTCGACCTCACGCTGATAGGCATCGCGCGGAGAGCCCCACGCTTTGTACGGCCCCGTCCAGATAATCTCATCCAAAATGAAAGGAACAGGCGGCATGTAGCCGATTACGCCGACGTTCCCCACCTCAGAGGTAGGCTTGGCGTAGATATAGTCTGTGCCGACTGCCAGGTAATACGCACCGCTGGCGGCCATGCCATTGACGGCTGCCACAACCGGCTTCTTGGCGCGCAGGCGCGCCAGTTCCATGTACACCGCTTCCGTGTCTACCACCGTCCCGCCGGGGCTGTCTAGGGCCAATACCACTGCGCGCACTTCTGGATGCTCGATGGCATACTTTATCTGCACAATCAAGTCTTGAGCGGTATAAGAGTAAATGGCGCCGTCGAGTCGGATAATCCCTACCACTGGCTGTGGGATGGTCGAAGCAATCAGGATGCCGATTAACAACGGCAGCGCCAGCCACAACAACCAGCCGCGCAGCCCCTCCCAGGTTAGATTGGGTTTTCGCATGGTTCGCTCCTTTTGCGTTGAAAGTCTCCCCGCCTTTTCGAAAACAGACTTAACTGAACCCATTTTATCGCAAATACCGTATTTGAGTCTACAAGCAATTAACCCAACGTGTGCATGCAAAGGTTGTCTGTTGGCGAAGTGCGTGGACATACGCCTCCTGAAGCCTGGAACTTCCGGGCCGTATCCAACGGGCGTTGACTCAACGCAAATGACGCGAAAAAGGCAAAAAGCGCGAAAATATCAACGAGAAATTGTGAAGTGCGTGTCCTGGCGA
>DAOUCM010000263.1:0-1504 GCA_034431895.1 Anaerolineales bacterium
TCTCGGAAATCGAGGAGGAAAAGGTCAAAGACCCGGCGCTGACCCGCCTGTATTTCCTGGGGCTTGCCCCCGCCGAAGAGCGCATCCGCACGCTGGAGGCGCATGTTCAGCGTTTGCGGCAACTTCTGGGTCAGTTGGATTCTCTTCACCAGCAGACCGCCAGCCTGGACATTGCGCCAGAACTACAAACCATCGCCAAATTCCAAATGCTGACTTTGCAATACGGACGTGAATTTTATGCGTTCAATATCCGCTGGTATGAAAATTTGCTGGCAGACCTGAAGCAAGAGCAGCCTTCCGCGTAGAACCGTCCCGAACCATTCGAGGAGTATTCCATGTTTGCGAGAATCATCGTTTTCTATGGCTTGACCTGGTTTTTTCTCATCCTGCTCGGCGGTGTGCAACAGGCTGCCGGGCTGCCTGCCGAAATCAGCCTGCCGCAGTGGGGACCGGGGCTGGCTGCCCTGTTGATGCTCGTCCTGTTTCGCAAGGACGGACACAAAATCATCGTTCACGCCCAACAGACGCCCGCTCTGCGTTACCTGACTGCCGCGCTGATTCCCGTTGGAGCGGCACTGGTCTTGCGGCTGGCGGCTTCCCTGCTCGGCATTCCGCCTGCGGACGATGTCCCCGCCTACCACTCCCTGCTGCTGGCGGTCTTGTGGATGCCGCTGGGCGCGCTCGTCGAGGAACTGGGTTGGCGCGGCTACCTGAACAAGCGGCTGGATGCCCGCCTGGGCGGACTGGCCTCGTCTCTGCTGGCGGGCTTGCTGTGGATGCCGATTCACATCTCTTTTTTGCAGCGTGGTCTGTTCATGGCGGCTTTGCTGACCGTGCTGCTGATGGCGTACTCGGTCGTCCTGTACGCCCTTACGAAAGAGACCGGCTTCAGTGTTTTGCTGGCAGGCGTTTTTCACCTGGGAATCAATCTCACCAACCTGCTCTTCCTGGACTTGCTCTATCAGCCTGCGTTCATGGCGTTCAGCGCCGGGCTGTGGGCGCTGGTAGCGGTCGTCAGCGTGGCGTTGAAGCGCAAGTTGTTCCTGCCTCAGCCCTGACCCGGCCTGGCGTGCCGGTTTGCATCTCGAAACAGCAGGGAGCTTTACACATTGTTAACCTACCTCTGCTTGTGAAAATTGCGACAATGAATAAAATTAAAAGAGGAGTCAGATGATGTAGGAGAAAACTGTTTGATGACGAGCGCATCCCTCACCCAACGCAAATGGTTCTACCCGCTGGTCTATTTCCTGCTGGTCTTTATCTCTTTCCTACCGCTCTATACCGAACGCCCCTATGACCCACGCGATACGCAGCAGGTCATCTTCGAAATCATCAGCCGCGCCGCCCTGCCTTATGCAGGCTGGGGGTGGATATTTCACGTTGCGACGCTAGCGGTGATTGCCCTCGCCGTCTGGAATCCGCAACGGGGCGGACGCGCCGTCGCGGCGTACTTTGGCCTGAACTATCTGGTCATTGCCTTTGCCCAAACCCGCGCCCAAACGCC
>DAOUCM010000264.1:0-21382 GCA_034431895.1 Anaerolineales bacterium
ATTCGTTGACGGTTTTCTTGCAAAGACCAACTCGATACATAACAGCAGGCAGTTACTCTGCTAGTCACTTTAGTTGCGGCTGGAGGCCGCGCTATGGCTTTCTCAAGAAAATGTATATATCATAACTGTTTTCGAAATGTCGCTGCGAGCCGCTCTCTGGCGAAGCAGTCTCCCGTTCGACTGACAAAACTGACCTTGAGGAGAGTGCTTCAGCGGCACCAACCGCCGCTTCGCAACGACATGGCTATTTTGTCAAGCATTCTTGAGAAAACCATGAGGTATTGCCCCCGTCTTGCGGATGCAACCCCGAAGCAATCTCTACCTTTGAGACTTTTCCGCCACATCCCCCTGCATGGCAACCCACTCTCCCATTTTCAACGCGGAAGGGAGAAGCAAATTCTCGCGCCAGAAGCAGGCTGAGGGTCAGCCCAGATGCGGCCGCCATGCGCTTCAACGATGGCGCGCGCCAAGTACAGTCCCAACCCCGCGCCCTTCGTATTCTTGACGGCTTTGTTCGAGCGATAAAAGCGGTCGAAGATATGCGGCAGGTCGCGGGCGTCTATGCCGGGGCCCTGGTCGCTGACGCATACAATGACCTGCTCAGGGCGCACCTGGCCGCTGATACGAATCTCACCGCCTTCGGGCGAATATTTGATGGCGTTGGAAATGAGATTGGACAGCACCTGCGCAATACGGTTTTCGTCGGCCAGCAAGACAGGGTAATCGGCAGGGAAATCGGTCAGAATGACATGCTTCGAGGTCTGGGTGCGAAAGCGTTCTGCCAGCCGTTCAGCCAGGGCCGGCAGAGAGACATCCGCGCGATTGAGGCTCAAGCCGCCAGCCTGCAAGCGCGAAGCGTCGAGCAAATCATCGATCATCTTGGACAGACGGTCGGCTTCTTCTTCGATGACCGACAAACTGTCATTGACGACGGCGCGTTCCCAGCGGGCATCGTCGCGGCGCAGGGTAGAGGCATAGCCTTTGATGAGGGCAACGGGGGTGCGCAGTTCGTGGCTGACAATCGAAATGAAGGTGGATTTGATTTCCTCGGCAGTGCGAAAATGGGTGATGTCACGCACGCTGGCAATGACATTGCGCAGTTTGCCGTTAGGCGAAAGGAGCGGGGCGTAGGTCACGCCCACCGGCAGGGGCGGCAAACCTTCACGATACAGATCGCCTTCGACATACAAAGTGGCATGAGGAGTGAGCGGCCAGCCGCCGCGCTCAGCCTCTTCCAGAGAGGTGCCTTGCGGTTCGCGCGCCCAGCGGATGATCTCGGCGTGCGCTTTGCCAATCAATTCGGTGCGCGGGCGATCGAGGAGTTTTTCGAAGGCGGCATTGACGCGCTCGATGGTATGGTCAGCGTGGAGGATGAGAATGCCATCGGCAACAGAATCGAGCAGCGCGTCGAGACGCTGTTTTTCGTAAGAGACCTGCCCATACAGTTGAGCATTGAAGACAGCAATGGCGGCCTGGTCGGCAAAGGAGGCCAGCAGCAGGCGGTCATTGGGCGAGAACAGGTCGGGATAGTTGCGAAAGATGAAGATGACGCCGATGACCTGTCCATGCGCCGAGAGCGGCAGGCCAACGCCGTTGAGCAGTCCCTGGCTAGCGGTGTAGGTCAGTTCTTTCAACATGCGGTTGAGTTCGCGCACGTCCAGTTCGCGTACTTTTTCCTCGGCCAGCAGGGGGGCGAGGTAACTCAGAAAAGCGGGAGCAATGCCATGCGCAGCGGCGACACGCCAGCCGTCCTGTTCTTTGAGGGCGATCAGTCCGGCCTGCCCCGCCAGCATTTCGATGGAAATGCGCAAGATGCGCGCCAACAGGGGTTCCAGGTCGAGTTCCTGAGTGAGGGCGCGGGAGATTTCGAGCAGGTAGTCGCGTTGGCGGACGCGGAAGTCGGGCAGCATAGGGGTAAAGAGAATAGAGAGATAGAGGGTAGAGGGCAAAGTCAGGATGATGGAGTAAGGGATATTGTATCACTGGCTGGTTGGAGATATGTAAGAGTTATATCATTTTTTCATCCACGTCTGGAAGCCATCGGACTGCATCCGCTCGCAATGAATAAACCAAGATAGCCCTCCCTTTGTGGGTTTGCTCGCCAAAAGGCGCTTTGTCGACTCTGCACTGTGCTCTTTGCACCTTTCAAAACTGTATAGTGAAACGATTGACAAGTTATAAAAAGCGACTAAAATGTTAATAATTACACCTTTGAAATGCGGACGCTATGATCTAAAGCCTGGATTTGGCCGCTTTTCCTTTCCGGGGTACGGGCTTTAGGGAGCCAGCAGCGAAACCGACCGCACGGTTTTGCTGCTCTTATTTTTTTATATGGAGTGAGACATGAAACAATCATTCAAGTTCTTGTTGTTGATCTCGATCTTGATCAGTTCCCTAGTGACCGGCCCCGTCACCCCCGCGCACGCGGCCTCCCTGCCGGCGGAAATCAACAAGACTTTTACCCCGCTGCAAATTGACGCGGGCGGCTATTCTGTGCTACGGGTCACCATCTATAATCCGAACACTTTCCCCCTGACGAACGCCCAGTGGTCGGATAATCTCGAAGCCATCCAAACCGGCTTGTTCATTGACGATCCTGCAAATGTCGTCATCGACCCCAACTGCGGCGGCGGCGCAACGGTCACCGCAGTGCCAGGCTCGACTACTCTATCATTGAGCGGCGCGAACGTCCCGGCCCAGGTGGGCGCCACGCCCGGCTCGTGCTATATCGAAGTGCGCATCTCTTCCGTCACGCCAGGCAGCCTGATCAACTACATTCCAGCAAATGCATTGCTCGCAAATGGAAATGACGGCGGCACCCCGGTTGTCATCACGAACACCTCCCCCGCCACTTCCACCATCACGGTGATTGCTGTCTCTCCACCATCCCTGAGCAAGACGTTCACCCCGCCCACCATCTTTGTCGGTCAAACCAGCGTCCTGACGATCCGCCTCAACAACAACGACGCAGACACGAACCTGACCGGTGTCACCTACACGGATAATCTGCCGGCCGGCCTCGAGATCGCCAATCCGCCCGGCTTGACCCTGACCAACTGCGGCGCGGGTGCTACGGTGACCGACGGCGGCGGAGGCGCGCTGGGCGCTGGCGACACCTCGCTGCGTTTGAACAACGGCACGGTCACGCCCAGCCAGGACTGCGTGGTCACGGTGAACGTCACCGGTGCCGCTGGCCCCTACACCATCGCCAATGGTAATCCCAACGAAATCCCGGCCGGGCCGGGTGGGGTGGGTTCGCTACAAACCGACCAGGGCGTGACCAACGGCACAGCGGCGCGCGCCGAGTTGACCATCCAACCAGTGGGAATCCAGAAGGCCTTTGCGCCCGGCACCATTGATGCAGGCGACACCAGCATCCTGACCATCACGCTGCAAAACCCGACCGGTTCGGATTACACGGGCGTCGGCCTTACCGACAACCTGGCGACCATGGGAGCAGGCTTCACGGTGGCTGGCGCGCCCACAGCGAACACCTGTGGCGATGGCACCACCACCGGCATCATCACCGCCCCCATCGGCGGCACAATGATTACGCTCTCCAACGCCACCATCCCGGCCAGCCTCACGCCGCCCACGCCGGTCGGCACCTGCCAGATTTCCATCCCGGTGCGGGCCGACTTGACGTTTGCAGGAGGGACGCGCACCAACACCATTCCGGCCGGCGCCATGACCGGGCCAGTGACCAATTACTCCCCTGCAACCGCCAACTTGACCGTCAATAGCGCTTTATATGGTACAAAAGCCTACTCGGATACAAGCATCCTGGTAGGTGAAATCAGCACTGTCACGATCACCCTATACAATCTCAGCAGCACCGACCTGACCAACGTCAATTTCACAGACGCTATGGCAGCCAATGTAGCCATTTCTGGCACGCCTGCCAGCCCGCAATGCGGCGGCACGGTCACCAGCACGGCCGGGCCTCCCGGCAGCATCACCCTGGCCGGCGGCACGATTCCCGCCAACGGGAACTGTACCATCGTCTTCGATGTGACCAGTTCTGTGGCTGGCACGTATGACAATACGGTGGGCGCAAATACCATCACGAATGCACAAGGCGTAGGTCATGCCGCCTTCAGCACCAACCCCGACCTGGTGGTAGCCGCGGCCGGCGGACCGGTGGGCTTGACCAAAGCCTTCCAGACCAGCCCGATCCAGATTGGCGGCACCAGCCGTCTGCGCATCACCATCACCGCCCCAGCGGATACCAACTTGACAGGTCTGACCATCACCGACACCTTGCCAGCCGGCCTAGTAATAGCAGCGACGCCTGCCCCCCTGGATACATGCGGAGGAGCAAATGTCGTTGCTCCAGCCGGCGGCACCACCATCAGTCTGAGCGGCGCGACGCTGGCTGCCGGCACCACTTGTCGTATTGATGTGTGGGTCACTTCGACGACGCCCGGGGACTACACGGTCGCTAACGGAAACCCCAATATCATTCCTGCTGGCACGATCGTCACCGACCAAGGGCGCACGAATGCGACCGATGTCACCGCCAACCTGCGCGTTTCCAGCATCACCACCAGCAAGGCTTTCTATCCCACCACAGTCCAGGCTGGCGGCCGGGCGACTATGACCATTACGGTCTATAACACCAGTTCCGAGGCGCTAACCAACCTTACACTTACAGATACGTTGCCTGGCACCCTCACCAACGGCCTGGTCATCGCGTCGTACCCGCCCTCCCCAACGCCCGTCTCCTCGTGCGGCGGTACGTTGACAGCCGTAGCCGGCACGCAAACTATCCAACTGACAGGCGCCACCCTGCCGGCCGGCTCGCCCGGCAACCCCGGGCTATGCACCATCACCCTGGATGTAGAAGGGCGTGACAGCACCCCAGCAACGTCTAGCAGTTACCAGAACCAGATTCCGGTCAACAACGTGTCGGCCACCTTGCCCAGCACCGGCGCGACGGTTAGGCCGATGGCGCAGGCGAACGCCACTCTCAACATCCAGAATCTTGCCTTCGACATCACCAAGGGCTTTCATCCCGACCTGGTGTATGGCGGCGCAACCTCCACCATGACGGTCGGCTTGATCAACCCGAACCCCACTGTCACGCTGACCGGCATCTCTTTCACTGACGACATGGACTATTATTATGCGCCAGGCTCAAGCGGCATCAAACTGGCCAACCCGGTGGACTTCGATACCGGCACGTGCGGCGGCGTCCTGACCGGTAACCCCGGCGACTCATCGTTCTCCTTCAGTGGAGGCGTGCTGGCGCCAGGCACCAGTTGTGAACTGACGCTCAAAGTGGTCATGGAAGTGAACGGCAACCGTATCAACCAAATTCCAGCCGGGGCCGTCACCACCTTCAACGGGGTCAGCAATCCGCTCCCCGTGCAGGCCTCGCTGACCAACCTGCCGGGCGTCAGCGTGCAGAAAGCCTTCAATCCAGATCCGGTGATAGTCAACGAAAGGTCCACCCTCACCATCACCATCCGCAACACAAGCAATATCCCTGTCGTTAACATGGGCTTGAACGACAACCTGCCAGGCACACTGCCCGCCGGCTTACAAATCGCCAACCCGCCTAACGCATCCAACACCTGCGGCGGGACGTTGACCGCCAACGCTGGCGACCAGATCATCAGCCTGACCGGCGGCGGGCTGGCCGGCAACGCCACTTGTGTGATTACCGTAGATGTCACCTCCACGACGCCGGGTGTGTATGTCAACACCATCCCTGCCGGAGCCCTGACAGCCGACGGCGGCGTAACCAATAACGACTCCACAACGGATACTTTGACCGTAAACACCGACCTGTTCAGCCTGGGCAACCGCGTATGGTTCGATACCGACAACAGCAGCACCATCAACGGCACTGAAGTAGGCATAGACGGCGTGACCGTACAACTGTATGCAGCCGACGCCAGCGGCAACCCAACCGGTGTTCCGCTTGACACGCAGACCACCGCCAGCGGCGGCTACTACCGCTTCGACCGCTTAGCAGCCGGCGATTATGTGGTCGTCATCCCTGCCAATCAATTCGAGGCTGGCGGCCCGCTGGCCGGATACCAAAGCAGCGGTACCTCCATCAACGGCAGCGGGAATGTGAGCGAAACCGCCGCACCGGACGCAGACAACGACATTGACAGCGACGACAACGGCACACGCCAGACCAGCGGCACCTTCAGCGGGGCCGTCATCAGTTCGGCCGTGACGCTGGGCCCCACCGCCAATGAGCCCACCAACGACACGGACGCCCCCACTCCAAACCCGCCCGGTGAAGCGCCGGATAACCAAAGCAACCGCACAGTGGACTTCGGCTTCTACCGCCTGCAATTAGGCAACCTGATTTACCAGGACATCAACGAGAACGGCACTTATGACGCCGGCGACCTGCCGATCTCTGGCGCCAGGGTGCAATTGTTCGCCAGCGACGGCGTAACCGAAATCTTGGTTGGGCCAGACGGCATCCTAGGGACTGCGGACGATGCAGCCGGCGGCGTGACCACCGGCGCGGGCGGGACTTACCTGTTTAGCGGCCTGCCGGAAGGAAATTACATTGTCAGAGTACTGCCGACCGGTTATGCCAGCACGATAGACACCTTCAACGCTGCCGACACGTCCAATCCGAACACCAATACCGACAACAATGACAACGGCGTGGGAACAGCCGGGGGGACGGTCTCCAGCAATGTCGTCACCCTGACGCCCGGCAGCCCTGGCGCGCTGCTCAACAACACGGTAGACATCGCCAGCGGCACCACCACTAACCCGACAGTTGACTTTGGCTACGTTACCTCGCTCTCGAAGCAGATCGTCCCGCCAGATGACGCCACGCACACTGTCCCGCCGGATGTCACCATCGGCGAGATCATCAGGTATGAAGTGTCCATGGTCATTCCGGCGGGCGGCTTGACCAATGTTCAATTGGTAGACATTCCCCAAAGTGGGCTGGCTTTTGTAGATTGTGTAAGCATCAGCCTGCCGGCCGGCGTCACTAGCACAGAATTCGTCAGCGGCGCGTGTGATGCGCTGGACGGCACCGACCCGGCCACCAGCAACCCGCTCATCGAGAACAACGGCGGGCGCATCACCTTCGATTTTGGCGACGTGAGCAACACCAGCGGCAGTTCCCAAACGGTGCGAGTGCAATACTCCCTGATCGTGCTGGACATCCTGGCCAACCAGGGTGGAGACAGTCTGACTAACAGTGTCACCTGGAGTTGGGCGGGCGGCTCGCACGTCACCAGCGCGCCGGTGGTGGAAATCGTCGAACCCATCATGAACATCACGAAAGACGCTGTGCCGACCACCGCCGCCATTGGAGATGTCATCACGTTCACCATCAACATCTCGCACGCGGCTATCAGCACAGCAGACGCCTTCGACGTGATTGTTTACGACTATATCCCTGCTGGCTTGACTTTAAATGCGGCCAGCCTGGTCGTAGGCGGAACAGCTACGCTCACTTCATCGAGTTACGACCCTATGAGCAACACGCTCCAATTCGTGTGGGACGTCTTCCGGCTAGGCGAAACGGCCACGATTACCTTCGATGCTATCTTTGTAGGACCAGCGCCGGTGACCAACCTCAGCCGTGTGGAATGGACCAGCCACGAGATTGATCCTACGCTGCCCGGCCCGCCGCCCGTGCCAGAACAACGCTCGCCTTACAACCCCAACGCGACCGAACGTTGGTATGATCCGGCTGCGCCGGCCGGCGTCAACAGTTATGGCGCCAGTGCCTCGGTTTCTATTACGTCTCCCTCTGGCACGCAAGCCGAACTGCCTGAAACAGGTTTTGCCCCCGGACGTGTGACCGTGTTGCCCAAACAACCGCTGGATTATCAATACGCTCAATACGGCGACCTGTGGCTGGAAATCCCCAAACTAGGCCTGAAGACCTCCATCGTCGGCGTGCCGCGTACCGACAGCGGCTGGGATGTGAAATGGCTATGGGAGCAGGCCGGCTGGCTACAAGGCACCGCTTTCCCCACCTGGCAGGGCAACAGCGTTCTCACCGCCCACGTCACCCTGCCCGACGGTCAAAAAGGACCGTTTGCAGAGCTATCCAAACTGCGTTGGGGCGACCAAGTCATCGTCCACGCCTATGGGCAGCGATATATCTACGAGGTGCGCACGAACCGCGTCATCCGGCCCAATGCCATTTCACCTTTCCAACATGAGGAGAAGGCCTGGGTCACACTGCTGACCTGTGTAGGGTACAATGAAAGCAGCAACACCTACCGGCATCGCTTGGAAACGCGGGCAGTGTTAGTCAAGGTCGAAAACGAGTGAGAGACTTCTCGGAAAGTGAACGTCCCGAAGGCAAAGGAACCTTCGGGACGTTTCATTATTTCATCAAGATCCAGGCAGGCGACCGGCGGCACCCGGAGACAATCCCTTACCGTTGCTGCCTCTCGGCCCTGGCGGGGTTCGGAACGTTCCGCCGCGCCGGGCCTGCCCGGATAGACGTAAGCATACTCGAAGAGGGGATGGCTGTCAATCTCGAAAGGCGGGAAAAGCCGCCCATAACGGAGGCAGGCCGAGGGTCATGCAAGAAGCGCTAGGCCAGCCCGGCTTCCTTTTCAGCCAACGTCAGAGCCTCCGCAAAGATGGTCAGGCCCTCGTCTATTTCACCTGTAGAGATACTCAACGGCGGGGCAATGCGGATGACCGATTTGCCGCACGAGAGCAGCAGCAAGCCGCGCTCGAAGGCCAGTTGCACAACACGCTCGGTCAACGCTTTGGCTGGTTCTTTGGTCTGGCGATCGGTGACGAATTCGACGCCAATCATCAGACCTTTGCCGCGCACGTCGCCGATGCTAGGATGGCGGGCTTGTAGTTCGTGTAAGGCGTCCAGGGCATATTCGCCGACTGTCGCAGCGTTGTGCAAATATTCCTTTTCGATCAAGTCTATGGTTGCCAGCGAGGCGGCACAGGCCAGGGGATTGCCGCCATAGGTGTTGCCGTGCGAGCCGCGTTCCCAGTCCATGACCGACTTACGCGCCACGCAAGCGCCCAGCGGCATCCCCGAAGCGATGCCCTTGGCGGCGGTCAGGATATCGGGCTCGACGCCAAAGTGCTCGATCGCCCACCACTTGCCGGTGCGCCCCATGCCCGATTGGACTTCGTCTACGATAAGCAGAATGCCATGTTTGTTACACAGCGCGCGCAAAGCCGGATAGAAACCCGGCGGCGGGATGATGTAACCGCCCTCGCCTTGAATGCTTTCGACCAGGATGCCGGCTACCTCATCGGGCGGCAGGATATGGCCGAGAATCTGCTCCTCGATATAACGCACCACCGTTTCGCCATAATCTTCGCCGGGGCGGCGTTCCAGCACGGGGCGGTAGGGATTGGGATAAGGCGCATGAGTGACGCCGTTCATCAGCGGGTAGAAGCCGCTGTGGTAGGTGGGCTTGCTAGCCGTGAACGTCACCGCGCCCATGGTGCGCCCGTGAAAAGCGCCGGTGAAGCCGATGAAGTTCATACGGCCGGTGTGATAGCGCGCCAGTTTGATGGCGGTTTCTACCGACTCGGTGCCGGAATTGGTCATGAACGAGACCGCCGCTTCCTCGAAGGGGGCAATTTCGTTCAATCTTTCGCCCAGCCTGACCCAATTCTCGTGATAGAAGTCAGACGAAATATGGATGAACTTTTCGGCCTGCTGTTGGATGGCTTTCACGACAGCCGGATGAGCATGGCCGGTGGAGACGACGGCAATGCCGCCCATGAAATCGAGGAAGCGATTGCCGTCCACGTCCCATACTTCAGTGCCTTTGCCATGGTCCATGACGAAGGGATAACCGCGCGGATAAGACGGGGAGATGACGGCATGATCGCGCTCGATCAACGCCTGGGCCTTGGGCCCGGGTAACTGCATGGTTTTCATTAGAAACTCAACTCCTTTTTAGATAGAACAAGATAGGGTTTACAAGACACAACACATTTTGCGCCGTTCATTCCTGGACGCGCTGGATGTTTGCCCCCAGGCGGCGCAATTTTTCGTCCACACGCTCATAGCCGCGATCAATCTGGCGGATGTTGCGAATGGTAGACTGTCCTTCGGCAGTCAGGGTAGCCAGCAAAAGGGCCATACCGGCGCGAATATCGGGGCTTTCGAGGTTTTCTCCATACAAGGTATTGGGGCCTTGGACAATACAACGATACGGATCACACAGGATGATGCGCGCCCCCATGCCCACCAATTTGTCGGTAAAGTACATACGCCCCGAAAACATCCAGTCGTGGAACAGGATGGTGCCGGCGGCTTGCGTAGCCACCGTGATGGCAATGCTGATCAAATCGGTAGGAAACGCCGGCCAGACGTTGGTTTTGACCTCCGGTACGGCGCCGTCCATATCGGGAACGATTCGCAGCGATTGCGTTTCTGGCACGAGCAGATCGTCACCATCCACTTCCCAAGTCACCCCCATGCGGCGAAAAACCTGGGAGATCATTTCGAGATGCGCTGCACCGGCATGGCGAATGCGAACGCTTCCGCGCGTAACGGCTGCCGCGCCAATGAAACTGACCACCTCCAACAGGTCGGGGCCGATGGTGTATTCCGTACCATGCAAGCGCGAGACGCCTTCGACGTGGAGCGTGTTCGAGCCAATGTTGCGGATATCTGCCCCCATGTGGTTCAGAAAATGACACAATTCCTGCACATGCGGCTCCGAGGCAGCGTTGCGAATGGTGGTGCGGCCTGGCGCCGTCACGGCTGCCATGAGCGCATTCTCGGTAGCAGTGACGCTGGCTTCGTCCAGCAAAATGTCCGCTCCGTGCAAACGTTCGGCTTTCAAGTCGAGGAGACGGTCGTAACGCACCTGCGCGCCCAGGGCCTGGAGGGCCAGAAAATGCGTATCCAGCCGCCGGCGGCCAATCACGTCTCCGCCGGGGGGAGGCAATTGCAGCGCGCCTGCACGCGCCAGCATAGGGCCGGCCAGCAGGATGGAGGCGCGGATGCGGCGGCAGAGTTCCGCATCCAAATCCGCAAATCGCACGCGCCGCGCAGTGACGCGCCAGGTATGGGCGTCCAGCGTTTCTACTGCTGCTCCCAGGCTGAGCAACAGGTCGCGCATGTCGAATACATCTTTGATTTGCGGGACATTGTGCAAGATGACGCTTTCGTCTGTGAGCAAGCAAGCAGCCAAAATGGGCAGGCTGGCATTCTTGTTGCCGGAGGGGGTGACTTCCCCACGCAGGGGAACGCCACCCGTAACGATGAATTTTTCCATGTGGTTCTCCTGTAGGGGAAATTGTAAGGCAGATTGGCAAAATCGCCAAGAACATTACAATCCGCTTACACTCCCGAATGGGTGATTCCCTGCCAGGGACGAATGTGCTATCATACGGCTATGAATATTTTTCTTCTCATCCTCCCAATTGCACTTGGTTGGCTGGCCGGCTACCTGGTCAACTACCTGGTCGACGTGCTGCCCGTCACTCGCCGTTTCAGCCAGCCGCTCTGCCCTCGCTGCGCCCAAGCCCTGCCGTGGAAAGATTACCTGCTCTTGCGCGGCTGCCCGGCCTGCGGCTGGAAACGCAGCAAACGGACGCTGATTACGCAGGCTGTCATGCTGGGCGGATCAATTTACCTGTGGCTCAACACGCCCGCGCGCTTGAACTACCCGCTGGCGCTGCTTCTCCTGATCTGGCTGGGGGTGGTCTTCGTGATTGACATGGAACATCGCCTCATCTTGCATCCGGTCAGCATCACAGGCGCGCTATTGGGCTTTGGAACAGGCTGGTATGCCCACGGTTGGAAGCCTACGCTGTTGGGCGGCGCTTTCGGCTTTGGCGTAATGCTGATCTTCTACTTCTTGGGAGAAGTCTTTGCACGCTGGATGTCCAAACGGCGCGGAGAGGAGATCGAGGAGGTGGCACTGGGGTTTGGGGATGTCAACTTATGCGGCATCACCGGCTTGCTGCTCGGCTGGCCGGTCATCCTGGCCGGGCTGCTGTTCACCATCTTTGCCGGCGGAATCGCCAGCCTGCTGGTCATCGTAACACTGACGCTGCGCAAACGCTATCAGGCCTTTACCCCCATTCCCTACGCGCCGTTCTTGATCCTTGCGATCTTATTCTACCTGTTTCGCTAGGATTACAGCGCAATACTATCCAGTCAACCTTTGCAATCTCGGCGACGCGCAAAAGGAGCGCATCGCAGGTCGCTCCACTGTGGTTATCTTTGTTCATCCCTGCTCATCAGTGGTCAGCGACGGCAGGGGACCGGTAGCCAGCCGATAGCCAAAGCCGCGCACCGTCAAAATATGCTGCGGATTGGACGGGTCGGCCTCGATTTTCTTCCTCAACATCAGAATATACCGCCGCACCAAAGCGGTATCTTCTGACCGATAGCGGCCCCATACTTCCTGCACCAGTTCCTGCTCGGAGGCCACCTTGCCCGCGCGCCGCACCAACGCCTCCAACAGGCGATATTCAGTCGGGGTCAGATCCAGGCTCTTCCCGTCGAAGGCAGCCTGGAACTTTTCTGTATCCAGCCTCACGCCGCCATAAGCCACATAACCGCTCTTCGCGCCGCCAGCTGCCGCACGCGCCAACACCGCCTGAATGCGCGCCGCCAATTCTGCAAAACTGAACGGCTTGGTGACGTAATCGTCTACCCCCAGGCGAAAACCGCGCAATTTGTCGGCCTCGCTGGTCTTGGCGGTCAGCATGATGACCGGTATATCGCTCATCTCGCGCAGACGCGCGCACACCTCCCAACCGTCCATGCCGGGCAGCATTACATCGAGCAGCACCAGGTCAGGGTGTTCATTGAAAGCCAGGCGCAGCCCGGCTGCGCCCCTGGCCGCTCCGCACACCTCGAAGCCGCTCTCGCGCAAGTACTCGCCGAGCAAATGTAACAAAGTCTGGTCATCGTCAATCAACAAAATCTTCTTCATTTTGGCGCCACCTTCAAGTCAAAGAAAAAGCGCGCCCCGCCTTCTGGCGGCGCGTCGAAGGACAGGTCGCTGCCCATAGCCTGCAACAATTTCTTGGAGAGATATAACCCCAACCCGTAGCCATACACCGCCTGAGAATCGTTTGCCTCCAGGCGCTGGAAACGCTCGAAGAGCAAGCCGCGCTTCTCGGCCGGGATGCCAGGCCCAAAGTCCCGCACCGAAACGCGCACGCGCCGTCCGCGCCTTTCGGCAGACACTTGCACCTGTCCCTGCGAGGCATATTTCAAGGCATTGTCCAGCAAATGGCCCAGCACACTCTCCAGGGCATCCGGCGCGGCCAACACCGCCGGCAAGTCGGGCGGCAGGAGCAATTGTAAGCGGCCGTCGGTATCTTGCAGCGTCAAGTTGTGCAAGACGCGCTCCAGGACGGACTCGAGCGACAGCGGCGCATTGCGCAAAACCAAACGACCGGCCTCCAGCGCCGAAACATCCAGGATGGTCTCGACAAAGCGCCTCAATCTCTGGACTTCGGCCTGCATCAGCGCCAATGTGGTTTTCTCTTGGCCTCGGCCTTTTTCCTGCGCCAGCAGCAATTCGAGGCCGCCGCCCAAATTGTTGAGCGGATTGCGCAATTCGTGCGAAACCATCGAGACGAAATCGCTCTTCAAGCGGTCGAGGGCCTGCAAGGCGCGGTTTTGTTCCTCCAGGCGGCGGTAAGCCTCCTGCAGACGAGCGGTGCGTTGGGCAACGATTTCTTCCAAACTGGCGTTCAAGTCTTCCAACTGCCGATGGAGAGCCTGCAACTCATCATAGGCAGACTGAATGGCGTCTCGTTGGCGTTTTTGCTCGCTCAAGTCATAAGCGGCGACAGCCACCAGCGTGCGGCGGTCTTCGGTAACCAGGCGGCTGAGCGACAAAAGGTAAGGAGCCCCCGAAGCGCGCAGTCGCACTTCGATTTTGGCCTCGCCGCCGTCTTTTGCCTCCAGCAGAGAGCGCAAGCCGTCCTGCGGCACGCCCTCGAACAGCGCCGTCAACGTCTGGCCGTCCTGAGACGCAGCGCCCAGCCGCTCGAAGGCCGGGTTGCCCAAGATCACCCTACCGTTCGAATCGCAGATGAAGGCGGGATCCGCCAAATTGCGGAACAATTGCCAATACTTTTGCAACTCGACTTCCCCAGCGCGAATGCCTAAACGCACCACCAGCAGGGCGCCCAGCGCCAGACTCATCCACACCCCAAAAGGCGAGAAAGAGCCGCGCAAATTCCAATCAGACAACACATACCAAAACAAGACCAGCACCAGCGCCAGCGGCAGAACTTTTTGAATCTGCGCGCCCAATGCGGCATTTTCCCCCGCAAAAGCAGTCACGCGCCTGCCCTGGGCGCGCTCGAACACCGCTCCCAACCCCATCAGCAAGGCGCCGCACACCCAGCCCAGGCTCAGCAGGCTGCCCGAGCGAACGGAACCCAGCAACGCCAGCGAACTGTAAGCGTAGTCCGACAACGCAAAAGCAGCCAGCCCAGCGCCCAAGAAAGCAGCCGTCATGCGCGGCATAGAAGCGGACAGCGCCAGGTTGACGAGAATCATCAGCAAGAGCAAATCTGCCAACGGATAGACCGCCAGCGAGAGCGCCGTCAGGCGGCTGAGAGGTGAACCAAACGCCGCATGTTCCAACAACAGCCAGCCCAAGGTCAACGCCACCCCACAGGCAATGACCGCATCGAGGATGAAGCGGAAGCGCGTGGGAGCATAGCGGCTCTCGAAGGGATAGGCAAACAAAGCCAGCCCCGCCAGCAGGTAGGCTGCTAAATTGAACACATCGGCCAGCGAGAAGAACGGCAGTTCGCCCACCGGCAAGAAGAGGTAGAAGGTACGGACAAAATCAGCCGCCAGAAAGCCCAGCAAGGCCAGCCCTAGTAAAGACCAGGCCGGGCGGGCCGAGGCAGGTAAGCCAGGCAGCGAGAAGAAAATGAGCAGCGCGCCCGTCAACGAAGAGGCCAGCACGGCCAGGTTTTCCACCAGCGGACGGAGGGGCGCATCGGGAGTCAACAGCCACAAGACCGCAATATACAACCCCACGAAGACCAGCGACTCGACCAGAATGCCCTTGCGCTGCACCTGCCGGAGACGGTTCAAAACAGATTGCATCTTTCTTGTCCCTTTATGAATCCGATTATAATCACTTCTCCTCTCCATGAAACAACAGGGCAAGTCCTGAGACTTGCCCTGCAAGTTCGTCTATCGGCAACCGTAGAGCAAATCTGAGACTTGCTCTACTATTACACGGGTTTATCCGCCGCCGATGGTGGGTGTCCTGGTAGGCGTGCGCGTCGGCGTGCGCGTGCTGGTCGAAGTAGCCGGCACGGTATTGGTCGGCGTGCGTGTGGGCGTGCGCGTCGGCGTGCGCGTCGGCGTGCGTGTGGGCGTGCGCGTCGGCGTGCGCGTCGGCGTGCGCGTGATGGTGGGAGAGAGCGTGCGCGTCGGCGTGCGGGTGGGCGAACCCGTGCGCGTCGGGGTGCGCGTGATGGTGGGCGAGAGCGTGCGTGTCGGCGTGCGCGTGATGGTAGGCGTGCGAGTCGGCGTGCGCGTGCGGGTAGGCGTGCGCGTAAGCGTAGGCGTGGGCGTATAGCGCGAAATGGAAGATGACAATACGCAGTCACCCCAGCCCGGGAAATTGAAGGTCAACGTGACACTGTAACTGCCATGGAACGGCTGGCTCATAAGATTGAAGTCGGCTGTCCAGCGAATCTCTGTGCCGCTGCCCGGCAGCGGATCGGGAACGCCACCCATGCTGCTCGTCCAGGAAACCGGCGAGGTGGTGATATTCCCGCTTGGGTTGTAATAGGTGCGTCCAAACCAGAAGTAGTCGAAATACAGCGGCGGCGAATAGGGCGAGCTCCAGGTCATGACCGAGGAGGTCAGGTAAGCGGTTGCCAGGTTGTTGTTGCGCACGCGCACCTGGAAATCGTCGCCGTACAGGCGCGTCTGGTTGATGATAATGTTGCTGCAACTCGGCAGCGGCGTGGACGTAAAGGTACTGGTAACAGTGGGCGTGGGAGTAGGCGGCAATTGCAAGATGAAACGCCTGGAAACAATGACCGAGGTGCGCCCATCCACGCCGGTGGCTTGGGCATACATGGTATATTCGCCGTTCAGCAGGGTGGTGTAATCCAAAACGGAGGAAATGAAGTTGCATGGGCCATTGCCGCCAAAGGCGCAATACCTGAGTTGCGCCTCGGTGCGGGCAGGGATGCTGGACGGGCCGCTGAACCAAAAACGGATGCTGGCGATGCCGTTGCCGTTATTCGTACCGTAAGGCGGATTGTAAGCAATGGCCTCGAAGGGCGTCTGATTCACCGCCGTAATGACCTGCCCATCCGGATCCGGGCTAACGATGGCAATGTAAATGGGCAACGCCGTAGAAGTAAAGGTAGCCGTGGGGGTGTTGGTAGGCGTGGCAGTAGGCAGAGGCGTGTTGGAAGGCGTAGAGGTCGGCACGCCAATCAACGGCGGTAGGGCAATGACGCGCGGCACGCGGAACATCTCCACCACGCCCTGGCGGTAGGCAAACAAGTGAAGGGACGGCCAGACCTGGTTCAGGAAAGGCGTCAAGAGCGGGTGGGCAAAATCCACCGCAATGACGATACGGTCGCCGGGATCGCCGGGGTCATCGCCTGGCGTGCAGCGAGCATATTCATTGCGAGTGGGAGCGTAAAAAGTAAAATCATTCGTGTGGTCGCCGTCCCCGTTGGCGTCGCGGCTGGAACATACCGTTACACGGAAATAGCCAATCTCGTTTTCATCGTCGAACAAATTGTCAGAACCAAAATCTACGGCATCTGGGTTGCGAAACAGGACATACGCCTGACGATAAGCATAGCCGTTGGGATTGTTAATGATGGTCTGTAAACGAGCCTCATTTTGCTCTTGAATGTAATTCTCGCCTGCGCAAGCGTCTAAATCGGCATCGGCTTCCGAATCCACACAATAGGTGGTATCGTACTGGCCGGTGACAGCGTAGCGCACCGACAAACGGGCGATGTTCTCTACCGTCAACCAGGACTGAAAAATCAACGCCGTATCCATGATGCCGAATAACAGCATCAACAACAGCGGCAGGACGAGCGCAAACTCCAACAAGGCCTGCGAGCGCTGACCAGAAGCCTGCGAACGCACCGGCAGCCTGGAAAGGGAAGTTGAGCGTGCTTTTTTCATCGAGGTCTCCATCCTTCCTTATTGCGTCAGGCGGGTAGCCAGTTTTTTAGCGATATCCAGGAAGATTTGGCGCAGTTGGTCGCCCGTAGGCGCATAATAATACTCGCCGCCGGCGGGCGTCTCGTCGCCATCCGGGTCGGCGGCATAGGTCAAGAAATGCTCACCATTGTCACCGCGCGCGCAATCGGTTGGGTTGTAGTCGGGGCTCTCCGGATTGCAGGCAAATTCCAGGCCGGCTTTACGCAGTACATCCGGCCCGAGGCCAATGGTGAAGATGAGTGCCTGCTGGCCATCGAAGATGAAATCGGCCATATCCATGGCAAAATCCATCACATCGTAAGAAGCCGCATCGCTTACGCCGCCGCGCGCCAGGCACGTGAGGTAATTGGTCGAACTGGGATGACAATGGCGGGTATCGGCCCACTTGTCGCGGCAGATGGGGTTCTGGTCGCTCACGCAGTAATCTTCGATGCCATAGGAGGAGTTGGCCGCGCCGTCGCTCAACAGGATGACCGCCCACAGCGAGTCGGTGCGGATGGTGATGGGCGGGTCGGGCGGCGGGTTGGCGGTGGTGGCGCCGCCAAACTCATTGCCAGCAAAACGCAGCCCGGCGCCGATGTTGGTCGAACCGCAGGGATAGGCATTGCCGTTAGGTGGATACGAGGCGCCGTAGCCGCTCAACTCAGGACAGCGGAAGTCCAGGTAGGTATCACCGAAGCCGTTTCCATCTTGGTCAATGATCAACTCATCTGACCAATCGCCATCACCGTCCCCATGGCCGTCGCCGTCTGTGGGATCGTCTGTGTAACGTTCATACTCTCGGCAGGGGCCGCCGCCCGCGGAGGGGCACACCTCTGGCGAAAAGACGGTCAGATTCTGGATGACGCCCTTGATATAGTTGGCATTGTTCTTGCTCTCGTCGTCGCTGAAGTGCAGCACGTAACGCGCGGTCTGGTCGAAGGTGACGATAGAAACGCGGTCGTAGGGGAAGAACAACTGGTCCACGAAAGCCTTGGCCGCCTCCTTGACCTCGCGGAAGGGATGGCACTCATTGACCAGGTTGCACTGCGCGGGATCGCGCATCGGCGTGAGCGGTTCGGCATCCCAGGTCATGGATTCGGACGTGTCTATCGCCAGCACCACGTCCAGCGAGGCGGCTTCCGAAACCGCTTCGGCGCGCAAAGGCACTTCGCGGATGCCGATGACCTGCAAGAAAGAGGTTTCCATCACCGTCGAGGCTTCCACCCACACCTTTTTGCGCTTGGTGCCGCTGTTACAATCAAGGATGTGTATTACAGTCTCATCGTTCGCCGCCAGCGCCGATTCGCACGTTTCCACGCGGGGAGTATAAGGATGCTTTGCATCGTCGGGGTCATAACCGTTCAATTTCAAGAATTCCCGCGCTGCGTTCACCAGGTTGGTATGTTCCTGGCCCGGATAATGATACCCCTTGCGGAACTCTGCCGAAGCGGCCAGGGCGGCAGCGTCCACGGCGCGCCGTAGTTTGCCATGCTCGACATACAACAAACCTACGTCCACCGTCAGGCCAACGAAAGCCACCAACGCCAGCATAGCAATGGTGACCACCACCAACACCTGTCCGCGCTCCGAACGCCCAGCCGTGCGCCAAAAACGCAGGCCGCGTCCACAGTAATTTTTGATACGAGAAAAAAGAGGTTTCATAGGCAATTTCTCAAGGAACAGGGGTATCTTCGGGCTTGGCAGCCGCCAGCGGCATCATCGCATAAGCGTACACCTCGATTGGGTCTCCGACCAATGCCGTGAACGCCGGCATGCGCAAGCGCTGATGATAATGATAGAAAATCTCCACCAGCAGCACGCCGGCCGGCGGCGCGCCGCTTTGCAAACGCGCTTGAATCATCGCAGGCGTAAACTTGGAAGTCTGTGTCGAGGACCAGCGATAACCGGTCTCATTGGGGTAGCGGACATAAAGGCCATCGCCGACCGTAAAGAACGAAACAATAATGTCATCGCCATCTTCGGCGTGCAGAGTCAACGGCGCCAACACCTCGTGGGTCAACCGGATGGTATCCTCATAAAACTGTGGGTTCTCCTCCCATTCGGACGCCGAGCCAGCAAACGGGTCGAAACTGGAAGAATAGCGCACTGCCTCGCGCGAGGCGTCCACCAAATTGAGATAGTCGTTCAGCAGGGTGCCATACTCGGCAATGCCCGCCACCAGCAGCGCCAGCAAAATAGCAACCAGCGCAAATTCCACCATGCTTTGGCCTTTTTCGCGCGGCCTCTTGTGACTATTCATAGCATTCATCCTATTCTTACAGACTCTCGCACCCTAATCATACCGAAAAGGACGGTCAAGTACAACGGCTGCAATGCAATTGTATGCAATTCTACACGCAATTTTCACACAATTTGGACGTTTGCGCCTCATACGACCCGCAACCTGCCCCCGTTGAATGGAGGGTGGCCTACTCTCACGCCGCGCCTGATCCCCCAAAAGAGTCGATGGTTGCGCCAGCAGTCCCCCAAGGGGATGCTATTGCACTGCTGGCAGGCGGCAGTAAATCGAGCGCAGCAGGTCGTTCCCTGCTACACGACGAACTTCCAACGACAAACTTTCCTCTCCAGCCAGTCCACCGCAAAGTACATCCCCAATCCCAACAGCGACATAGCCAGCACGCCCGCATACATGGCAGGATAATCGAGCAGGGTGCTGCCATTGTAGTAGATGTAATAGCCCAGTCCCTTGCGGGTAGCAAACAACTCGGCAATGTACAGCACCGCCACGGCCGTGCCAATGGACTGCCGCAAGGCGGTCAAAATGGCCGGCAAACTGGCAGGCAGGTACACGAAACGGAACAACGCCCGCCGCCCGGCCCCCAGGCTGCGCAGACTTTGCAAGAGTTGGGGCGGCAAGCCGGCAGCCTGGTCGCGCACCAACACGACAATCTGGAAAAACAAAATCAGGAAGATGACCACGATCTTCGCCAGGTCGCCCACGCCCAAGAAGAGCAACACCACCGGCACGAAAACCACCTTGGGAATGGGATACAGCAGGTAGATGAGCGGGGAAAAGAGGCGGTTCAACGGCTTGGAGCCGCCAATGGCCAACCCAGCCGGCACCGCCATCGCCACCGAGAGTAGCATCCCGGCTGCCACGCGCCACAGGCTGGCCAGGAAATGGAGAGGCAAGTCGCCGCGCAGTTCACGGAAGAAAACCTCCAGCACCAGCAACGGCGCAGGCAGGATAGGACGGTTCACCAGCATAGCGGCTGCCTGCCACAGCGCCAGCAGGCTCAAGCCAGCCAACAGCACATCACGCCTTCTCATCTGCGCCCTTTCTCGTTCACGTATGGAGAATGGACAGAGCGTTGGCTGTCGAGGGCCTGGCGCAAGGTTTGGCACAGCGCATGGTAAGCAGCGTTTTGGCGATACAGCCCTTGCCCGGCCTGTGGATTCTGGAAGACATGCGCCTCACGGTTGGGCGGCTCGCCCAAGAGCAAAATCTTCTTGCCCATGGCCGCGGCTTCTTCAATGTTATGCGTCACGAGAATGAGGGTGATGCCATTCTCGACGCACAAATCCAGGGTGAGATTCTGTAAATCTTCACGGATGACCGCATCCAGCGAGGCAAAAGGCTCGTCCATCAACAGCAGGTCGGGCTGCAAGGCCAGGGTACGGGCGATAGCCGTGCGTTGGCGCTGTCCGCCGGAGATTTGGGAGGGGTATTGGTTGGCGACTTCGGCAATCCCCAACCGTTCCAGCCAGGGAGTCACATCCCGTTCAGGACGATAATCCTGCGGCGCATGGATTCCGTCTGCGCCGTAGAAATTGCGCACCTTGAACCCCAATTCGGCGTTCTGGCGCACCGTGGCCCAGGGCAGAAGGCCATAGTCTTGCAAGATCAGCCCGGTGCGCGGGCGGGGGCGCGTCAACGGCTGGCCCTCGATCAAAATTTGCCCGCCGGTCGGGAACAACAAACCGGCCAGCAGGGTAAGCAGGGTGGTCTTGCCACAGCCCGAAGCGCCCAACACTGCCCACGTCTCGCCGCGCTGCACGTGCCAATCGAAGCGCTCGAAAATGAGCGCCGCGCGTGGATAGCCAAAGGATAAGGCGTCAAGTCGAATCATCCGGTCTGCGTTTCACCTGCGCCGCCAGACACAACGGAGCGGCGCCACAGGCAAGGGCGTGTTAGCCGTCTTCCCCGACAACTTCTGTAACCGTGTAAAACTCTCTTGGCTCAAATAGGCGCATTTGCATCGGAAGGCCCGATCGCTCGATGACATGCTCTGGAAT